>JBOFLG010000052.1:0-5809 GCA_051657745.1 Dermatophilaceae bacterium | reverse complement strand
GGGCACCAGAGACATCAGGGCGTCCGAGCGGATCCGGTGGTGCGCGGCAATGGGGCCCCGCTCGCGCCAGGTGGTCGTGGTCATCTCGAGAACCCTCCGAACGGTGTCGTGGCCACGGCGCCCGCGCGCTGCATCCCGTCGTATCGCCGCAGTTGTGCGCCGAGGTCATCCGCGGCCGATACCGCTGCGGCACAGGCATATTTCAGCGGTTCTCCCGGCTGCGCGCATACTCGCAGCGTGCCCTCGATCTCGAGCTCGCCGTGGTCCTGTCCGGGTACGCTCGGCTCGGCCTCGGCGCGGCGTACCGCGAGTGACAGCACTGTGCTGGCTCCGGGAAGCATCGCGAGGGAGTCGAGCAGCGTGGCCGGGTCATCGCCGTCGCGGCCGCCCCACCGGACCACCTGATACGAGACGTGCGACTCATCAGGGAGTTCCCAGGCCCGCCATCGCTCGACGACCGGCTCCAGCTGAGGCAGGCGGAGGACTGCGGCGAACACTGCGGCGAAGTCGTCGGGGTCGACCACGACGAGCCGCTCGCCGCTCTTTGCCAGTCTGCGCTGAACCCCACGCAGCAGGGCACCCAGGGTCTGGGCCAGATCATCGTCGGACCAGTGCGAGACGGTGCGCTGCAAGGTCAGCGCCAACCAGGTTCCGCGATACGTCGGCCGAGACGGCTGCAGCTCGCGGTAGGTCCGAGCGGACCGGTCGTCCTCGCCCGACGGTGCCGTGGTGAGCGTCAGCAGCTGGACGGACGCCGGCGGCGCGGTCGCCGGGAGGGCGCGCAGCAGCGCGACAGGCGAGAGCACGGATGGCGACCGCTCGGCATCCGTAGCGCGCGGGCCCGTGCCGACCTCGTCGGGGCCGTCAGCGCCGCCGGGCGCGGGCGCGGGTGCGAACAACACCGTGACGCCATCCGGGTGCTCAAGGATGCCGATGCGCTGCTCGTTGTCGAGCTCCAGAGTGCCGATCACGCTGCCCGGCACCAGAACTGACGGGAGATACGCCGGGGAGTCATGAATGGGGTCGTCTGGCGGGCCCATCTGCCGCAGCGTGAAGCGGATGGCGAGCAGCAGCCACTGAGCGGCGGCCCGACCTCGAATCGGGATCATGGTGGTGAGCACAATGATCAGCGCCGCGCACCCGACGGCAGCAGCGAGCGTGGCGGCAGTTGTTGGTCCGTAGCCCACGACCGCGAACACCACCAGCACGGCCATCTGCACGCACAGCAGCTGGCCGACGTGCACCGGGCCGATCCGCCCGCGCGGTAGCACCGGGTGGGGCCGATCGGGTTCTGGCGGGTCGACATCCGGGTCAGGTGGGCGGATCCGTCCGGCGGACGCAGCCCGGGCACCATCCGCTGCTCTGGCCATGGTGAGCACGGCGGTCCGGCCAGAGCCGGCGGATGCGGCCGCTGCGGTGGAGTCGGCCGATGCGTCGGCACGCGCCAACCGCCGGGCGATGGTCGGTACGGCAGCCTGCGCGGCCGGTTGCGTAGGCCCACTGGCGGCGACTACCGCCTCCGTTACCTCGGCTTGATCGGCCACGCGTGCAGAATGCTCCGCCGCAGCGTCCACCTCGGCGTCGGCGGGAGGCCCGACCGTCCGCGAGGCGTGCAGCGCCGATACGTCGGCCGTCGGCCTCACATCGGCATCCCATGGCGGCCGGGTTCGTTCGGTCATGGCTGTCTCCTCGTGACAGTGGGCCCGTCGATCACCGACGCAACAGTGGATGACGGCCGCCACACCTCCGCCTCACCCACGAACGCGGCGTCGAGCCGTCCGGGCAGTCGGGCCTCTCCTTGGACGGGTGCAACGGGCTCCGGCGCCGGCACGCCGGCAGGCCGATGACGGCCCCAGTAGTCAGATGGCGCTGGAGCGTGCGCGGCGAAGGCCGGCGCTGCCGCGACGGGGCCCGCAGGGTTGGACCGTCCGCCCGTAGCAACCCCCACCGCCGCGCTGCCTCCGGTGGCGCCAGGGGCCAACGCACGGGCGCGCGCAGAGCCCGTCGTGGACCCATCGCGCCCGGCGCCAACGGGGACTTTGCTCGACGTCGTCGCCGGGCCCCCGTCCCGGGTTCTGATCGGGACTGGGCTGGACCCGGTGGCCAGGGTCGTGCCCTCCGTGCTCGTCGGCACCATGCCCACCACGCCTGTCACCACCACACCCAGCACGCCTGACGGTGGCGCAATGGTCGCGGTGGTCTCGGTGGTCGCGAACAGACCTTTGTCTGCTCTAGCCGTCGGCGCCACCAGGGTGGTGGCCGGGACACCGGGAGGCACCGACCCGAGCGGACCACCATCCGCGACCAGCGGGCCGACAGCATCTGACTGCGCCGACACCACCGGCGAGAGAACGACGGTGGCGCCGTTCGCCAGATCGCTGAAGAGCCCACGGGCTGGCCCGGGCCGGCCGGGATCGGGACCACCACCACCGGCCAGCACGGACTGCGGATCAGCGCCGCGTGGGGTCGCGTCATCCGCTGCCGCTATCAGGCCCAGGCCACCGCCGGTCGCGACTGGACCTGCGGCAGCCACGCCTGACATCTGGTTCTCGTCTCCCCCGTCCGGCGGCGACCCGCCAGTCGGGGGCGACCCTCCCGGGATCTCCGAGTCCACGACGGCGGACGCTGGCCCAGTGGCGTCCCGCCCAGTGCCCTCCTCCGCGTTCTGCGGGGTACCGAGCGGGCGCATTCTGGAAGCTGCCTCCGTGTACACCCGAGCAGCCTGGGCGAGGGTCCTCCGCAACTCCTCTTCGAGCGGCGCCTCGACGTGACGCCGCAGCACGGACTGGCCCAGCGGCAGCGCTGCGCCAGCCCCACCGCTGCGCACGGCACCACGCTGGGCCCGGTGTGCGGCTCGGGCGAAGTCCGAGCCGGCGCTGCGCCGAGCGCGTTCCGCCACCCGGGTCGCCTCCCGAGACGCGTCCGCGACCTGTGACCAGGCGTCGCTGTTCTCCCGCGCCAGAACCATTTGCTCATCGAGCGCAGCGAGGGTGCCATCGACTCGGTGGGAAAAGAGACTGGCGGAGTGGGTCCGCCAGCCGGGCTCGAGTTTGTCGCGCTCGGCGCGGAGTGCGTCACGCTGCGCGCCGAGCACCTCGGACAACTGCATCCAACCTTCAGCACATTCAGCCAACTTTCCAGGGTCGTCGAATTCGACGAACTGGATCAACTGGTCGAGGCTGAAAGCTGAGAATTCAGTCACAGCCGTCGCCGTCCATGCGGCGACCAGGGCCGTCGGCCTGGTGACCGTCGGCGACGAAGATGTTGCCCGGCATACCAGGGGCAGCGAGGGTACTCGACCACCACTGTGCCCGCTCGAGGTTGACCTGCTCCGCAGCACTCAGGTCACAATCCTCGTACTGCCGACGGGCCCGCTGAACGTCTGCCACCATCACGCAGACATGCTCGCCAAGCAGATCGAGAAACGCTCGCGCCGAGGCGGTCGTCGTCTGGCCCTGGCGTTGCACGAGTGCTGCTTCCTCGAACCGAGGGTCGCCGCCGATCGCACCATCCGCGCCTTCGATCCGAGAAACCGCGCGCTGGACCGCAGGCCGGAAGGTGCGGTTCACGTCATCCTCAACTGCCACCGCGAACCGGTCGAGAGAGTCGAAATCGACGCGGATTTCCTGATCCGTGTATGCCACGATTCCTCCTCAGAGAGTAATTCCCACACATCACCTAGATCTAGCCACTAAATAGACCATCGTCTATTTGCGCCTGGCGCACATCCCGCCAGTGCGCCTCTTCCTCGCCATACATGCTCTCTTCGCCCGGCACCGGACTGTCGCCGCCTTCGCTGACATCGGCGTCATGCTCAGCGGCGACTCCCGCGTTAAACACCTCGATCTCATCGTTCGCCTCGGTGGTCTCTTCGTTGCGCGCCATGATTGCATCGTTCGATGCTGCCGCCTCCGCATTGTGGTCGCCGCCACCCCTCTCGCGGTTTTTGACAATGGTGTCCGCGTTCGAATCGGCGGTTGCGGTATTCCGTTGGCGAATCCACTGGTTTCCGTGTTCAATCTGCGCCAGAATTTCGGTGTTCATCGTCAGGCGCCCGGCTTCAATGTCAGCATTCATGTAGTACATCTTGCAAGCCAACATGTCGGTACCCAGATACATGAGTTGTCCGTGATAGTCATTGCTGGTCTGCCGCCAGTTTTCGCAGGTATCCTTCAGCCACCCATTGATGGTGTCTACAGCCGGCAGCCCTAGACTGCTGAGAACCAGTGGGAGACCCGGCATGTACCCGTTGACGCCGGGCAGCGTCCCCGCCATTGTTCCTCTCCACTGATCGCATGCGTCGGCTGAATCCTTCACGTACCGATCTATCACGTCATAGTCGGCATGGATGTCGTCGTGGGCAGAGCCAACATTGTCGCCCGTTCCGTGAAACAAATTGTCAACCATTGTAGGCACTCCTCCGGTAACTGAAATTTGAACATAGCGAACGCGAGACTCGCGTGGCGAGTACATCTAGGGCATTGCCCAGTCATCGGCTTCCGACCTCGGAACACCGAGCCGAGCCGACCCGACCGCGCCTCGCTGACCAGCACAAACATCAACGAACCATCGAAATCCACGTCAGGTGGCACGAGTCCGGTCGGACCACCGAGCCGACCCGACCGCACCCGCGAGACGCTGGTCGCTGTACCCGGCGAGTGGGCCACCGCGATGCGGTCTCGACGATGCGCCGCGGCGGGTCAGCCCGGGCGACGGCGAGGGCGACCGGCAGACGGGACGCCGCGTGCGGGACCGTCCTCTCGCTCGGCACGGCGTGCTGGGCTCTGGGCGGGAGATGGATCGCTGGGCGCTCGTCCCGGAAGGTCGGCGCGACGACGCACCTGTCGCCCGGTGCGACCCAGCCCGGGCAGGCCACCGCGTGCCGACGCTAGGCGGGGAGGCCGGATGCCCTCCGGCGCCGCGGCCGACGCCCCGTCTACGGCACGGCTCGGGCCGAGTTGTTGCTCACGCTCGTCATCGACCTGCTGCTTGTCGAGCCGTTCGCCCGGCGGTGTCGTTGTGTCAGGGCCTGTGGATGACGCCGGCTCTCGCCTACCGCGGTGGCGTGGCCGCGACGGCGGGACCGGCGACGTGCCATCTGGCTCCGGCCCATCCGACCACGGGCTATCCCGTACCGCCTCACGGCCCTCGCCCACCTCCGGCGCATCCGGACGTGGGCCGGTCGCGTTGCTGCGACCTAGCTCCACATCGGGTGGAGCAAGATCTGATGGTGTCCTGGAAACCGGCCGCTCGGTGCCCCCAGGAACGGCGCGTCGAGGCGAACGGTCGCCTGGCCGGCGCGAGCCGGGTCCTGGTGGTAGCACCGGCGGCGGCAAGGGTGTCGACCGCGATAGCCCACCCGGGCTCTCGCGCACCGCCTCACGACCCGCACCCACCTCCGGCGCCTCCGGCGCCTCCGGCCGCCCCCCCTGCAAAGTCGACCAATTGGGCGATTCCGCCCCCTGACCACGACGCGACGGCTTACCCCGCGGCCCCACCCCACCCGGCGGCATAGGCGGCGCACCCGCACCCGGCCCCGGACCCACCACCGGCGGCGCCAACAACGACGGCACCGCACCAATCTCCGGCGCCTCCGGCCGCGACGGCTCCCCCTGACCAGGACGCGACGGCTTCGCCGGCCTCCCCGGCGCACCCGGCGGAACCGGCGGCGCACCCGCACCCGGCCCCGGACCCAGCACCGGCGGCGCCAACAACGACGGCACCGCACCAATCTCCGGCGCCTCCGGCCGCGACGGCTCCCCCTGACCAGGACGCGACGGCTTCGCCGGCCTCCCCGGCGCACCCGGCG
>JBOFLG010000051.1:0-44228 GCA_051657745.1 Dermatophilaceae bacterium | reverse complement strand
TACGTAGACAAGACCCGGCCCTCTGCGACAACCCTCGAGCCGTACGCGACACGACGCTTCGAGAACGGCGACGCCGCGGTCTACGACCTCACAGTGCGGGGATGACCACCACGGGCGAGTAGGTATCCATGACCAGCCTCAATCAGCGGACACTGTCCACCCGCTGCGAGACCGGACACCCGTGGCAGCCAACACCACTGATGGCGGGCCTGCCGGTGAGACCGACACGCCCGCCATCGAGAGTGGCTCCTCAGAGCCGGTCGAGACCGAGTTCGCTGTCGTCCAGCCGCACGGCCTCGCCCGACCCCGGGCCAAAGCCGGAGTAGGCAAAGTCCTCGTAGCTCGGCATCGAATACATCGCCGCCTTTGCCTCCTCGGTCGGCTCCACCGTGATGTTGCGGTATCGCGGCAGACCGGTTCCAGCCGGGATCAACTTGCCGAGGATCACGTTCTCCTTCAAACCGAGAAGGGAGTCCGACTTACCCTCCATTGCGGCTTCAGTGAGCACTCGCGTGGTCTCCTGGAAGGACGCGGCTGACAACCACGACTCAGTCGCCAACGACGCCTTGGTGATGCCCATCAGTTCCGGACGCCCGGACGCCGGCCGGCCACTTTCTGCGACTACGCGACGGTTCTCCTCCTCGAAACGACCACGCTCGGCGAGCATGCCTGGGAGCAGATCGGCGTCGCCAGACTCGATGACCGTAATGCGGCGCAACATCTGCCGCACGATCACCTCGATGTGCTTGTCGTGGATCGACACCCCCTGCTGGCGGTAGACGCTCTGGACTTCGTCCACCAGGTGCATCTGTACCGACCGCGGGCCAAGGATCCGCAGCACCTGCTTGGGGTCGATCGAGCCCTGGGTGAGTTGCTCGCCGACCTGTACTTGCTGGCCGTCGGAGATGAGCAGCCGAGCCCGCTTCGACACCGGGTAAGCGTGCTCCTCGGAGCCGTCGTCGGGGGTGAGCAGCAGCCGCCGCGCCTTGTCGGTCTCCTCGATGGCGACCCGACCGGACGCCTCGGCGATGGGGGCTACACCCTTCGGGGTGCGCGCCTCGAACAGCTCCACCACACGCGGCAGACCCTGAGTGATGTCGTCACCGGCCACACCACCGGTGTGGAAGGTCCGCATCGTGAGCTGCGTCCCAGGCTCACCGATCGACTGAGCAGCGATGATGCCGACCGCCTCACCGATATCGACGAGCTTGCCGGTCGCCAACGAACGGCCGTAGCACTTGGCGCAGGTTCCGACCTTGGAGTCGCACGTCAGCACCGATCGGATCTTCACCGAGTCGACACCGGCCGCGAACAGCGCACCGATGACGACGTCACCGAGGTCGATCCCAGCCTGGGCAAGGACTTCTCCGCCGGCAGCGACATCCTCGGCGAGCGTCCGGGCATACACCGACGTCTCGACGTCGTCGTGCACTGATCGGGTGCTGGTGCGCTCGTCGACCGCCGCGATTGGCATGGCGAGCCCGCGTTCCGTGCCGCAGTCGTCCTCGCGAATAATCACGTCCTGAGAGACGTCGACCAATCGTCGCGTGAGGTACCCGGAGTCAGCGGTGCGCAGCGCAGTATCGGCCAACCCCTTGCGTGACCCGTGCGTCGAGATGAAGAACTCGAGCACCGAGAGGCCCTCACGAAAGTTCGCCCGGATCGGCCGCGGGATGATGTCGCCCTTCGGGTTCGACACCAGGCCACGCATCCCGGCAATCTGACGCAGTTGCATCCAGTTCCCTCGGGCGCCCGAGGACACCATCCGGAAGATGGTGTTGGTGCGCGGGATATTCGCCTCCATCTCCTTGGCGATCTCGTTTGTTGCCTGAGTCCAGATCTCGATGAGCTCTTGGCGCCGCTCGTCGTCGGTGATGAGCCCGCGCTCGTACTGGGTTTGGACCTTGATGGCCTTGGTCTCATAGCCCTCGAGGATCTCGAGCTTGCGCGGCGGGGTAACGACATCGGAGATAGCCACCGTGGTGCCCGAACGGGTCGCCCAGTGGAAGCCATACTCCTTGAGCGCATCGAGGCTGGCCGCCACCTGCACCTTGCTGTAGCGCTCGGCGAGGTCGTTGACGATCGTCGACAGTCGCTTTTTGTCGACCTGGTCATTGACGTACGGATAGTCCTCAGGGAGCGTCTCGTTGAACAGCGCTCTCCCGAGCGTCGTCTCGACGATCATCGAACCGACAAAGCCACGAACGTCGACCTCGACGCCCTCGGGCAGCGACGCGAGCGGGGTCGGTACGAGATGTCGTAGCCGGATCTTGACCACTGAGCCAAGCGCGATCTCGCCCGCGTCGTACGCCATCCGTGCCTCGGCCGGGCTGGAGAACATCCGGCCCGACCCAATGCCATCCTCGATCTCGCCCGTGAGGTGGTAGAGCCCGATGATCATGTCCTGAGTGGGCATGGTCACCGGCCGCCCGTCAGCTGGCTTCAGGATGTTGTTCGACGACAGCATCAGGATGCGGGCCTCGGCTTGCGCCTCGGCTGACAGCGGTACGTGCACCGCCATCTGGTCGCCGTCGAAGTCGGCGTTGAAGGCCGTGCAGACCAGCGGGTGGATCTGGATTGCCTTGCCCTCAACCAACTGTGGCTCAAATGCCTGGATACCCAGACGGTGCAGCGTCGGTGCTCGGTTAAGTAGCACCGGGTGCTCGGTGATGACCTCTTCGAGCACATCCCAGACGATCGGGCGCTGGCGTTCGACCATGCGCTTGGCCGATTTGATGTTCTGGGCATGGTCCAGATCGACGAGACGCTTCATGACGAACGGTTTGAACAACTCCAGTGCCATCTGCTTGGGCAGCCCGCACTGGTGCAACTTGAGCTGTGGGCCGACGACGATGACGGAGCGGCCGGAGTAATCGACGCGCTTCCCGAGCAGGTTCTGGCGGAACCGGCCTTGCTTGCCCTTGAGCATGTCGGACAGGGACTTCAGCGGACGGTTTCCCGGCCCGGTGACCGGGCGGCCACGACGGCCGTTGTCGAACAGACTGTCGACCGCCTCCTGGAGCATCCGCTTTTCGTTATTGACGATAATCTCGGGCGCGCCGAGATCGAGCAGACGCTTGAGGCGGTTATTGCGGTTGATGACTCGGCGGTAGAGGTCGTTGAGATCAGAAGTCGCAAACCGACCGCCGTCGAGTTGCACCATCGGCCGCAGGTCCGGCGGGATGACGGGGATCGCGTCGAGCACCATGCCGGCGGGCTGGTTCGAGGTGGTCTGGAACGCGGACACCACCTTGAGTCGCTTCAGAGCACGAGTTTTACGTTGCCCCTTGCCGTTGGCGATGATGTCGCGCAGCGACGCGGCCTCGGCCTCGAGGTCGAAGGTCTCAAGCCGCTTCTGGATAGCGGCAGCACCCATGCCGCCACCGAAGTACAGACCGAAACGGTCACGCATCTCCCGATAGAGCACTTCGTCGCCCTCGAGATCCTGCACCTTGAGGTTCTTGAAACGGTCCCATACCTGCTCCAAACGCTCGACCTGCTGGTCGGCGCGGCGCCGGATGGAGTTCATTTCACGCTCAGCGGAGTCACGCACTTTACGCTTGGCGTCGGACTTGGCGCCCTCAGCCTCGAGCGCGGCGATGTCTTGCTCGAGCTTCCTGGCCCGTGACTCGACGTCGGCATCGCGGCGGTTTTCGAGTTCCTTCTTCTCGACCTGGATCTGCGCCTCGAGTGACGGCAGATCGGCATGCCGCTGCTCGTCGTCGACGTGCGTGATCATGTACGCCGCGAAGTAGATGACCTTCTCAAGATCCTTGGGGGCGAGGTCGAGCAGGTAGCCGAGACGGCTCGGAACTCCCTTGAAATACCAGATGTGGGTTACCGGTGCCGCCAACTCGATGTGCCCCATCCGCTCCCGACGCACCGCGGCACGAGTGACCTCGACTCCGCAGCGCTCGCAGATGATGCCCTTGAAGCGCACTCGCTTGTACTTGCCACAGGCGCACTCCCAGTCACGGGTGGGGCCGAAGATCTTCTCGCAGAACAGCCCATCCTTCTCCGGCTTCAAGGTGCGGTAGTTGATGGTCTCAGGCTTCTTGACCTCGCCATGGCTCCAGGCCCGGATGGACTCAGCCGTCGCGAGGCCGATGCGCAACTCATCGAAGAAATTGACATCCAGCACGTGGTGCTTCCCTACTCTCGTTCTCGTGAACGTTTGCTCTACGTCTGTGGCGGGACGAACGACCAGGATGGGCTGCGCCCAGCCGACCGTCCATCCCAGGTAGCCAGTCTTATCCCGCTTGCGGCTTCATCCGGGTTAGACCTCTTCGACGCTGCTGGGCTCGCGGCGAGAGAGGTCAATGCCGAGTTCCTCGGCGGCCCGGAAGACGTCTTCTTCGGCCTCACGCATCTCGATGGTGCTGCCATCGGTGGAGAGCACCTCCACGTTGAGGCAGAGGCTCTGCATCTCCTTGATGAGCACCTTGAACGACTCGGGAATGCCGGGCTCCGGGATGTTCTCGCCCTTGACGATGGCCTCGTACACCTTCACTCGACCGTTGACGTCGTCAGACTTGATGGTGAGCAGTTCCTGCAGCGCGTACGCCGCTCCGTACGCCTCGAGCGCCCAGACCTCCATCTCGCCGAACCGCTGTCCACCGAACTGTGCCTTCCCACCGAGCGGCTGCTGGGTGATCATCGAGTACGGACCGGTGCTCCGCGCGTGGATCTTGTCATCGACGAGGTGGTGCAACTTGAGGATGTACATATAGCCAACCGACACCGGCTCGGGGAACGGCTCGCCGGATCGACCATCGAAGAGTCGCGCCTTGCCGGACCCATCCACCAGACGTTGCCCGTCGCGGGTCGGTGTGGTGCTTTCGAGCAGCCCGACGATCTCGTCTTCGCGAACGCCGTCGAACACCGGCGAGGCAACCCGAGTTCCTGGAGCGGCCGCCCGGCCTTCCGCCGGCACCTGCGCGGCCCAATCGGGGCTCCCCGCGACCTCCCACCCCCGGCTGGCAGCCCAGCCGAGGTGTAGTTCGAGGATCTGCCCGACGTTCATGCGGCCCGGGACACCGAGCGGGTTGAGCACGACGTCGACCGCAGTGCCGTCCTCAAGGAACGGCATGTCCTCGACGGGAAGGATCTTGGAGATGACGCCCTTGTTGCCATGTCGTCCAGCGAGTTTGTCGCCATCGGTGATCTTGCGCTTGTTCGCGACGTACACCCGCACGAGCTGGTTGACGCCCGGCGGCAACTCGTCGCCCTCGTCTTTGTCGAACACCTTGACGCCGATCACCGTGCCGGTCTCGCCGTGCGGGACCTTCAGCGACGTGTCACGGACCTCGCGAGCTTTCTCTCCGAAGATCGCCCGGAGCAGCCGCTCCTCCGGGGTCAGCTCGGTCTCGCCCTTCGGCGTGACCTTGCCGACCAGCAGGTCACCGTCGCGCACCTCGGCACCGATTCGAATGATGCCGCGTTCGTCGAGGTCCGCGAGGACGTCCTCGCTCACGTTCGGGATGTCTCGGGTGATTTCTTCTGGCCCGAGCTTGGTGTCGCGAGCGTCGACCTCGTGTTCCTCGATGTGGATGGAGGACAGCACGTCGTCTTGGACCAGGCGCTGGCTCAGGATGATCGCGTCTTCGTAGTTGTGGCCCTCCCAGGGCATGAATGCGACCAGAAGGTTTCGCCCAAGGGCCATCTCGCCGCCCTCGGTGGCCGGACCGTCGGCGATTAGTCGCCCGGCCTCCACCCGCTGGCCTTCATCGACCCGCACCACCTGGTTGTAACTGTTGCCCTGATTGGAGCGAGCGAACTTGCTGATCCGATAGGTCCGGCTGGTGCCGTCGTCCTGCGCGATGGTGACCAGGTCAGCCGAAACCTCGGTCACGACACCGGCCTTCTCAGCCACCACGACATCACCGGAGTCGACCGCTGCGCGGTACTCCATACCAGTACCGACCAGCGGCGCCTCGGCGCGCACCAGGGGCACTGCTTGCCGCTGCATGTTCGAGCCCATCAGCGCACGGTTAGCGTCGTCGTGCTCGAGGAATGGAATCAACGCGGTGGCTGCCGAGACCATCTGGCGCGGCGAGACGTCGATGTAGTCGACCTCCTCGGCCGGGACGTACTCGACCTCGCCGCCCTTGACCCGCACCAGCACCCGCTCTTGGGCGAAGCGATCGCCCTTCTCGTTCAGGGCGGCGTTTGCCTGGGCGATGACGTGCTCGTCCTCCTCGTCAGCCGAGAGGTAGTGCACGTTGTCGGTGATCCGGCCCTTCTCGACCTTGCGATACGGGGTCTCGATGAAGCCGAACGAGTTGATCCGCCCATAGGACGCCAGCGAGCCGATCAGCCCGATGTTCGGCCCTTCGGGAGTCTCGATGGGGCACATCCGGCCGTAGTGCGACGGGTGGACATCTCGGACATCCATGCCGGCACGGTCGCGAGATAGACCTCCTGGGCCGAGGGCCGACAGGCGGCGCTTGTGCGTCAGGCCTGCCAGCGGGTTGTTCTGATCCATGAACTGGGACAGTTGGCTGGTGCCGAAAAACTCCTTGATCGACGCCACCACTGGGCGGATGTTGATCAGCGTCTGCGGGGTGATGGCCTCGACGTCCTGGGTCGTCATCCGCTCCCGGACGACGCGCTCCATCCGAGACAGGCCGGTACGGACCTGGTTCTGGATGAGCTCGCCGACATTGCGCAACCGTCGGTTGCCGAAGTGGTCGATGTCGTCGGTCTCGGCGCGCAACTCGACTGCCTCACCACGGCGGGTGCCAGCAATGGTCTCTTCCCCGGCGTGTAGCGCGACGAGGTACTTGATCGTGGCGACGACGTCGTCGATGGTGAGAGTCGACTGGGTCAACTCGTTATCGACGCCGAGCTTCTTGTTGATCTTATAGCGGCCAACCTTGGCCAGGTCGTAGCGCTTGCCGTTGAAGTACAAGTTGTCGAGCAGCGACTGCGCTGCCTCTTTGGTCGGTGGTTCACCCGGACGGAGCTTGCGGTAGATATCGAGGAGGGCATCGTCCTGGTCGGTGGTGTGGTCCTTTTCCAAGGTCATCCGAATCGACTCGTAGTCGCCGAATTCCTCGAGAATGCGGTCGGCACCCCAGCCGAGCGCCTTGAGCAGCACCGTGACCGACTGCTTTCGCTTGCGGTCGACCCGGACGCCGACCATATCCCGTTTGTCGACCTCGAACTCCAGCCAGGCACCCCGACTCGGGATGACCTTCGCGGTGTAGACGTCCTTGTCGGAGGTTTTGTCCGGCGTGCGCTCGAAGTAAACCCCAGGGCTGCGCACCAACTGGGAGACGACGACGCGCTCCGTGCCGTTGATGATGAAGGTGCCACGCTCGGTCATCAGCGGGAAGTCACCCATAAACACCGTCTGGCTCTTAATTTCACCAGTGACGTTGTTCATGAATTCAGCCGTTACGAAGAGCGGTGCCGAGTAGGTCTGGTCACGCTCCCGGCAGTCTTCGATCGAGTACTTGACGTCTTCAAAACGGTGGTCACGGAAACTGAGGGACATCGACCCGCCGAAGTCCTCGATCGGGGAAATTTCCTCGAAAATCTCCTCCAGCCCTGACCGGTCAGGGATATCGTCGCGCCCGTCCGCCCGAGCGGCGGAGACCCTGGACTGCCAGCGCTCGTTGCCGAGCAGCCAGTCAAAACTCTCGGTCTGCAGTGCGAGGAGGTCGGGCACCTCCATTGGCTCACGAATCTTGGCGAAGGACAGACGGCCCGAAGCCGTCAGTGCGGTGGAAACTGCGGGGGACGCGGTGCGCGAGGCAGCCAAGGAGGGTTCCTTCCACGGGCCTGGTCAGTCGTGCGAGATGGCTACTCCCAACCCGGCCGGACCATCGTGACCCCCGCACGCACTTCCGCCCGGGCAACCGGGGGCATGACGATGAGGAGGCTCGACAACGAGCAAGGGAAATTAGAGGGCAGCGCAACGCGACAGCATACCCGTGTATAGCGCGAGAGTCCAGCCCGCATGGATCTCCTCGGGCAGGACTAGTGGCAACTGACGTACCAGGCGACGGCACGAGGATGACGGCCCGCGTGGCTCACGTCAAGCACCTGGGCAGGCTCGAGCCGCCCGGCCGGTCCCGCCGTACGCTGAACGGGCGGGCCGGACCGAAGTCCAGCCCGCCCGTTCGACGGAGTACTCAGGCCCCTCGCGGGGACCGTGTCACTTGAGCGTGACGGTGGCACCAGCGCCTTCAAGCTGCTCCTTGGCCTTCTCGGCTGCCGCCTTGTCGACCTTCTCGAGAACGGCCTTCGGAGCGCCGTCCACCAGATCCTTGGCCTCCTTGAGACCGAGCGAAGTCAGCGCCCGAACTTCCTTGATGACGGCAATCTTCTTGTCGCCCGCAGCCTCGAGAACGACATCGAACTCGTCCTGCTCCTCTGCAGCGGGCACATCGCCACCACCGGCGGCTGGGGCTCCCGCGGCGATCGCAACAGGGGCGGCTGCGGTCACCCCGAAGGTCTCTTCGAACTGCTTGACGAACTCCGAGAGCTCGATAAGGGTCATCTCCTTGAAAGCGTCAAGGAGCTCGTCAGTGCTGAGCTTGGCCATGTCTGGCGTCCTTTCGTTCTGGTGTGCCATGAGTGGCGATACATCGGGATTGGGCGGACCCGGAGGTCAACCAGCGTCGCCACCCGTGGCGGCGTCGGTGGACGAATCGGCCTCGGCAGCGGCGGGGGTCGACTCGGCCTCTGAGGTGGACTCGTCGCCCACGAAATCGGTCGCGAGCGCTGCGGCATCCGCCGACGGCTCATCCTGCTCGACCTTCGCCCGCAGCGCATCGACGGCACGAGCGGCCTGCGACAGCGGAGCAGCGAACAGCGAGACAGCCCCGCTGAGCGAGGCGTTCATTGCGCCAGCCAACTTGGCGAGGAGTACCTCACGGGACTCCAGGTCGGCGAGCTTGGTGATCTCGGCGGCGCTGAGAGCAGCACCGCCGAGCATGCCGCTCTTGATGACGAGCAGCGGGTTGGCCTTGGCGAAGTCACGCAGACCCTTGGCAGCCTCCACGGGGTCGCCATTCACGAAGGCGATGGCGGAGGGGCCGACGAGCTGCCCATCGAACGCGGCAATGCCAGCGTCCTTGGCAGCAAGTTCGGTGAGCGTGTTCTTGACCACGGCGTAGGTCGCGTGGCCTCGCAACGAGGTGCGGAGCTCGGTGATCTGTTGGACCGTGAGCCCGCGATACTCGGTCAGGACAGCGGCGTTCGAATTCCGAAACTTTTCTGAGATCTCGGCGATCGCCGCGGCCTTGTCAGCACGAGACATGGGCGCCTCCTTCCGTCGGTGTCGGACCGACGGCGACGGCTCACGAAAGAAGGACCCGGCGCAGGGCACGGGATACGAGTGCCACCCGGCGACGGATCTGAGGTCCGATATCGGTGGCGTTCGCGTCGTGGCCTGCGCTGGTCGCCCGCTCTCGCGAAGCCTTCGGTCTCGTGCGGGTGCACGTGACAACCGGCGGTCTTTGGACGCCCCAACACTAGGCGACGTGCCCACTGCGGCCCAAATCGGCGAAAACCCGAACCGTCAGGGCTCCTCGATGGAGCCAACCTCGGACCTCGTGGGCGCGACGATAGTCACCGGCTTCCCCCAGTCGGAGTACTCGACGTCCATGGACTGGCCGGCTATCTCCATCGACATCGACACCGGCAGCATGGCTGCATCGACAGTCATCTCGTAGGTAACGCCATTGGGCAGCTGGGCAAGAGCTGTCTCGTCAAGAGTGGGGATGGCAGCCTGTGTCGCGGCGGCCCGTAGTTGCTCGGCGGTGAGGGCCACCGTATAGGTGACGCGGTCCGCCTCCACGGCAGTGACCTGGGCGTTGACACCGTCATAGCCCGTGAGCTGTTCCGCCGGGTTGACGAAAGAGGCCTCCATCTGGGCGAGGAACGGCCCCAACGCCTTCGATACTGCGTCCTTGCCGGCGGGGTCGATTGTGATCCACGGTTTGCCGCCTGCCTGGGCAGCGAGGCTGTCGCTGCCGATGTACATCACTCCCCCGACGAACCGGACGTCGATGGTCTGTCCGCCCTGGGTCACCACCATCGACACCGAGGACTTCGCGCCCCGGTAGTCGACATCGGCCTCGTACGTGCCCTGCTGGGCACCAGTCACGGTCATCGTCATGCGCGCCGTCTTCTTGGCAACGACGGCCGCGCCGCTGTCCGCCGCCAAGGCGGTGAGGGCGAGAGTGTCGCCGACTTTCGGGCCGGTGGCGGCAGCAGGCGACGCGCTCACGACCGGCTCGGGAGCAACGGGCGTAGCGATGGTGCCGCAGGCGGAGAGCGCTGCGGTGGCGGTAAGCAGTGCGGCGCTATAGGCCGCTCGACGGAGCGCAGACACGAGAGGAATTCCTAGGACTCGGCGAGAGAGGGCGCGAAAGGCGCGAGCGTCATCCTAGATTCAGTCGCTCCGCAGGAGTTCGACACTCGGAAAGGTCCGTGCGCACGGACGACAACGAGGGTCCGCCATTCGACGGACCCTCGTGGCGACGTGCGGTCAGGCGCCCGCAGCCGAACCGGTGGCCTCGTCGAGAAGGTTACGGGTCTTGCCAGCGTCCAGCGGGATGCCTGGCCCCATGGTCGTCGCGACTGTCGCTTTGGTGATGTAGCGACCCTTTGACGACGACGGCTTGAGACGAAGGACCTCCTCAAGGGCGGTTGCATAGTTCTCGACGAGCGCCGACTCACTGAAAGACGCCTTGCCGATGATGAAGTGGAGGTTTGCGTGCTTGTCGACACGGAGTTCGATCTTGCCACCCTTGATATCGGTGACTGCCTTGGCAGTGTCCATCGTGACAGTGCCGGTCTTCGGGTTTGGCATCAGGCCGCGCGGGCCGAGCACTTTACCTAGCCGACCCACCTTGCCCATGAGATCTGGCGTAGCCACCACAGCGTCGAAGTCGAGCCAGCCGCCCGAGACCTTCTCGATCATGTCGTCAGAGCCGACAAAGTCGGCACCAGCAGCCTTCGCTGCCTCTGCCTTGTCACCGTGCGCGAAGACAAGGACCCGAGCGGTCTTGCCCGTGCCGTGCGGCAAGTTCACCGTCCCGCGCACCATCTGGTCGGCCTTCCGAGGGTCGATCCCGAGACGGAAAGCGACCTCGACGGTCTCGTCGTACTTCGCCGACGCGACTGACTTCGCGATCCGGACGGCGTCAAGGGGGCTGTATAGCACCGCCGAGTCGATCTTGTCTGCCGCGGCGCGGTATGCCTTGCTGCGCTTCATCTGCTGCTCCTGGTGTTCTGCGGTGGAGTCGTGGTCGTCGGGCCGGCGCAGGCCCTGCCACTGGTGAGGCACCTCGGGTGGCTCCTCACCGTCACCCGCTCGAATGGTCGGGGATGACGTGAACCGGGCGTCTACCGCTCGGTCTCAATGCCCATTTGGCGTGCCGTGCCCGCGATGATCTTCATCGCGGCATCCACATCATTGGCGTTGAGGTCAGGCATCTTGGCCTCCGCGATCTCGCGGAGCTGGTCGTTCGTGAGTTTGCCGGCTTTCGTCTTGTGTGGCTCGCCGGAGCCCTTCTGTACACCCGCGGCTTTCTTGATCAACTCGCTGGCAGGCGGGGTCTTGGTGATGAAGGTGAACGAGCGGTCTTCATAGACCGTTATCACGACTGGAATGATGCTGCCACGCTGGTGCTCAGTCGCCGCGTTGTACGCCTTGACGAACTCCATGATGTTGACGCCGTGCTGACCCAACGCGGGGCCGACAGGAGGCGCCGGCGTTGCGGCGCCAGCCTGGATCTGCAGGTTGATGAACCCGGAGACCTTCTTCTTGGGAGGCATATCCGTCCTTGTTTCGGTGATGGTGGGCCGACGCCGTGGGCGATGACCCCTTTGCAGTGTCCGCGGCTCCCCCGCGGAGGGGTGAAGGTCGGTGGTGATGACGGCCCGCGGGGCACACTCCGCGACGACCCTAGAGTTTGGCGACCTGGGTGAAGCCGAGCTCGACCGGCGTCTCGCGGCCGAAGATGGAAACCAGCACCTTGAGTTTCTGGGTGTCGGCGTTGATCTCAGAGATCGTGGCGGGGAGGGTCTCGAACGGACCATCCATCACGGTGACCGACTCCCCCACCTCGAAGTCGACGACGGTGCTGTCAGTGCCGGTGTCGCCAGCCGCCGGGCGGCCGGCGGCCGTCGCAGCCGGTGACACCAGGTCGGTCGGTTTCAGCATGCTGAACACCTCGTCGGTACTCAACGGGACCGGTTGATGCGCGTTGCCGACGAAGCCGGTGACTCCAGGAGTGTGGCGTACCGCGCCCCACGACTCGTCGGTGAGGTCCATCCGCACCACCACGTACCCGGCATACCGGACCCGCCGGACCAGCTTGCGCTGACCGCCCTTGATCTCGGTGACCTCCTCCATCGGCACTTGGATCTCGAAGATGTAGTCCTCCATGTTGAGGGACTGGATGCGGGTCTCGAGGTTGGCCTTCACACGGTTCTCATAGCCGGCGTAACTGTGCACGACATACCAGTCGCCGACCTTGCTCACCAGATCGGCGCGGAACGCCTCCACCGGGTCGACAGCGTCGAGGACATCACCGTCGTCATCGACGGGCTGTGTCGGGTGCGCGGCGACCTCGTCGGCGGGCGCCTCACGGCTCGCCGTCTCCTCACCCAGAAGTACCGCCTCGTCGACCTCTGAGAACTGGTCGACCTCAGGGGTCGGCTCATCGACTTCGATATCCTCGGACGCGGGTACGGCAGGGTCGGTCCTCTGATCGGACACGTCGAACCTCTTCCTTGTTGCGGTGGACTCGGTTGCGCAGCGCGCGTCAGGAACCGAAGACGAGCCCGACGAGCCGGCCGAACCCGAGGTCGAGCCCCGAGACGAACGCCATCATCACCGTGACAAACACGATGACCACGATCGTGTAGTTCCACAGCTCGGAGCGCGTCGGCCGAACGACCTTGCGCAGTTCGTCAAGAATCTGGCTGATGAACACCCCGAGCGCACGGAACCGCCGGACGATCGGGTTGCCGCCCGCACTCCGACCCTTGGCTGAACGGGAGGGTGTGGTGGTCTGACCCAGGTCGGTCACGGTGCCTCTTCACGTCGAACGGGTGCGGTTGCGGGCGCAACGTGGCACACCCGCGGCGGCTGGCCCCAGATGGGGCCGTGAGCCGGTGGACGTGCCACATGTGCGACGCAGGGCAGGAGGGACTCGAACCCCCAACCGCCGGTTTTGGAGACCGGTGCTCTACCAATTGAGCCACTGCCCTGTGGCCGCCGGTGGGGTGGCGGCCGACGGTGCCTAGATCAGCGCGCCGGACATGCCGCCGCGTGACGTGGACACCGATCGAGAAGCATACGTGACCTCGCGCCCTGTTCGCGAACTGCGCGGGCAGCGCCGGTCGGCCACTGGACGGTCGCCAGGTCGCCTGCCGGTCCACTCTGCAACGATATGGCAGTGAGTACCGCAGCCATCGCCACCACTGATCGCACCCCCTTGGCCCAGCGCTCGCCTGAGCAGTTGCGCTCCTATCTTGAGGTCCAGCGAACCGCTTACGCCACACTCCAGGACCAGGACCTGGACCTGGACCTCACCCGAGGCAAGCCGAGCGCCGCGCAACTGGACCTTTCCGACGGGCTGCTCGCCCTCCCCGACGGCACTCGCACCGGTGACGCCACCGATGTGCGCAACTACGGAGGGCTCGCCGGCATCCGCGAGATCCGGGAAATGTTCGGCGAGCTCCTTGGCGTCGATGCGGATCAGGTCGTCGCCGGAGGCAACGCGAGCCTGACCTTGATGCACGACTGCCTAGTGCAGTTACTGCTTCACGGCGGAGTCGACTCGCCGCGGCCGTGGCGCGACGAGCCGGCGGTGAAGTTCGTCTGCCCGGTACCGGGGTACGACCGACACTTCACCATGCTCGCCGCCTACGGCATCGAGATGGTCTCGGTGCCGATGCTCGCCGACGGGCCCGACGTCGAAGCGGTCGAGAGGCTGGTCCGCGACGACCCGTCGATCAAGGGCATGTGGCTGGTGCCGACCTATGCCAACCCGGCAGGTGCGGTGACGTCACCGGAGATTGCTGCCCGGCTCGCCGCCATGCCCACCGCGGCGCCAGACTTTCGCCTCTTCTGGGACAACGCCTACGCGGTGCACCACCTCACCGACGACGAGGCGAAGAGCGCCGACATTGTGTCGCTCGCGGCAGTGGCTGGCCACCCGCACCGCCCGCTGGTGTTCGCCTCGACCAGCAAAGTGACCTACGCCGGTGCTGGCGTGGCGTTCCTCGCGGGATCGCGTGCGACGGTGGACTGGTACCTGGCTCGCCAGAAGTTCGCATCCATCGGCCCCGACAAGCTCAACCAGTGGCGGCACGTGCAGTTCTTCGGCTCCGCTCAGGGGGTCCGCGACCACATGCTGCGGCACCGCGAGATCCTCGCCCCGAAGTTCGCCGCAGTCGACGCCGCCCTCACGACCGAGCTCGGGGGTCTGGAGGTCGCCAACTGGACCCGTCCACGCGGGGGCTACTTCGTGAGCCTCGACGTGCTCGACGGCTGCGCCTCGCAGGTCGTGGAACTGGCGAAGGAGGCTGGCGTCGCCCTCACCCCGGCCGGCGCGTCCTTCCCGCACGGGATCGACCCGCGCGACCGGAACATCCGGCTCGCACCGTCGTTTCCAGTCCTGGACGAGGTGAAGCTAGCGATGGCCGGGGTAGCCACCTGCGTGGCGCTCGCGAGCGCCGAGCGGCTCATCGCAGGCGGATGACGCCGGCACCCCCCCACGCCCCGACTCGAGAAGTGACCCCAAACCCCGGGCCGGAGCCTCGACCACTTGCCGGTTTACCGAAGGCCCACCTGCACCTTCACTTCACCGGGTCGATGCGTGTCGACACTGTGCGAGACCTCGCAACCCGGCACGGCATCCGGCTGCCGCCCGCGCTGACGGACGAGTGGCCTCCATCGTTCGAAGCAACCGACCAACGCGGTTGGTTTCGTTTCCAGCGGCTCTACGATGCGGCGCGCGCGTGTGTGCGAGGCGAAGCCGATATGCGCCGCATCGTGCGCGAGGCAGCACTCGACGACCGGGCCGAGGGGTCGCGGTGGCTCGAGATCCAGGTCGACCCCACCTCGTACGCGCCATTTGTCGGCGGCATCACGCCGGCGCTGGAAATCGTTCTGGACGAGGCTGCCACGGTGTCACGGAGGCCGGACGCGGCCGACGTTGCGGTGGTGGTGGCGGCCTCGAGAATGCGGCACCCGCTGGAAGCGCGCACGCTGGCGAGGCTCGCTGCTCGCCACGCCGGGACGGGGCCAGGTACGGTCGTGGGCTTTGGCTTGGCCAACGACGAACGACGCGGTGAGACCAGCGAGTTCGCGACCGCGTTCCGGATCGCTCGTCACGCTGGGCTCAGCTTGGTCCCGCATGCCGGCGAACTGCTCGGCGCCGATGCGGTGTCCGAGACGCTCACCGCGATTCGACCGGACCGACTGGGCCACGGCGTACGGGCGGTCGAGGACGACACGGTGCTAGCCGAGATCGTCTCTCGCGGAGTCGCGCTGGAGGTGTGCCCCGGATCGAATATCTCGCTGGGCGTGTACGACACCGCGGCCGAGGTACCGCTGCGTCGGCTCGTCGATGCCGGCGCCCAGGTGGCACTCGGAGCCGACGACCCGCTGATCTTTGGTACCCGCCTCGCGGACCAGTACGGGACGGCGCGGTCGGTGCACGGTTTCTCCGACACGGACCTGGCGGC
Source organism: Dermatophilaceae bacterium (assembly GCA_051657745.1). Classification (GTDB taxonomy): domain Bacteria; phylum Actinomycetota; class Actinomycetes; order Actinomycetales; family Dermatophilaceae; genus JBOFLG01. The sequence continues at coordinate 28,511 of JBOFLG010000051.1, read as the reverse complement.
CCTGGCCCGGACCTCGTTCGACGTGAGCCGGGCACCTGCACACCTCCGCGAGGCGGCAGGGCGCGAGATCGACGCGTGGCTGAGCAGCTGAGCGCCGGGGCGACCGAAGCCGTTCCCGGTGGAGCCGCGCTCGCCGCGCCAGTCACGGTGCGCTCGCCCCGGGTCGTACGTCCCGATGAGTGGCCACGCCCCGATGTGGTGCGCGCCGCGTGCTGACCGCTCAGGCACGGACCAGCGGAGTCCGGCCTGACTCGGGGCCTGAGTGGTCGGGCCCGTAACCACCACCACCTCGGTCACCCGGTCGACGCTCCGGGCACCGACCCGACAGCGTCCGCCACCAGTGGTGGCTCAGGCCCTGCCCGCCGCATCAGAGCGTGTTACCGACAATGACTGGCTCGTTCATCAGGCGCACGCCGAACACGGCCTCGACCCCGTCGCGTACCTCGCGGGCCAGGGCGAGCACGTCGGACGACGATGCGCCGCCGCGGTTGGTCACCGCGAGGGTGTGCTTCGTCGACAACGCGGCGGGGCCGGGCATCCCGTGGCCTTTGCCGAAGCCGGCCCGCTCAATGAGCCACGCCGCGCTGGTCTTGACCGTGCCGTCACTACCGGGGTACCGGGGCAGTCCTTCCGGATCCACATTCACGTGGTGCGTCACCCGGGCCTCGAGTGCGCCGAACTGGGCCGGGGACAGGATGGGGTTGGTGAAGAACGACCCACAACTCCAGGTGTCATGGTCGAGCGGGTCCAGCACCATGCCACGCCGCCGGCGCTGTGCCAGCACGGCTGCACGGACGTCGGCCAGCGGCGCCCGGGAGCCCACCGGCACGTCGAGTTGACGGGCAAGATCGGCGTAGCGCACCGGTTGAGACAGCGAACTGGGCACCAACTGGAACGTAACGTCCAGGACGACGTAGCGGCCGGCGCCCTTCAGAGCCGAATGCCGATAGGTGAACTGGCAGTCCGCGTTGGCCAGCGTGCGTACTCGCCCCTCAGTCCGGTCCCACACACGGACCCGGGCGACCGTCTCCGCGACCTCCTGCCCGTAGGCGCCGACGTTCTGGATCGGCGTCGCGCCCGTCGACCCGGGGATGCCGCTCAGTGCCTCGATACCGGACCATTCCGAGTCGACCGCCCGAATGACGAAGTCGTCCCACGGCTCCCCGGCCGCAACTGTCACCAATACCCCGCCGCACTGGTCCACCGATTCGACCTCGACCCCTCGGGTGGCGACCCGAAGGACGGTCCCCGCGAACCCGTCATCCGGGATCACCACGTTCGAGCCACCCGCAAGGACCGCAACCGCTTCGCTCGCAGCATCGGCGTCACGAAGAACGTCGATGACCTCGGACGCACTCTCCGCGAACAGCATTCGCGCCGCTGGGCCACCGACACGCATTGTGGTATGCCCCGCGAGGGGCTCGTGGTGCAGCTGTCGCATCAGTCGAGCCGCACCACCGCGACGCACCGGCCGAGTACTTTCTCGCCATCACTCATCGTCGTGAGCTCGACGGTCACCCGGCCGGACTCCGCATCGACAGACTTCACGACCCCGGCCACGTCGATCGACGCCCCGCCTGCCGGCACGATCACCGGCTTGGTGAAACGCGTGCCGAACTCGACCACGCGGCCCGCGTCGCCCACCCAGTCGGCGACGACCGCGCCGGTGGCTCCCATCGTCCACATTCCGTGCGCGATCACGTCGGGCAGCCCCACCGACCGGGCGAACGCCTCGTCTTGGTGGATGGGGTTCTGGTCGCCGGAAGCGTCGGCGTATGCCACGAGGGTGGCCCGAGTGACCGGCACGGTGACGGGGCCGAGCGGATCCCCGACAGCGACCTCGGAAAGGCGACGGGCCGTCATCCGCCCGCACCTCCGCGGACGACGATCGTCGAGGTACAGGTGGCCACCGGCTCCCCGCCGACGGTCGCGAGTTCGGTTCGGGTGGTCACCATCGTGTGACCCCCGGCCGACCGCACTGCATCGACCGTGAGCGTGCCGAGCATGTCGTCACCCGCAGTGACGGGGCGGTGATGGACGAAGCGCTGCTCGCCGTGGACGACGCGGCTGTAGTCGATCCCGGCGTCGGGGTCGGTGACATAGGCATGGTCGGCCGACTGCGCCAGGCGCACCGTCATCGTCGGCGGGGCGACCACGTCGGCGTAGCCGGCAGCTCGGGCGGCCGCCGGGTCGGTGTGCACGGGGTCGGTCGCACCCACCGCCGCCGCGAATGCTGCGATGGCAGCCGCGTCGACGTGGTGCGGGCCGTCCGGTGGGTAGGTGCGGCCGACGAAGTCGGGATTCACAGGCATAGCCCCAATGCTAGGGGCCGCCCCGTCGGAGACTCGCATACGTGACGAAGCCGCCCGGCACCTCAGCGGTGGGGCGGCCTCGCGCAACGCCCTGGGCTCAGCGGGTCTCGCGGTGTGCCGTGTGCTTCCGGCAGCGCGGGCAGAACTTTGCCAGCTCGAGCCGGTCCGGGTCGTTGCGACGGTTCTTCTTGGTGATGTAGTTGCGCTCCTTGCAGTCCGTGCACGCCATGGTGATCTTCGGTCGGACGTCGGCGCTTTTCGTGGCCACAGGGAAACCTGCTCTCGAGACGATCGGTGGTGAGGTCGGGTCAGCGGATGCTGATCACACGACGATTTACCAGCGTACGGGACGCCAGCAGTGCGGAAAAATCACCCAGCGGTAGCGGGAGCGGGGCTCGATCCCGCGACCTCACGATTATGAGTCGTGCGCTCTGACCAACTGAGCTATCCCGCCGTGAACTCCAGACGGATGATGTGCGACCGGAGCTGAGCCCCCTGTCGGAATCGAACCGACGACCTTTTCCTTACCATGGAAACGCTCTGCCGACTGAGCTAAGGGGGCTTGCGCCGGACCGATAGTGCGCGGTGAAACCGTGGCCGACGCGACCACAGACACTACACGCTGCGCTGGCAGGCCACGAAATCGTGCGGATGCCGATCCGTCCAACCCGCGAGGTCCCCGCACCGACCACGCATCGCGGTCGAGTCAGCGCCGCCCGCTGGGACCCGGACCACGGCGAGCGTCGCGGCAACCACGGGCATCGATCGAGACCATCCGTCGCGGCACCGTGGCGAGCCGAACGGGAACGCCGAGACTCTCGGCGAGCCGCGCCATCCAGTGGGCAGCGCCGGCGGGCACCGGGGTCAGCGCGGCGCCATCCGGAGCGCGCCGTCCATCCGGATCGTCTCACCGTTGAGGTAATCATGTTCGACGATCGACACGGCGAGCTGGGCGTACTCCTCGGGGTGAGCGAGCCGCTGCGGGAACGGAACTCCCGCAGCAAGACGAGCGCGGAACTCGTCGGAGACGGTGTCGAGCATCGGCGTCTCGACGATGCCGGGGGCGATAGTCATGACCCGGATGCCGTACTGCGCGAGGTCCCGCGCGGCGGGCAGAGTGAGCCCCACGATGCCTCCCTTGGAGGCCGCATACGCGGCCTGGCCGACCTGACCGTCGAAGGCCGCGATGCTCGCGGTGGTGAGGATGACGCCCCGCTGCCCCTGGTCGTCAGGGTCGGTGCTGGCAATGGCCTCGGCGGCAACGGCAAGGACCGTGAACGAGCCGATGAGGTTGACCTCGATGACCCTGCGGTACAGGGCAAGGTCATGGACGCCCTGACGGCCCAGCACCCGGGCGCTGGGGCCGATACCGGCGCAGTTGACGGCGATCCGGATCGGGCGGCCGGGGTCGGCGGCTGCCTGGGCGACCGCGGCTCGGACCTCTGCCTCCACGGTGACGTCGGCGGAGACGTACTCAACCCCGCTCACGACCGGGCCCGCAGCACACGCGGCTGGGAGGTCGAGGGCGAGCACCCGGGCGCCGCGCGCGGCGAAGGCGGCCGCGGTGGCAGCCCCCAACCCCGACGCGCCCCCGGTGACGACAGCGGTGGTGCCAGTGATCTGCATCCCGCCATCCTGCCGGGACAATCTCCAGGCCGTCGGGCGGGCCGTACCGTAGCGGCATGGCCCTGCACATCGGCGGACATGTCGACCAGTCCGACCCGGTGGCGGAGGCCGCCGCCCGCGGAGCAACCCTGAGCCAGTTCTTTCTCGGCGATCCGCAGAGCTACCGAGGGCCGGTCGTGCAGTACGCGGGCGGGGCGGCTGCGCTGAAGACGGCCGCCGAGGACGCCGGAGTGCATCTGTACGTGCACGCGCCGTACCCGATCAACGTCGCCGCGACGAACAACCGCGTCCGCATTCCGGGCCGAAAACTGTTGCAGCAGCACCTGACTGCGGCAGCGGAGATCGGTGCTCAGGGGGTGGTGGTGCACGGCGGGCATCTCGGCCGGGACGAGAGCGCCAGCGTCGGGTTCGACAACTGGCGCAAGTGCGTGGACGGGCTGCACATGCCCGTTCCGCTCCTCATCGAGAACACCGCCGGCGGCGACAACGCAATGGCTCGGCACCTGGAGGCGATCGAGCGGCTATGGGAGGCGATCGGACGCGCCGAGGGCGGCGACACCGTCGGCTTCTGCCTCGACACCTGCCACGCGCACGCCGGCGGCACCGACCTCGGCAGCGTCGTCGACAAGGTCCGTGCGATCACCGGACGGATCGATCTGGTGCACTGCAACGACAGCCGCGACGCCTTCGACTCGGGCGCTGACCGACACACCAACCTGGGCGCGGGCTGTGTCGATGGTCGCGATCTCGCCGAGGTCATCCGGGCCGCCGGAGCCCCAGTCGTGGTCGAGACTCCCGGCGGCGTCGAGGGGCAGACCGCCGACATCGCCTGGGTCCGCGAGCGGCTCGGCGAGACCTGAGCCGGATGACGGTGCGCCACCATCAACCGGCGGCGTGTCATCCGGCCAGGTGGCCCCACGCGATTAATCCGCGATAACGACGTGCGCAGCGAGAGGCGACTCCTTCGGCGGCCAGATACCCCCTTTCCGCGTTCGCGCGGCAGTGTTAGGGCCGTCGTGCACCACTCTGCCGGAGTCAACCTTCGCGGGGACGACCACCCCGTGTCCTTGATCCACACGAACACCGTCGGATGACCCCCGCGTTCGCGGGGACGACTTCCGACGCCGCACCGGGAACACCCTGAACCTGGGATGACCCCCGCGTTCGCGGGGACGACAACCAGGCCCGGCCCGCGATCCGTTCCGGCCCTGGATGACCCCCGCGTTCGCGGGGACGACTGCTCCCGAGCGGCAGCCCGGTCCACCACCCCGGGATGACCCCCGCGTTCGCGGGGACGACTCCACCGGCGTGAACGGGAACGGCGTGTCGTTCGGATGACCCCCGTGTTCGCGGGGACGACCCCTCCCTAGCTCTAGGGAAGAGAGAGGACTTAGGATGACCCCCGCGTTCGCGGGGACGACGTCGCGTCAACGGCCTCGCGGGCGTTGGTGGTCGGATGACCCCCGCGTTCGCGGGGACGACGGTCTACACCGAGGCGGTCCACTCCACCGACGGGGATGACCCCCGCGTTCACGGGGACGACCCACGTTGCCGCGAGCGCCCGTCGCTGCTGCGAGGATGACCCCCGCGTTCGCGGGGACGACTCGCGGCGTGCGGCATCGAGGTCGATCTGGAACGGATGACCCCCGCGTTCGCGGGGACGACGTCAGGCACAGGAACCAGCGGGGCGGCATCTGGGGATGACCCCCGCGTTCGCGGGGACGACGGGGATGAGGTAGGCCTCGTGGGCGAGGTTGGGGGATGACCCCCGCGTTCGCGGGGACGACGTCCCGCCCGGACACCTCGAGGACGGTTTCCCGGGATGACCCCCGCGTTCGCGGGGACGACGTCCCGCCCGGACACCTCGAGGACGGTTTCCCGGGATGACCCCCGCGTTCGCGGGGACGACAACCTACGAAGCGCCCATCGACTAGGGAGAAATGGATGACCCCCGCGTTCGCGGGGACGACTGACCGGGCGCGGCAAGGCGCCTACCGTAAGAGGGATGACCCCCGCGTTCGCGGGGACGACGTCTTCAGCGCCGACGCCGACACCGGGGCCTGCGGATGACCCCCGCGTTCGCGGGGACGACCAGGTCCGGCATATCGGTGGCGTGGTGCGGCAGGGATGACCCCCGCGTTCGCGGGGACGACACCGCAGATACCGGACAGCACGGTGCGGCACAGGGATGACCCCCGCGTTCGCGGGGACGACTTCTCCCCGAGCGTGACCAGCCCCTGGTCGTAGGGATGACCCCCGCGTTCGCGGGGACGACGTCGAGCGGATGATGAAAGACCACGCCGGCGGGGGATGACCCCCGCGTTCGCGGGGACGACGAGCTCCAGAACACCAAGGAATGGAAGCAGCGGGGATGACCCCCGCGTTCGCGGGGACGACGGGGTGCGGCCGCGGGAGGTGGTCGTGCCGATGGGATGACCCCCGCGTTCGCGGGGACGACGGAGCACTCGACCGATACGTAGCCGTGCGGGTAGGATGACCCCCGCGTTCGCGGGGACGACCCTACACCTGCCGTAGCAGAAGCGGCCGACGAGGGATGACCCCCGCGTTCGCGGGGACGACCAGGTGCAGCAGGTCCTTGGCGATGGCGACGGCGGATGACCCCCGCGTTCGCGGGGACGACATCACTGGGTACAGCGTGGCCGCGAAGCCAGCGGGATGACCCCCGCGTTCGCGGGGACGACCTCCATACGATGTGATGACCACCGCCTTGGAGGGGATGACCCCCGCGTTCGCGGGGACGACGGACCCTATCCCCTGCGACAGGTGAGGGGTAGTGGATGACCCCCGCGTTCGCGGGGACGACCATCAGCCGAGATGCGAGTACCGCATCTTCAAAGGATGACCCCCGCGTTCGCGGGGACGACAAAACGGGTGGAGATATTACGAGCACCGCCAGGGGATGACCCCCGCGTTCGCGGGGACGACGATGCTGTCCACCCGGAGGGCGAGAGTGCTAAGGGATGACCCCCGCGTTCGCGGGGACGACGACTACAAACGGGCCGCGCTCGACGCCATGCACGGATGACCCCCGCGTTCGCGGGGACGACAGTTCATCAATCACGATCACCACGTGCGGTGACGGATGACCCCCGCGTTCGCGGGGACGACTCGCGGCATTGGTGCACCCGCAGGCGGCGTGCCGGATGACCCCCGCGTTCGCGGGGACGACTGACCGGTGAACGGCGGATCGATTTCGTGAAGGGGATGACCCCCGCGTTCGCGGGGACGACCGTGCCGGGGGCACAGCAGTCGTCACCAAGACGGGATGACCCCCGCGTTCGCGGGGACGACACCAGGCCGTCGACGGCGCGGCGCAGGCGAGGGGGATGACCCCCGCGTTCGCGGGGACGACTCGCACGCGGCGATCGCGGCGATCGCGGAGGAGGGATGACCCCCGCGTTCGCGGGGACGACGGTTCGGCGGCGTACAAGGCTGTGCGTGACCCGGGATGACCCCCGCGTTCGCGGGGACGACTCTCAGTCAATCGCTGTCGGTGGCGTCGTCGGCGGATGACCCCCGCGTTCGCGGGGACGACCGGGATGCGGGCGTGGACGCGACGTTCCACCAGGGATGACCCCCGCGTTCGCGGGGACGACGACGGCTTCGCTCATCCACTGCATCGCCTCGGCGGATGACCCCCGCGTTCGCGGGGACGACGGCCCGGTGGCGCAACTCATCAGTGCTCATGGTGGATGACCCCCGCGTTCGCGGGGACGACTTGCGTGACGCCGGCATACCCGTGTACGACCTGGGATGACCCCCGCGTTCGCGGGGACGACGTGACGTCTGATCTGGATGTGTGGGCGCGCGTGGGATGACCCCCGCGTTCGCGGGGACGACACGCGGTGCCGGTCGCGTCCGGGTCGATGTGGTGACACGGCGCGGTCGTGACCCGTTCCTCACCCATCACCATCGATGTCTCCGGGATGACCCCCGCGTTCGCGGGGACGACTACGCCTCGTGCGCGTCGGGCTGGTCAAGCCGGGATGACCCCCGCGTTCGCGGGGACGACGACGCAATTTCGCGAACGACCCCTACAACCTGGGGATGACCCCCGCGTTCGCGGGGACGACGAAACTCACCAAGTCAAAGCCGCAGCGGTGACCGGATGACCCCCGCGTTCGCGGGGACGACCGTGATGCGGCTGCCCGGGCCGAGGAGACGGTGGGATGACCCCCGCGTTCGCGGGGACGACTGCCATGCCGAGTGGTCTGCGTGTTCGCCTGCCGGATGACCCCCGCGTTCGCGGGGACGACGTTGAGGACGCGGCACCAGCGCTGGCGGCTCGGGGATGACCCCCGCGTTCGCGGGGACGACATCAACCGGCGCGCTCATCGCTGACCACCCCGCGGATGACCCCCGCGTTCGCGGGGACGACCTCTGCGATGTACTCGCGGGCGCGGGCGTTGTCCGGATGACCCCCGCGTTCGCGGGGACGACGGGCGTTGCGTTGCGCGAGTGTGGCGATGGGCAGGATGACCCCCGCGTTCGCGGGGACGACCGCTGCGACTGCCGGAACGGCTCCGGGGACACCGGATGACCCCCGCGTTCGCGGGGACGACGACTCGTCAGTAATGACCGCGTCCTGACCCCACGGATGACCCCCGCGTTCGCGGGGACGACTGCTCACATACATTCCGGCTGTGACCGCTGTCGGGATGACCCCCGCGTTCGCGGGGACGACACCTTCCTAGGCACCCAAGTGGACAGTTGCGAGGGATGACCCCCGCGTTCGCGGGGACGACTCGAGGTGGAGCCACCTGGCCGGTGCCCAATGAGGATGACCCCCGCGTTCGCGGGGACGACGCGCCTGTGAGGGACGGACCGGCGTCCCCGATCGGATGACCCCCGCGTTCGCGGGGACGACTGCTGAGGTGGACGCTGCTGCGAAGGTTGGTGCGGATGACCCCCGCGTTCGCGGGGACGACCAAAATTACGCGTCCCGGTCATTGGTGGGCTGCGGATGACCCCCGCGTTCGCGGGGACGACGATCCAAGGGAGCGTCGACACCAGTAGGTTGCCGGATGACCCCCGCGTTCGCGGGGACGACGGTGTCGCTGATGCGGTGCCACGACACCATCGGGGATGACCCCCGCGTTCGCGGGGACGACGACACAACGCCCAACTCGGTGCCGGGAGAACAGGGATGACCCCCGCGTTCGCGGGGACGACAACCTCGCTCGCGCCAATCAACGGGCGGCCGTCGGATGACCCCCGCGTTCGCGGGGACGACAACCGCGATGTCAGCGCCGCCCGCCGAGTGGCTGGATGACCCCCGCGTTCGCGGGGACGACACCCGGCCCGCACCCGGCGCTGGCTCCTGCGATGGATGACCCCCGCGTTCGCGGGGACGACCGAGCCTCGGCTTCATCCCCACGGTCCGCCAGAGGATGACCCCCGCGTTCGCGGGGACGACCCTCGACGCCACCGTTGCCGCCGTCATCCGCACGGATGACCCCCGCGTTCGCGGGGACGACTGATGTACGAGTCGTCACGGGCCGGGATCAGCCGGATGACCCCCGCGTTCGCGGGGACGACGTTTCGTGGGGCGACAAGCCGCTGAACTGCGGGGGATGACCCCCGCGTTCGCGGGGACGACAGACGCCATCTCCTCCGGCTCATCCATCGTGCAGGATGACCCCCGCGTTCGCGGGGACGACCGAGTGGTGACCACGTCGGACGGCGGGGGAGACGGATGACCCCCGCGTTCGCGGGGACGACCGCCCTAGCGGACGGGGTCGCACGTCGCCACTAGGATGACCCCCGCGTTCGCGGGGACGACTCGGACCCCTCGGGCGTGGTGCTTGCTATCGGTGGATGACCCCCGCGTTCGCGGGGACGACTAGCGCCGCTGCGCGGTGTGGGGCCGCAGTCCCGGATGACCCCCGCGTTCGCGGGGACGACGCCTGGCTGGACCTAGACGCCGAGGACGAGCAGGGATGACCCCCGCGTTCGCGGGGACGACCGGCGCCTCGGCAGAATGGCAAGTCACAGTTGAGGATGACCCCCGCGTTCGCGGGGACGACCACTGAGACGTTACGGTCGTGAACGAGTTCGTCGGATGACCCCCGCGTTCGCGGGGACGACTACCAAGGCGCACCACGCAGCGCCAGCGATGCCGGATGACCCCCGCGTTCGCGGGGACGACCGGGGGGAGCCCTGTGCCGGCTCAGTCGGTGTGGGATGACCCCCGCGTTCGCGGGGACGACTTGCGCGGTCGGCCGGTGTCCTGGTGCCACCTGGGATGACCCCCGCGTTCGCGGGGACGACACATGTCCACGGGCCGTTGGGTCGATCCCTCGCGGATGACCCCCGCGTTCGCGGGGACGACTGGTCGGTGACGCAACCGCCGCAAGCGTCCGAAGGATGACCCCCGCGTTCGCGGGGACGACGTGCTCATGCTCGAGCTCCTCGCGTGAAGGCAGGGATGACCCCCGCGTTCGCGGGGACGACTACCAGGTTGCCTGAGCGTGTCCCGGGGGTCAGGGATGACCCCCGCGTTCGCGGGGACGACGGACTGGGCTCCGTTGGGCTGAGGCGCGAGCCCGGATGACCCCCGCGTTCGCGGGGACGACGCTGGCCGGTGCGCCTAGATTCGGCAGCGAGGGGGATGACCCCCGCGTTCGCGGGGACGACAACTGGACATCGCCAGGATTCACGTCGAACGACGGATGACCCCCGCGTTCGCGGGGACGACGCGCTGGGCGGCGTCGGCCACCCACTGCATGCGGGATGACCCCCGCGTTCGCGGGGACGACTGTCCGCCGCGGTCGATAACGTCGCCGGCGAGCGGATGACCCCCGCGTTCGCGGGGACGACACTTGCTGATCAGGACTTTCTCACGCGCGGACGGGCAATCAGCGTCAGTCCGTCGAAGTCGACGGGGGACCACCGCTCGCGGCCAGCTGTCCGTACCGCCCATCCTTGCTCAGTTTTCGCAGGCTCGATCATCACCGCCTGACCGTTGCCGATCCGGTCTGCCAGCAACAACCACAGACGATCCCGGATCCTGCGGCCCGGCGTGCCGACGAACACCCCAGCCTGGACCTCGACCATCCAGCGGGTCACGTGGCCACGAAGCCCAGGCGGCGCAGCCACCAGAACCACGACGGTCACCACGGCACCTCTGGCTCGCCGAAGTCAGGCCCGCTTACTGCGGCGTAGCCAGACTCAACGAACGCAGCAACCTCGCCGTCCGACCAGTTGGTACCGCCCGGCACACTCCCGGCGAGATCGTCCCAGAGCGCCAATGCGTCGGGCGCACCCTCGGTCGAGGCACCGACACCGAGAAGATCCTGAATATCATTCACAACACGGCCCAAGAACCGCCCATCACGAAAACGGTCTCGCATGGCGTGCCTGACATCCGCCTCGTCGGTCCGACCGGCCGCGACCACATCGAACGCAACAGGAATGCTGGTCTCAGCCTTGTACAGGTCGGCAATATCGAGCACGAACGACGTGGCCCCTCCGGTGTGCACGAACCCCAAGGCCGGGTTCGCACCGACTCCGACGATCGCCGCATGGCACACGCCGTACAGCGCGGCATGCGCCGCCGAGAGTGCGCGGTTCACGTCATCCCCAGCAGCGAACGCGTCACCGGAGCGGTACTCCCGACGCGACCACGGCACACCGGTCCGCGTTGACTCGGCCTTGTAGATGCGCTTTACCCGCGCACCCTCACGGCCGCGCAACTGCTGCATTGTCGCTGTCGAGACGTCCTCGTCGGGAAACCGCATGCCGTACATCCGACGCGCCACCGCCAACCGGTCCGGCACCCGACTGACCAACCCCGCCTGACGGATGGTCAACTCCGCTGTACGAGAAGGGCCCAGGCCGGCGGCGTACATCCGCACCCCGGACTCACCGACCCAGCACATCGCGGTCCCCGAGTCCGCAAGCAAACGGACAGCACCGTGGGTGATCCGCGTGCCCGGCCCGAGCATGACCGACGCGACGAACGCCGCAGGCACGCGCACCGTCCGGTCCTTGTTGACGATGACGACAGCGTTCTCGGCCCGGTCGACGTGGCAGCGCTCGATGTACAACGTCGTCACCCGGTCGCTGACCCGGTGGATTCCGGCGGGTTCGGTCAGCCACCACATCACCGGCCCCCGAAGGCCGGCGCCACCGTGAGCAGCCCGCACCCATACGCCTTGGCGCCACCCAGACCACCGAGCAGGACGTCACGAAAGCGTTCAGCATCGACGACGGTCAGCACCCCTTCGAACGTCGCTGTGTCGATGGTGACCGGCGAGCCGCCCGGCGCCTTGCTGAACCGCTCTCGTCGCCTTTCCACCAAGCGAGCAGATCCGGTCGTCTCGGACTCGGGCTGCCTCAGGACGAACCCCCATGGATGACGATCCGGGCTCGCGCGATCAGTGAACCAGCCGAGTTGGTGGGATGCCGTGCGGTGCCCGACGCGCACCCCGCGCCGGCGATCCGGTCGAGCAAGCGCACGCTCCTGCGCCGCAGTCGGTCGCTCCGGTCGCCTCAACGAAGACACGGGGTTCGCGCGCACTCGGAAGGAGAATTGGCGTCCGGGTGCAAGGAGATCGAGCACGGGCGAGATGTCTCGCACCACGGCGTCACTGCCGTCGGCACCCGGCCAGCCGGCCTGCTCCACCAGATGCTGCCAGGACGGTCGACTCTGGGTGAGCACTAACAGGTCGTGTCGATGCGGCGCCTCATCCACCCGCCAGAGGACGCGTTCGCTGACCGGCTGCACACCGATACCACCAAGCACGGCCGCATGCATCCGGTGGGGGTTGGCCACGAGACGCTGGCTACCACGCCGCAACGGGTTGAGCGGGATCTTCGAGAGGTGCGGCATCGTCATCCCCCGAGCAGCGCGAACGGGTCGTGGTCCGAACGAGACTCGCCGGTGCGCCCGGTGTCGACCGTCACCCACAGGTGTCGGACCCGCCGGGTACGCATCCCCCGCCGACCCGGCTCGAACGACCGTGGCACGTCGGCAACGACATCGTCACCCTCGGGGTCATCGACGGATGCCGGGAGCGTCACCGCGGGGCCTGCCGCAGTCCGCCGGGCCGCTGGCCCTGCCTGCCATGGGACGGCCGCCAGCACGTCCTCGACGCCACCCGCCCACAAGTCGTGATCGCCCTCGCTGTCCACGACGAGTGGCTGGGTGGGGACGCATGCTCGGCGTCCGAGCGCGAGCGGGAAGGCCGGTCGTCGAATGGCCGTCGACAGCGCGAGAAGCATTTCGGGAGACCCACCAACACCGACCACGAACACCGCATCCTGCAGGTAGAAACGCTGAGTGACGTGGGTGAGCTTCTTCGGCGACGTCGGCTTCGGTCGGCCTGATGCCGCCAGCCCGGACGACGGCAGCGGCGCGCCCCGGAAGTCGCTGACCGTGTGATAGTCGCGGAGCAGCCGGCCGGGTTGGTCCACCCGAACGCCGAGCCGAAGCGCGACCAGGTCCGCGATCGGTTCCTCGCGGCGACGGCCCTGCGCTGCGGCCAGCAACCCGACCACGCCAGATTTGGTGGGGCGGTCGTCGGTGGCGCGCCGATTGAACCGGCTCGACGATCCCCAGGACTGCAGCGGGCCAGCAAGTCGGACCACGAGGGTGTGGTTACTCACCGGGCCGCTCCTGCGCTCCGTACTGACTCCGTGACCCGTTCGACGAGAGCCGAGAAGTCTGCCGACGGGCCGAACGCCCCGGCAAGCGCCTCCCCCGCCGACTCGGATGCCGCATAACTGGCCACCGCAAGCAGCGGCACGTCACCCCAGCGTTGCACCTCAGAGGTAAAGAGTGCGGCGAGTCGCTGCTGCGACTGCTCCATGACACCGGCGCCGTTCGCTCTGACCGGGCTCTCGAAGGCGCTCACCAGAGAAACCGGCTGGTCCCCGCGGATGACGACGGCGACCGTGGCGGGCCGGGTGCGGGCGGCGAACGAATTCTGGTGTCCGGTCGGCATCGACAGCGCAAACGCCCGAGTGAACGTCGCCACTCCGTCGGCCGCGGCATCCCAGCCAGCGAGGTTCTCGGCCAACTGGTGCACGGCGACCGTTGCGAAGCGGTACATCGTGGCCGAGTTGAACTCGACGGTTCCGATCATGCCCGCGCCGGCCTCGTCGCGCTCCTGGAGGTCGTCGACTGCGGTGAAGTAGTCGAACTGGGTCGGGGCGGCGTGAGTCGAGAGCGCGTGTGCGACCTGGAGCGCGGCATCCACGTTCAAATCGGTGACATCCGCGACCATCCGGCCGAACAGCGCGACGTCGAGCGAATGCCCCTGCCCGAGAACAGCCTTGACATCCACTGATGTGGCCGCGTCCTCCGGCGTCAGGCCGCCCGCCAGTGAGGTGGCGAGGTCGTCGGCGACCTGGTCGAGTTGACGTCGACCGCAGAACAGCAGGTACGACGACTGGCTCTCCTTCTTCCCCGGCTTGATGCCGAGTTGGCCGAGGGCCGCACGAGTTGCGGCCAGCGCAGTCTCGGTCTCGACGCCGCGAAGGGTGAGTGCCTCGGAGACGAGAGTCTCGAGTCGGCGGGTGCGGACACCGTCCGGCACACCGCCCGGATCCGTGAACGCCGTGCGGGTCGCCCGCTTCCACGACTGCGACGACACACGTAGCCGCGTCGCGCCGCCGTAGATCGCCTGCTTGGGCGTGCCGTTGTCGTCGCGGTTGACGTTGGAGGGAGGGAGGTCCTGGAGGATGTGGAAATCGACGTACAGGGGGTTCATCGCGACTCCTTCTGGTCGTTGTCGATGGCGGCGCCCCGCCGGTAGTAATCGGCGGCCCAGATGCGCCGCACTCGACCTCGGCGCTCCGGGTGGTCCCAGGCGCGCAGACCGCGGAAGAGGTCGGTGTAGTCGAAGCCCGCGATGTGCGCGGCCTTGAGCTGCTGAATCAGGCCACGCAGGTGGTAGGCCGCCTCGCCCGGACTCTCGGCTGTCGCCGCCTGGGTGAAGCGCGAGTCGAGCGCCTGCTCGCTGTAGCGGGCCGAACGCCGGAGCTCGCCGAGCGCCTGGCCGAGCCGCCGGCCCGGCACGTGCACCGACGCGCTCTGGCTCTGCTGGTGCAGGCCGAACAGCGCCAACGTCGCGTGCTCGGCGCGCAGCCGATCGGTGACCCGACCGTCGGTGCCGAGAGCCCGGTAGAACGGCCACATCTGCGGCACGTCGCCCGCCTCGCGGCCGAGGCCCCGACGGAGCGCCGCCAACGCTGGACCGAGCTGGTGTGCCAGATGGATCTCTGCGGTCTCCGTGTCCGTGCTCGGACCTCGCCTGCTGGCGGTCTCCCAGTAGAACGTGACCTCACTCATGCCACCCCTTCCTTTCGGTCGTTGCTCTGCTCCGCCGCGAGGCGAACGAGCGTCTTTCGCACAGCGGATGTGAAACACCTGTCGGCGACATTGAGCCCGACCTCTTTCGGCTCCTTGCGGCCGGGCAGGAGCCGGTATCGGCGTCGCACCGCGACGGGTGGCGTAGCGTCGAGCAGGCGGTTGGCGACCTCCCACACTCGCTTGGACAGCGTCCGTTCCCAGTGCAGCAACGCCCCTTCGAGGTTCGCCGGGTCATTGCGCACATGTCGAAGAAGAGCTCGCGCCGACGCGTCCAGAGTCGCGACGAAGACCTCTCCCGGGCGATGGCCCCTGTCCCACGGCACTGGATCGCCCCCGGACGCTAGCCGGAGGTCGCCGTCGAGGGCATTAAGAGCCGACACGCACTTCTCGGCCTGATCCACGGCCTCGTCCAGCGCCATTCGCTGCACGCCGTCGTCCCCGACCGCCTGAAGCGGGAGCGGGACCATCTCGGCCTGCACGTCCTCGATGACCGCAGACTGGTTGCCGTACGTCACCCCGACGATGAACGCGTCGACGCCGGCGTCCTCGACCTCGAAGTTCGCGAGCTGGGTGAACGACGCCGCAGTCCAACGCCGCCCGTTCTTCGTCCCGGACCGGTCCTGGTCCGCACTCGCCGCGAGCATCGCCGACAAGCCGCGCCATGCCGCGCGGCCGGTCTGATGACGCGCCGGCACGGTGGCTGCTGTGCCGGGCCGGGTGCTCTCTCGCCAGAGGGTGTGAAGCTCGACATCAGGCGTGAACTCCATCCGATCGCCAGCGGCGACGATGACCTTGCGGATGACGACCTGCCCGTCGAGCTCGTCCGGCAGCAGCCGGATCCGCCGCGACTGCCAGGTCAGCAGATCGAGCACACCTACCGGCTGACGCACCTCCCACGACGGGCCGATCTCCCGGCGCCACGCTGGGCGATCCTCCGGCGAAGAAAAGTAGACGGGCATGTTGAGGCTGAGGGTGTCGAACAAGGTCCGGCCCATCGGCATCGTGAACCCGAGCGCGCCGAGTGGCCCGATGGGGTTTCCGGTCGTCTTGCCACCGCTGACGCGCGGGTCGCCTACCGCGCCGGTCTTGATCGCCGCCGTGTCGAATCCGTGACACGCAATCAGTCGGCGAGCCGCCTGCGCTGGCGTCAGCGGCTCGACCTCGTCCTCGGGTGCGGGGCTGAACAGCGGCACATTGTTGCCGCTGGCGACCTCGGGCATGAGCAGCGCCGGGCTGCTCCAGCGACCGCTGGTCGATTCGAGCCCAGCCACCTGGAAGAACGGGCGGGTCGGGTGGAACAGGTCAAAGTCCTCGGCATGCGACTCGAAGTACTGCTCGACGCGGCTTGGGTCGAGACGGCCTTCTGCGCGTCTCTTCTGCCACGCGGCCGGTGTGGTCACCGACAGGGCGTCGACCATGATCGCCAGCAATAGTCGGTACATCGCCGCCGCGACCAGCGGGTCAGCGTGGTCGAGGCCGTCGATGTCGTTCGCGTCGATGAGGGCGTCGCGGAGCGACACCTCCCCCGCCTGCCCGCCGACGACGACGGGCACCCAGGGCCTGACGCCTAGGTCAAACGTCCATGTCATTGACGTCTCCTTCCGTGCGAACTGTGCTGCGCCGCACCGGGCGTCGCCACGGTACGGTCGATCAGGAGACCGAGTGTGACGTCGTACCTGACGCGGGGGTCGGTCTCGCACGTGCCGTGCTCGTTGAGCACTAAGGCTTCGAGGCGGCTCAGCAACGGCTCACCGCGCCACGCGGGCAGCCGCACGGCGCCCATGAGCTGTTCTCCCTCACGCATCCGGACGGTGTCACCGAGCACCTCGCGCGCCTTCAGGCCGTCCGGGTCGACCTCGCCGTTCGGACCGAGCGAGCGCCCGCTCGACAACGTCGCGTAGCCCGATGTGGTCCGCCTCACCAGGGCCACCTCCCGGCTCGGCTCACCGTCGCGGACAACCACGGCCTCGTCGGCTCCCTCGCGGACCGATGCCACCCGGTGCATCGACCGAAGGTCGTCATATCTGCCGTCGCCTTTCAGCACGAATGTGCTCGCTCGTTCAGAACGAGCATCCTTGTTCTGAACGGCCGTCACGTCAGCGGCGGCTACTTCGTCGCCCCAGTGCGTCGGGGCGGCGAAGTCGGGCGCGTACGCGGCCGCCACGAGGGCAGGAACCTGCGACGGCACCGCCCACGATGCGCCCTTGCCGAGCAACGCCGCCGACCGGAGCAGGGCGGCTCGGTCGTAGACGTACTCGAATGATCGGGCCACCTCCGCCGGAGCGTCAGCACGAACAACCATGCCGGACACGATGACGCGTGGCACCGACAACGCACCGGGCCGGTCGGCTGCAGCACGGTCGTGACGGTGCAGCCGGCCGATCCGCTGCAGCAGCAGATCCATCGGGGCGAGGTCGGTGAACAGCACATCCGCATCGACGTCGAAGGACTGCTCCGCGATCTGTGTCGCGACCACGACGAGCTGCTCGGGTCGACCGGTGACACGCGTCCGCCCAGCTCCGAGCCGGTCGACCAGGTCGGCGGTGCGTCGCGCGCGCTCGGACGTCGTGAGACGGCCGTGCAGGATGACGGTCTCGATGCCACAGTCGGCGAGCAGGGAGAACAACCGCTGCGCCCGGGCGACCACGTTGACGATCACCAGGGCGCAGCCGCCGTCGCGCACCTCCTCGGCGACGGCATCGGCCAGCGGCTCCACGTCATCCCTCGTGTCCGCCTCGAGGACGGAGACCGACACCTGCTGGTCCGGGCGCCAGGTGGGTGCGGTGCGCTCCTCCAGCCGGCCGCTGCGATCGGCGATAACCACGCTCGGGTAGCCACTCGGCTCGATGCTCGGCGGGATCGTGGCCGCGCCATCCCAAGCCGTGGCGTAGGCGCCGACCAGTCGGGACCGGAGCGCCGGCGCCAGGGTGGCGGACATGAGGATGACGGGGACTCCCGCGTCGGCGCACCAGCGCAGCACCGTGGTGAGGAACTGCTCCATGTAGACGTCATACGAGTGCACCTCGTCGATGATCAGCACCTTGCCCAGGAGCCCGGCGTGACGCAGTGCCACGTACTTGGTGCGAGTGCCGGCGTAGAGCACCTGGTCGACTGTGCCGACGACGCCGGATGACAGCAACGCCCGGTGTCGGCCGAGGAGCCATTGGACCGGTCCAGCGTTCTCTTGCAGCGGAATCGACTCCGCCTGCATGCCGTACTCGTCCACGTCGTCATGGTCGACCTCAGCCACCGCCTCGTCGGCGATGCTCGTGCGAAACGACTCGTTCGCCATCGCCTTGCCGTGGCGCAGCGACACCACCGAGGCCGGATCGACAGACCTCGCCCAGCGACAGACGCGTTCGTACATCGCGTCGGTGGTTCCCTGGGTGGGCATGGCGAAGACGTAGCCGTCGGCACCCAGGCGCCGCGCGAGAACCTCGGTGGCTGCGAACGCCGCCTCGGTCTTGCCCTCGCCCATTGGCGCCTCGACGATCATCAGGCAGGGCTCAGTCACGGTTCGCGCCATCTGGACGGCAAGCGCCTGGAGCGGGCGTGGTTCGACGCCCATCCGCGCGGCGAACACCTGCTCGTCATCCCGAAGTACGGATGGCGGCCAGCCACCGGTCAGCCCGAGCCTGCGCCAGGCCCGCTCCGCGCGTTGTCTCGCCTCAGTCAGATCGAGATCACGGAGACCGATGCCTGGGCACTCGCTGGAACTGGCGATCCAGTCGGACATGCTCACCAGCCCGGCCAGGGCGATCTGGACCCCTTTCGACGGCGGCGGCCCGGTGAGGGCGTCACGATCGACGCCGAGCTCGTCAAGGACACGGTCGAACAGGCCGACTCGTGCAGAGTCCCAGCGCCAGTCCAACCCATGGCCGATCTCGCACTTCGCGACCCACGGACCGAAGCGGCCGTGATGCCCCTCGACGATCGGCACGAGCCACAGCAGGTCGTCGCGTCCGTGAGCTCTGAGATATCGGGTCAGTGCGAAGGCGCCGGCCTGCGTATGGTGCCACCGCTTGCTGCTCGGCGTGATGGGCAGCCCCGCGGTTACCACCGTCTTCGCGAGGTCGGGCACCATGCCCTGGAACTTGGGGCACGCCTTTCCCACGTCGTGCCAACCGGCGAGAACGCGGAGCAGGTCACGCCCGCGTCCGGGCACACCGGCGTCGAGGCTCTGCCGGGCGCTGGGCGCCAGGAAGTCGTCGTGCACGAGTTCGGCGACCGCCGTCGTGTCGAGAAGGTGGCCGATCAGGGAGTGCGGCGCCCCACCGGCATCCGACTTTCCCCAGAACACCTCGAGCGGAATCGGACTCGCTGTCGATGTATCCGTTGTCCCCACGACGACCACCCAACATGATTCGTCGACCAACCGCACCCGGAGAGCACAGGGCGGCCTCGTCGGCACGCGTCAACCGGCGGCGCGTCATCCGGCCAGGTGGCCCCACGCGCGTTCCAGCACCGGCCACGGCCCCACCGCCGCGACCCGGCCAGCGGCGAGCACCACGACCCGGTCGGCCCGGACGAGCGCCGCCCGCTTGGAGGTGGCGCCGATGACCGTGGTGCCGCGGCATCGCAGCGCCGACCACAGCTCGATCTCGGTGGTGGCGTCGAGGGCACTGGAGACGTCATCGGCGAGCAGCAACTCGGTGTCGGCGGCGAGAGCCCGGGCCAGCGCCAGCCGCTGCACCTGACCGCCCGACAGCCGCACACCCCGGTGGCCCACGATGGCGTCCTGTCCACCGGCGTCGTCGACGTCGTGGTGCAGCCGGGCATCGCGGATCGCCCGATCGAGCGCTCGGCCATGGCCGAGCGCGACGTTCTCGGCGAACGTGCCGGACAGCACCCGGGGCACCTGCGCCACGTGCGCGACCTGCCCGGGGCGGAGGAACACCTGGGCGTCCTCGACCTCGACACCGTTCCAGGTGACCGACCCGGTGTGGTCGAGCAGCCCGGCGAGCGCGCCGAGCAGACTGGACTTGCCCGAGCCGACCTGGCCGAGCAGCAGCACCAACTCACCCGACCGGACGGTGAGGTCGACCCGCTCGACCCCGCGGGTGCCGTCGTCGTGGATTGCGCTCACGCCGGTGAGGCGCAGCTCGCGCAGCGGGACCCGCTCGGGCACGGTTGCCGCGGGCGCGGACCCGGCGACCAGGTCGACGCCGGTCGGCATCCGCATCAGGTCGACGCCGCCGGCGAACCGAGACGTGGCCTGCTGCCACGCGCGGGTGCCGGGCGCCTCGGTGACCACGGCACCGGCGACCCGGCCGAACCAGTCGAAGCCGCCCACGGTCGTGGCCACCACGAGCGCGGTGGCCAGGCCCCACGCGCCGGTGGCGTACATCGTCCACGCGGTGACCACCCCGGCCTGCGCCATCACCACCGGCACGCCGTCGAGTGCCGCCTGGACCCGGTGCTCGACGACCGCCGCCTCGACCCGCCCGGCGTCGACCCGGCGCAGGTGGCCGTGCAGGTGCGGCGTGGCGGCGGCGAGTTTGACCGTACGGGCCGACTCGAGCGCGGACACCAGGGCCCGGCCGAATGTCGCTCGGGCGGTGGCGGACTCGGCGGCCGACCGGCCAGCGAGGGGCCGCCCGGAGGCCGATGCCAGCGCCGACCCGGCCATGACCACGAGGAGCACCCCACCGGCGAGGGGGCTTCCGGCGAGGGCTGCGGTGACCGCGACGATGCCGAGCCCATTGAGGAAGTCGACCCACCGGTCGGCGTAGCGGGCGTAGCGGTCGGCGTCGAGCGCGCGCGCGACCACCTCGCCGGCCGGCGCGCGCTCAAGCCGGTGCTGCCGGGTCTGGCCCACGAGCACCGACATGCGCACCCGCAGCATCACCTCGATCCACCAGCGCGGGTAGCACCGGATGGCCGCAGTGAGCAGCAGCGGGGCGGAGACGACGAGCACCACAGCGGCCGCGGTGAGCGTGGTCGTGCCGGCATCCCAGGTGGCGCCGTCACGGAGCCGCTGTACCAGCACCCCCCACACGTAGCCGGTACCGGCGCCGAACGCGCTGGTGACCACCGCGAGGAAAAACAGCACCGCAGACCCGACTCCCCACCAGGGGCGCACCAGCAGCGCGGAGAGCATGCCGCGGGCCAACGATGGCCCGGCGCCGAGGTCGGGCACGGCCGGCGGCGGCCCGATGCGCCGCGCCCCGCCCACCACCGGGTCCAGGCTCTCCTCGGATGGCGCGTCGTCGGCATCCGAGGAGGTCGTCGCGGCACCGCTCGCCTCGAGCAGGCGAGCGAACGGGCCGGCGGTGCCCGCGAGCTCGGCCCGTGGGCCGTGCTGGACGAGCCGGCCGCGGTCGAGCACCGCGACCTGGTCGGCGCGGGCGGTCGTGGAGAGGCGGTGCGCCACCAACAGGCCGGTACGGCCGGTGAGCAGCCGGTCGGCGGCCTGCACGACACGCGCCTCGGTGAGCGGGTCCATGCGGGCGGTGGCCTCGTCAAGCACCACGATCGCGACGTCTCGCACCAGGAGCCGGGCGAAGGCGACCAGCTGCTCCTCGCCGGCGGAGAGCGGTGTGCCGCCCGGACCGACGAGGGTGTCCAGGCCGCGTGGCAGGCCGCCCACCCAGTCGAGGAGACCGAGCTCGGCCACGGCGGACTCGACGCGGGCGCGGGGCAGGTCGGCGAACAGGGCGATGTTCTGGGCGAGGGTGCCGGCGAGGATGTCGGTGCGCTGGGTGACCACGCCGACCGCCGCCCGCACCTGCTGCAGGTCGAGGTCGCGCACGTCGATACCGCCCAACAGCACCGACCCGGGCTCAGGTTCGACGGCACGCGACACCAGCGCGGCCAGGGTGGACTTTCCCGACCCGGTACGGCCGACCAGCGCACAGGTCTGCCCGGCTGGTATCTGCAGCGACACGCCGTCGAGCGCGAACTCGCCCTCGGGATAGGCGAACTGGAGATCGCGGAACTCGATGTCGAGCCGCGCCGCGGGGACCGGGAGCCCACCGTCGGGCTCGGGTGCGGCGGCGAGCAGTTGCCGTACCCGGGTCACCGCACCAAGGCCGGCCTGGAGCTCAGGCAGGTGGCGGGCCAGCTGGTCGACCTGGCCGACGAACATGCTGGTGACCAGGAAGAGCGTGACCAACCGGCCTGCGGAGAGGTCACCGGAGATGACGAGGGCCACCCCACCGACCACGGTGCCGGCGAGCAGCCCGGAGAGCAGGAGCCCGGTGCGCATCGCGACGCGGGCCTGCATCCGGAGCACCTGGTCGAAGCGGCGGTGCACCTCGGCGGACAGCGCGCTCAGCCGCCGCACGACGTGCGCCTGACCGAGGCTGGTGCGCAGGTCGTCCCGTGCGGCGACTCCCTCCTCGAGGGCCGCGGCGTGGTCGGTCCAGGCGACCTCCTCGACCACCGTGGCCTGCGCGATCGGCGGCAGCAGCCGACGTACCGCAAGATAGGCGACAGCGCTGGTCAGCGGGAACAGCACCCACGCCGGCCACCAGGTCAGACCGGCGACGACCCACATCGGGATGGCTGCGAACACCGTGCCCACGGCGTCCCACCCCTGTCGCCGGAGCATCGACCCGAGGTCGTGGGTGTCATCGTCGACTCGGTCGAGCACCTCGCCGACCGCCTGCTCATGCAACGCCGCCAGCGGCTGGTGCAGCGCGGCATCGAGGAGGTCGTCGCGCAGCCGGCCCTCGGCCCGGTCGACGACGGCCGCCCACCCGGTGCGACCGGCGGTGTCCAGCACGGCCGCACCGACGACACACAGCGCAAGGATGCCGACCAGCCGCGTCGAGGGAGCAGCGGCAAGCAGCCCCGCCGCCACCGTGCCGAGGGCCTGCCCAACCGCTCCGGTGGCGGATGCTGCGAGCGCCGCGACGGTGCTCCATCCGCGCAACCGGCGCACCCCGACCTGCCGCCGCGGGCGCTCCGACGGCGGCGCTGCGGCCGGTGCCGGTGGCGCGGTGACATCGTGCGGTGCTGCGGTCGTAGTCGCCATCGTGGATGACGCTACGTGGACTCACCGACGCCCGGCACTCGGATTACGGCCGCCCCTCCACGCATGTCTCTATGTCTCAATCATTGCGCCATTGCCACACTCGGGATAGCCTTTGTGTCTCAATGATCAAGACATAGAGACACGAGCATGCTATTCCAGACCCCCGACCTGGATCTCGCAGATGACCAGGTCATCAGCGAGATCCAGGAGATCCGAGCCGCGCTCGCGACCTTCCTGCGCGCCCCGAGACGCTGGGGAGGAAGTTTGCGACGAACCGCCCAAGCGCGCGCCATCCAGGGGTCGAACACCATCGAGGGGTACACCGTCTCCGACCAGGATGCCGTCGCTGCGGTCGAGGACGAGGCACCACTCACGGCGGACCAGCAGACCTGGGCCGAAATCCTGGGCTACCGGCGTGTTCTCACCTTCGTGCTCAATGTCGCCACCGAGCCCGGTTTCGTCGCCGATGTGGCCACCATCAAGTCGATGCACTTCATGCTGCTCGAGCACGACCTGGCGAAGTCTCCTGGCAGATACCGCACGACCGACATCTATGTACGCGACGACAAGAGCGATCAGACGGTCTACGAAGGCCCCGACCCGGACAGCGTTCCGGTGCTGATGGACGCCTTGGCTGAGACGCTGGCTGCGCCCGGCGCCACGGAACCCATGGTGCGTGGCGCCATGGCACACCTCAACCTGGTGATGGTCCACCCGTTTCGCGATGGCAACGGCAGGATGGCGCGGGCCTTGCAGACCTTGGTCTTTGCGCAGGATGACGTTCTCGAGCCGACGTTCAGCAGCATCGAGGAGTGGCTGGGGCATAACACCGAGGACTACTACCGCGCGCTGGCTGCCACCGGAGCGGGTGGATGGAACCCCCAGCGCGACGCGCACCTGTGGGTCAAGTTCACCCTGCGAGCGCACCACATGCAGGCCCAGACCCTCCAGCGGCGCTTCTCCGAGGCAGAGCGACTCTGGAACGTCGTGGACGACCTCGTCGCGGAACACCGCTTGCCCTCCCGAACCGCAGACATCCTGTTCGACGCCCTGCTGGGCCTGCGGGTCACCCGTCCGTCCTACGTCAAGCGGACCGGCACCGAGGAACGGACCGCGACCCGGGACCTGGCACGGCTCGTCGAGTCGACGCTGTTGCGTACTCACGGACACACCCGCGGCCGTTACTACCTGGCGGGGGACGGCCTCAGGGCCCAGGCCAGGGCCATTCGCGCTGATCGGAGCCCGCTGTCCGACCCCTACCCCGACCTGATGACCGAGATCGGGGCTATCGCCAGGTCGGCATCGGCCCCGGCACAGGCGACGAGAGCCCGCTCGTCCCAGGCGACTTCGTCATCACGGTCGTCCTGGACATCGGCCAGATAGTGAGCGAGAACGCACCGTGGCGCGTGGTCTCTTGTTCGGTGCGATGCCACACCCTCACCGCGCTGCATCCGCATCCTGCAGAGGACGCCTGGCGGCGATGGCACACGCCTCCTCGGCGTTCGGCTCGCGCCCGGGCTCGGGCTCGGCGGCCCACGTCTTGATCGCGCGGCGCGACATCGGTGGTGGGGCGCTCTAGCGGCTGCTCGGGACCGCCTTGTTCACCCGCCCGAGGAGCAGGGGCAGCAAGCCCGGCACCTCCTCGGGCCGGACCGGCTGACCCATGACCAGGGCACGAAACATCAGCAGGCCCGGCGCGAGATCGGCCCGGTCGTCGAGGTCGTCGAGGTCGCCGACGAGGCGCCGGAGGCGCTCGCGGTGAGCGGCCCGCAACGGGGCGAGCACGGCGCCGCGCAATGCATCGGCGAGCTCGGCGTCATCCTGCATCTCGGTGAGCAGGCCGGACAGCAGCCGGGCTAGCGGGCCGGTCAGGCCGCTGGCCATGCGCTGGAGACCAATTCGGACGTCGGCGGCCGGGTCGTCGGTCACCGGGAGGTCGGCGTCGGGGGCGATCGTCATCAGCGCGGCCAGCACCAGGGCGCGCTTGGTGGGCCAGCGGCGGTAGAGGGCGCCGAGCCCGCACCCCGCGGCCCGGGCGACATCGTCGACCCGCAGCCGGCCATAACCAACCTGGATGAGGACATCGACGGTGGCGGTGAGGATCGCCCGGTCCACCGCGGGGTCCTTGGGCCGGCCGCGGACCGCCGGGGCCGGCCGGATGCCGGATGTCGTGTCGTCCACCTCCCCACAATAACGAAACTCTTGACTTCCACAATTACATGTGGCGTACTGATCAATATCGGCAGTGGCTACTTCCATTATTGAGGAGATCTGGAGGACCCATGCGACATCTCGGACTCACGGACACCCACGCGTTCCGGCAGTACGACACCGACCCGAGCCGGGCCGAGCACCTGGCCGCCCAGGCAGTCGAGGCCGCGCGCCGCCTGGCCGAGGCCAGCACCTGCCTCGGCTGGGCAGTGCACCTCGCTCACGACCGCACCCGAGTGGTCACCGTCGAGGCGTGGCGTGACCCCGCCGCGGGTCGCGCCGGCGCACTCGCCGCGGGTCGCGCAATGGCCGACGGAGCACGCCCGAGTGTCGCGCTGTACCGCCACGCCGGCACTGGCGGGGCCGACCCAACCCCGGTCGGCACCGCAACACCCGGGGTGACGATCATCGACGTGTTCCGGATCTGGCGCCCGCTGATCCGGCCGGTCTCCGCGTTGACCCGCCGCAACGGAGCGGCGTTCAACCGCGACCCTGGATGCGTGAGCACCACTGTGCTGCAGGGCTTCACGAGCGGCAGCATCGCCACCTATGCCCGGTGGCGGAGCACCGAAGACTTCCTCCGGGTGTTCAGCGCCACCCAGGGCCACCCGGTGCACTCGACCGACGAGGTCAACGCGACCACCGCGCGGATCAGCCGCGGCGTGGTCCGCACCGACTACCACGCCTACGACGTCATCGAGACGGATGACGGAGTACGCCGATGACCGCCGATTCCGACACCGCCCACCTGGACACCACGGCCGCCGCCCACCTGGACACCACGGCCGCCGCCCACCTGGACACCACGGCCGCCGCCCACCTGGACACCACCGACACCACCACCGACGTCGCCATCTCTGGCGCCGGCCCGGTCGGCCTCACTCTCGCGCTCCTGCTGGCTCGCCGCGGCATCCGGGTCACCGTGCTCGAGGCGAAGACCCGACTCGACACGCACTCGCGGGCGACGCTGATCACGCCGCGCTCGCTCGAGATCCTGACGGTCGCCGGCGTGCTGGACGAATTGGTCGACGCGGGCCAGGTCTACCCGACCCTCGACATCCTGCGCTCCCGCGACCACCGGCCGCTGCTGAGCCTGGACTTCGCCGGGTCGGACGACCAGAGCGCGACCGCATTCGCGCTGGCCATCCCGCAGGACCGCACCGAGCGCATTCTGCTCAGCGCCGTACGCGCCACCGGGCTGGTCGACGTACGCTTCGGCACCCCGCTGCGTCGCTTCGACGACACCGGCGACCACGTGCTGGTCACCGCGGGGCACGGCGAGCCGCACTCGCTCCGAGCCCGCTTCCTGATCGGCGCCGACGGGGCACGCAGCGCGGTGCGCGAGCAGTTGGGCTGGACGCTGCAAGGCACCACCTACCCGACCCGCGCCTTCCTCGCCGACGTCACGGTCGCGGCTGACGCCGAGCGCCCGACCGGGTGGCTCTGCGACGTCACCGCCCCGTCGTTCACCCTGGCGGTCCGCTTCGCCGAAGACCACGGTGAACAGACCTGGCGGCTCATCGAGTCGGCGATCCCCGACCAGGTGACCGAGGCGGACCACGCGCACCGGGCCCGAGCGATCGCCGACCGGATCCTCGGGGCCGGCGCCTGGCGCTCCACGCTGTGGACCTCGGCCTACCGCAAGCACGAACGGCGGGTCGAGCAGTACCGAGCCGGTCGGATCGTGCTGGCCGGCGACGCCGCACACCTGAACAGCCCGGCGGGCGGCCAAGGCCTGAACACCGGCCTGCAGGATGCCGTCTCGCTCGCGTGGCGGCTGGCCGGCATCCTCAACGAGCCCGGCGACCCCGACGTGGTGCTCGACTCGTACAGCCACGAGCGGGCCGCGGCGTTCGACCGCGACGTGCGCCCGCTCACCGACGGCATCGAGCGGATGGAGACCCTCCCCGCGTGGGTCCGGCGCCTGGCCTTCGCGGCGGCCGGCCCGCTGCGGCGCGGCCCGCTCCCCCGGATCGTGGCCCGCCGAATGTCGATGCTCACGCCGTCTCCGGTGCGCTCAGCGCTCGTCACCGGCGACACCGCCGGCCGGCGTGTGCCCGACATCCGACTCGCCGACGGGTCCCGGATCTACCAGCGGCTCGGGACTGGTGGACTGCTGCTCACCCGAGACGGCACGCGGCCCACCGGGCTGGCCGACGACATCGCCGTCGCGCGCATGCCGCCCGGGATGCCGCGGCCGTTCTCCAACTCCGCGGCTTTGCTCGTGCGGCCGGACCACCTGCTCGGGCTGTCCACCTCCCGGCCGGTCACTGCCGCTCAGGTGCGTACCGCGCTCGGACGACCTGCCTTGTCCCCGTCAACAGCCAGCGCGCCCGGCCACCCCGGTGTCGGATGACGGGCCCGCCGCCCGGCGCTCGGCGAGCCAGGTGATGGCCTCGGCATAGCCGGCAACTCCCCGACCGATGACGTGGTGGTCGCAGACATCGGCGAGATAGCTGTGCTGGCGAAACGGCTCGCGGTCGCTGATGTCGCTGATGTGCACCTCGACCCGCGGCACCCGGCAGGCGGCGAGCGCGTCACGCAGGGCGATCGAGGTGTGGGTGTAGCCGGCCGCGTTGACCACGATGCCGGCGAGGCCGCGCCGACCCTCCTGCACCCAGTCGATCAGTTCCCCCTCGTGGTTGCTTTGCCGAAAGTCGACGCTCAGACCTGCCGCGCCGGCGGCATCCCGGCAGAGCCGCTCCACGTCATCCAGGGTGCTCGGCCCGTAAATCTCGGGCTCGCGCTCGCCGAGCAGGTTGAGGTTGGGCCCGTTGAGCACCAGCACCGTGCGGTCATCCATGACCACCGAGCATGCCACTGCCTCGGCACCCGCCAGCGCAGGGTCCGACCAGGTGCGGAAACCACCGCACCGACCCGCGGTCGACCGCTCGCATCGCCCATGACCTGCGAGCAGGTCGGCGGCCCAACCCACCCCAGCCAACTTCGCCGGCCCGGGCACTCTCCGCACGCCTCGCCACCCACTCCGCGGCCTGGCGACCGCAACCACCCGCCGCCTCCTACCGGTCGAGGGGGGGGGGGGGGG
>JBOFLG010000050.1:0-3775 GCA_051657745.1 Dermatophilaceae bacterium | reverse complement strand
CGATGCCGATGCAGAGCACGAACTGCAGGGCGACCCCGAGCGGGAAGTAGACGATCTGCCAGTCCAGGCGGCTCTGGCCGGTGGCCAGGTAGAAGACGAGGAAGGCGATGAGGATGGGCAGCGAGAGCAGGTACTCGATGCCTTTGGCGATGACCACCCGGACGACCCAGAGTTCACGCGGGAGGTTCGTCGACCGCACCAGTTTGGCCTCGGCGAGCAACGCCCGGGCGGTCTCGTTGACCGCGCCGTTGAACCACTGCCAGGCCAGCAGGCCGGCGAGCAGGAAGAGGAAGTACGGCTCGTGGCCGACGTCTCCACGCTCGAAGATCACGGTGAAGACGACGTAGTAGATCAGCGCCATCGCCAGCGGGTCGATGACGGTCCACAGGTACCCGATCGCGCTGCGCGCGTAGCGCACTCGAAGGTCGCGGCGGACGAGGGTGTCGAGCACCCGGCGCGAGGCCCAGAGGCGCGCGAACCTACCCGCTGTCACGTGGTTGTCTCCTTGGCGTCCCGGCTCTGTCGCCAGAGGACGGTTCACTGTACAGGCGACTCGAGGGACCGCCCGAGCGCCCGGGGGCTGGTGAGGAAGCCCACCCCCCAGGCGCCGTGCATGGTCGCCAGTGCCACCGGCACGAGCAGCCGTACCGCCACCGGTTCACCCCGGCCGATGGCCACCCCACCCACACCCACGCTGGCTAGGTATCCGAGCGGCACCACCGCAGCAGGCCACCACCAGGCTGCCACCGCCACGGCCACCGCCACACCCACCACCATGACGGGCGCGGCCAGGTACCGGAGGGTCAGCGTGCCGGCGTGGGTGCGCGACACCGCTCGGCGCCATCGGCCGTACTGCAGGTACTGGCGGGCCAGGGCGCGCACGGTGGACCGTGGCCGGTAAGTCACCCGGAGTCGCGGGGTGAACCACACCGTGCCGCCGGTGGTCCGGATGCGGTGATTCAACTCCCAGTCCTGGGTGCGGGTGAAGCGGGTGTCGTAGCCACCGACTCGCTCCAGCGCGGCGCGGCGGAACGCCCCGAGATAGACAGTGTCGACCGGTCCGGCGGCGCCGCCGGTGTGCGACCGGCCACCGCCGACTCCCAGCCGGCTGCGCATGGCACAGGCGACGGCCCGTTCGAACGGAGTCGTGCCGCGGGCGTCCATGGTGCCGCCGACGTTGTCGGCACCGGTCTCGTCGAGCACGGCGACCGCAGTGGATACGTAATGGCGAGGGATCTCAGCGTGGCCGTCGACCCGCACCACGACCTCGCCGGTCGAGCCGGCCAGCGCCGCGTTGAGCGCGTCTGGGGTGCGGCCGCTGGGGTTGACGACCAGCACGACGCGAGACTCGTCTCTCGCCAGTCGGCGCGCCACGTCGTCCGTGCGGTCCGTGGACGGCCCAAGCGCGAGCACCACCTCGAGCGGCCCCGGCCAGTCCTGACCGAGCACCTGGCGCACCGCGGCCTCGAGGTGGCGCTCCTCGTCAAGGACCGGCATGACGACACTGACCAGCGGATGGAGCGTGGCGGATGCCGCGGCGCCGCTGTCCGTGGCGGATGGAGCGGCGCCGGTGTTCACAGCGCGGCGCTGCCGGTGTGGTGGCGTGGTCACTGCGGCATCATCCCGCAGCGCACACCACTGAGAGGTCGGTGGTCCGCGCGTCGGGGTCAGCGCCCGGGCTCTGCATCACTGCGGGCGGGCTGGTGCCGGGGGCTGGCCGCGCCGAGCCGCCGGCCGAGGACGGCGCGGATCTGCCGGCCTGCGATCTGCGGATGCTCTCGGCCACGATGTCGTGTACCCGATCGGGGTCGTAGTCCCATGGCGTGATGAGTGGCGGGACGAAGTTGACCGACGTGATGCGCTCAGCCTTGGTCTTCACGGCGAGGTCCCCGAGCGCAGGCAATGCGCTGCGCGGGATGTCGGTGCGCACTACCCCGCTGGTTGCGTCGAGGATGTCGTCGAGACGGAGCGCCATCGTCGGCGGGTCGAACTGGCTCAACAGCGCGGTGACCACGCATCGCTGGCGCGCCATCCGCTCATAGTTGGTCGACCCCTCTCGGCTGCGCGCGTACCAGAGCGCACGTGGCCCGTCGAGCGTCTGCACCCCGGGCTCGAGGTACCCCGAAACGGCGCTCGACCCGCCTCCCATCGGCGTGCGGCGCTGGACGTTGACGGTGAGCCCGCCGACCGCGTCGACCAGGCCGCTGAAGCCAGCGAGATCGATCAGCACGTGGTACTGCACGTCGAGCCCACTCAGCGCCTCGACGGCCTCGACCGTGGCCAGCACCCCCGGGTCGCCGGTGCCTGGAGGGAACCGGTCGGCGTGCTCACGAGCCCACGTGTACAAGCCGTTGAGGAGGCAGTCGTCACCGCATGTCCAGCCCTGCGGCATGAGGCCGGCCATCACCGACCCGGGACGGAACTCGATGTTCTCGGTCTCCCGGGAGAAGCCGAACAGCACGGCCCTCCCGGTGTCGGCGTCGATGCTGGCGAGTTGGATGCTGTCCGGCCGGGTGCCGACACGGTTCGCGCCACTGTCACCACCGAGGAGGAGGATGTTGTATCGGCCGTCTGCGGTCGCGAGCGCCCGACCAGTACCGAACACCGTGCTGACCGCGTCCCCGGTCTGGCCCACGGCACGACCGGCCCACGCCACCGATGCCGGGCCGGCCAACAGTGCGACCAGCAGCACCAGCAGCACCCGCCGGGTGGGCACACTCGGCGGGTGGGCTTGTCCCAGCCGCCAGGCGTCGACGAGCAGTACCGCCCACGACGCGGCCACGGCGTAAAGCACCCACTCACCCACGGCGAGCACCCATCGGTGGGTGAGCACCGCGAGCGCCGCTGGGCGGCTGACCAGGGCAAGCCCACCGAGCAGCACACCGGCGACGACGACGACGGCATACACCCGAATGGCGAGCCGCCCGAGATCGCGACGCCCGGCAACCATGTGGGCCGAGCCGGGCAGCACCGCGGTGAGCACGAGCAGCGCCCCGGCCCGCCGGCCGGCTACTCGCGGGTCGGGTCGGTGCTGGGCGGCGTCAATGGTGAGCGGCTCCGGCCGCGCCCCAACCGTCGCGGCGGACCCGTTGCGGGATCCCATAGCGGTCCAGTATCGGACGGCTCGGACGTCGAGCCGGGATGCCGCCCGGCACCGTGTGTCGCGGAACGCGAACCCGACCAGTGGGGGCAGGAACCCGACCACCGCAGATACGAGAGCCCGACTACAGCTGGCAGGAGCCCAGCGTGAGGCCACGGATGCCGACTGCCTCTGGCTGGGTGAGCCAGACCGGGGCCAGAATGGGGGAATGCCGTATCCCGACGACCACGTGCGTCCGACCCATCGTCGTTCGCCGGCCCGGCCCGACGACGACGACGCGTACGTCATCGACACCCGACGCCGCGGGTCGCGGTCGGCGGCGGCCTCTCCCGGCCCGACGGCGGCATCCGCGAGCAGTGGGCGGGCGGCATCCGTACCACCGGGGCTGCCGCCACCCGACCCAGCCCGCTATGACGAGTTGGGCCGCCCGCGTGCCGCGTCGA
This sequence comes from Dermatophilaceae bacterium, assembly GCA_051657745.1. Taxonomy (GTDB): domain Bacteria; phylum Actinomycetota; class Actinomycetes; order Actinomycetales; family Dermatophilaceae; genus JBOFLG01. The sequence goes on along the minus strand of JBOFLG010000050.1, from coordinate 232 downwards.
GCCCACCCTCGAGGCCGCCCGTGTCGGCACCTCGCCGCTCACCTCGACGACCGGGGAGAGCCTGGCTGCGGGTCCTGGTCGCTGGGCTGCTGCTCTGGGTGATGTTCCTGGTCGCCGCCCCCGTGCACGCGTGGAGCACGGTGTCGAGGGTCGACAGTGAGCCTGACAGCGAGCGGCCAGCGGACGGGGCCGGCGTCACGTACCTGCTCGTCGGGTCGGACAGCCGCGAGGG
>JBOFLG010000049.1:0-3735 GCA_051657745.1 Dermatophilaceae bacterium | reverse complement strand
CACAACACCGTCCTGGAGGACATCGCCGACGCCTTCGATAGGGAGCAGGGGAAGCTGCTCCATCGGGAGAACCAGTTGATGGACCGGGTCGGCGGGCTCCAAGCCGACAAGGACACCGCGGAGCGGAACTGCGCCAACGCCATCGGCGCGTTGTGGGGCGCCGAACCCTTCGAGGCCTCGGACCGGACCAGCGCGTGGGACCAGACCACGTACGGGATGTCCGCCGATGGATACGCGGCGTTGACCAGGGCCGGAGACGCCCCCTGGGGGCGGCCCGACGCGTGGGACAGCGACAACTGGCTGGTCCGGACGAACATGTTCGTCACCGGCGCCTGGGAGTCCATCACCGGGACGGTGGGTTTCTTCGGGGACCTGGTTGGCCTGGGTGAGGACGGGTCCGCGTCCGCGGCCTGGTCCGGCCTGGGCCAACTCGCCGCGGACGGGCACCGCACCTCACCGCTGGGCAGGCTGCACTCCGACGCAGACGAAATCACCAACTCCACCCAGCGGCTACTCGCGGTCGGGAAGAGCACCATCGGCTGGGACACCTGGGACACCTCCGGCTGGTACACCAGCGGCGGCATCGGCCTCGACGTCGCGCTCACCGCCGCCACCTGGGGCGCGGGCGGCGCGGTCAAAGGGTCCGCGCGGGGCGCAGCCGCGACCCGGTTCGCCCGGCTCCTGGACACTGTCGGCGACACCGGCCTCGACATCCGCACCGCAGCCGCAGCCGCCCGGCTCCGCCTGAACACCACTCTCACCACCCGCCTCGACGGGCTCGCCTCCACCGGCGACACCCTCCGCGACCGCCTCGACACCCTCCGCCCCGCCACCACCAACGCGCCACCGCGACCACCACAACCCAACGACCACCTCATGCGGCGGGCCCCGAACACCCCTGAGACTGCAACGCCCTCAAGGCCCGGTGGTCGGGAGGTGCCAGACCTGACCAGCCGCGGGCCCGGCGCCCCGGGCCACACCACACCCGACGTCAATCCCACGAGTCCTGGCACCAGCCAGCCACCGACTCACGACCAGCACGGCCGCGTGCAGCGCCACGATCCCGGAGAGGCCCGTGCACGGCCCGACAGCGATGGCTACTCCCGCCCACCCAGCGACAACTCCGACGCGCCTGATCACCACACCCCCACGACGCAGAGTGACTCTGAGCACGCCGCGCCGAGCACCCACACCACAGATCCGGCACCGGACACTCCTCCGCATTCTGATGACGCCGAAAACCCGAACGGAGTTACCGACGACGCACCCTCCAGCGACGAGGCACCCTCCGATGACGTCGATGGCGGTGCTTCTCACTCATCCAACGGGACCGACCCCTCAGCTCGAGATCTCTTCGGAGAAGGCAGCGGCGACCCGGACGACCCAAGGACCTTTCCCTACGACCCCGACGCCATCAAGTACGGCTCCGCGGAGTGGAACGAATACGTCGAACAACTCCCGGAAGATCAAAAGCGCGCTCTGAACGACTACACCAAAGAACTCGGGCCCGGTGCCGAAGGGCTGACCTACAAGGAGATCAACGGCGCCCTGCGTGGCCTGCGGCCCACCACGCCCGAACTACGAGGACACATCGACCTCATCGACCAAGCCCTCGCTGGCCACCCAGTCCCCGAGGACATCATGGTCACCCGCGGCACAGGGATTGGCCACTACGAAGCCCATCCTCGCTTCATGGCGGGGAAGACCGTGGACGAAAAGGCCTACATGTCGACCTCACTGGGCGGCCCGGCAGACGCTTTTGCCGCCGAGGATGCGGTGCTGCATCTGCAAGTCCCCAAAGGAACGCCCGCATTGTGGATGGAAAAAATCTCGGCCTTCGGGAATTCCGAGCGGGAGCTACTGCTCGGGCGCGGCTTAAGTTACCGAGTTGACCGCGTTGCTTTTGAAAAAGACCAATGGCATATTTATGGGAAAGTTCTCGGACGAGCGGAAGTCGTATCACGATGATGGATCGACCACAGAAGACGTGGCTAACGGAAGACCTGATGTTTGAAGTCATCTCTGGACCAGAGGACTACGCTTACGTCACCAACGGGCCAGTCGAGTACATCGCCGTTGGCAACGAGCACGGGGTGCTTGGCTACCTATGGACTGCCGATATAGACGGCGCTGCGGGGTATGAGGCAAGCCCGGCCGGCGACGATACCGCTGAGAACGCAGGAATGCCCTGGGTATTGAGGTTGCGAGAAGCGAAGGCGGAGGGGTTGACGCCGACGGAGGCGTTGGCGCGGATGGAGGCTCACCCAGGCTCGCCCGACGGTGGCACGGTGATTGCCGGGTCGAGGAACCGGGCCGACAGTCTGACCGCGCTTCGCGCAATGGCCAACGAAGGCGTTGACCCGACCCGGCGTGGTCCGCGACCCGAACGGCGGCCGCGCGAATGAACCGCCTGGACACTCCGTCGCGGCCGGGGCCTGGTGAGCGGTGGCTGGGAGCGTGCCACGACGCCAGCCGCCCTGGGTCGATTCCGATGCACGGCGGCCCGACGTGGAGCGGTCGCCCACCGACACAGCGAGAGAAGGGTGCCCTGATGGCCGGTGATGCACCGTGACATATATAGAGGTCAATGGCGTGCTGCGGGGGTCGATGCCTCCGACGCCTGACGTGCTGAAGCAGATCGGTGCGCTCGACGCGGCGCTCGCAGGCCGCCCGGCCCGCGAGTACATCTGGGTCAACCGGGGTATGCGACTCGGGCCCGACGACATGCCGCCACCGATGATGATCGGCAAGACCTTCGGTGACCCGACCTACCTGTCGACCACCCTCGGCCCGCCAGCCCAAGCCTTCCAGAACCACGAGGCGATCCTGCACCTGGTGGTGCCGACCGGCACCCCGGCACTATGGATGGCCAATGTTGCGGCCGACCCGGGCGAACGCGAACTCCTCCTCGGCCGAGGGCTCACCTACCGGATCGACCGAGTCGCGATGAAAAACGGCCAATGGCAGATCTACGGCCGGATCGACGAGCAACCCACAGCCGGAGCCTCGACCGGCACCGGCGAGGAGACGCCATGAGCACGAACGACAGCACCACAAGCGAACCCGTCATCAACCCCCGTATCGACGATTTCCAGCCCCGGCTCGTCTCCGGCCCCGACGACTACGCCTACCTCACCAGCCAACCGGTCGACTATGTCGCCGTCGGCGACGACAACGGCATCCTCGGCTACCTGTGGGCCGCAGACGCCGATGACGCCGCCGGATACCAGGCCCGGCAGGCCCGCGGCGACCTCGCCCACAACGCCGGCATCCCCTGGGCGGCACAGTTGCGAGAGTCAAAGGCACAGGGCCTGACACCGAGCCACGCCCTGGCCCAACTCGGCATCCACCCGGCTCCACCGGACGCAGGCGCGGTGGTCCCAGGTTCGGACGGCCGGGCGCACAGTCTGGCTGCGCTCCGTCAGCTCGCCGCGGCGCAGTGAGCCCTGTGCCCTCCGCCGGCTCCTGCCCGGGCAGCGTCGCGTGCCGCGCCACCCGACCCGCGGCGCCACCTTCATCCGTATCCACCCACCGAACGATGACGAGCTGATCCATGACGAATCCACCACCGAACCTCGTGGCACCGCCGCCCACCTGGGCCTACGACCCGCGACCTGGGCTACCTGGCAGCCCAACGCACCCCGCCGGACCGGTCGCCACCTTCGGCCAGCGGGTGCCCGCCTTCCTCATCGACCTGCTGGTGAACCTTGTCGGGTTCGTGCCCATTGTCGCCGG
>JBOFLG010000048.1:0-15114 GCA_051657745.1 Dermatophilaceae bacterium | reverse complement strand
ACGCCGCAACCACCCTCGCTCGCGTGGGGGCTGGCCCCGGGGTCCGGCTGGAGAGCCCGACATCCCGGTTGTCCAGACGGATGACGCGGAAGCCGCGCCCGGTGAGGCCGTCGATGAGGTCGTGCGGCCACCCCACAAGTTGGGTGCCGAGACCCATCAGCAGCAGCATCGGGTCGCCGTCATCCGGCCCATCGACCTGGTAACTGATCTTGACGTCACCGCATCGTGCTGTCGCCATGCCGGTGAGTCTGGCATCCGACCCGGCCTGCGCGGCACCCCCCGGGCGCCGTGGCTAGGGTGTGCTGGTGACCGAGCAGCTCACCATCATCGTTGTCGGGCTGTCGGTCCTGCTTCTCGTCGTCGCCTCCTGGTATGCGCTGCGCGACCGGCTGATCGACGACTGGCTGCTCGGCGTCGCTGCTCTGGCCGAGCTCGCCGTGCTTGCCCAGGTGGTGCGCGGCCTGGTCGGCCTCGGCGAAATCTCCGAGAGCACCGAGCGCATCACCTTCCTCGCGTACCTGCTGTCCCTGCCGGTCGTGCCCGCGTTCACCGCGTTCCTCGCGATCAAGGAGAAGACGCGATGGGCGATGGGCGCGGTGGCCGCCGGAGCGTTCGGCGTCGCGGTGATGACCGTGCGGCTGCATCAGATCTGGCTGGTCAGTGCCTGACCAGGCGGGCCTGGCTGGCCGCCCGCGCGGGTCGGGCGGGCCAGGGGCCCTCATCGTCGTTCTCTATGCCGTGCTCGCGCTCGCTGCCACCGGCCGTTCTGCGGTTCAACTCGCGCTGCACGCCGACCGGGCGCCGTTGGCCTACGTGCTCTCGGCGGTGGCGGCCGTGATGTACCTGTTCGCCACCTGGTGCCTGGCTCGTGGTGGCCGGTGGGTACGGCCTGGAGTGACCGCGTGCGCTGTCGAAATGGCCGGTGTGGTCGTCGTGGGTGCGGCGTCCTACCTGGTGCCGTCGGCGTTCCCGGACCGCACCGTGTGGTCGCACTTCGGCGCGGGGTACGGGTTCGTGCCGCTCGTGCTGCCGGTGCTGGGGTTGTGGTGGTTCCGGACGGTGGTGCGCGCCGCGTCGGCCGACGCCACGGTCACGAGGGGCTGACCGGCAGGGTGCCGTCCGACCCGGCGGACGCCGGCGGGTCGGACCGTTCCAGGACCAAGACCGGGATCCGGCGGGAGGTACGTTCCTGGTACTCCGCGTAGGGCGGGAAGGCGGCGACGCACCGCTGCCACCAGGTGTCGCGTTCGGCGCCCTCGATCTCCCGGGCAACGACATCCCAGGTCTCGGTGCCGTCGTGCAGCGTGACTCGGGGATTCGCCCTGAGGTTGGCGTACCACTGCGGGTTCTGCGGCTGTCCGCCTTTGCTCGCCACCGCGGCGTACACCCCCTCGTGCTCCACCCGCATCAGGGGCACCTTGCGCAAGGCACCGGTCGTGACTCCGCGCACGGTCAGCATGATCACGGGCCGGTCCATGACGGACACCGACCGGGTGTCACCGGTGGCGTCGATGGTCTCGACCTGCTCGCGGATCCAGGCGATCGGGCTGGGCAGGTAGGTCTCGTCGCTCATGCGTGGCATAACCCACGCATCTGCCGGCTTTCTTCCGTACCGGCGCTGACCAGGGGGCAGGTACCCGGCGGGGTGGTTCGGCCAGCACGACATCTGCGGCGAGGTCGTTACTCGCCGACACCGCGCCGTATCTTCCGCCCGGGTTGGTCGGATATCGTCCGCACAGCGAATGGCGCAACGAGGCGCCTGGGCGAGTGGCAACCGCAGGGAGCGACCATGTCATCTGCACTCCACAATTTCCGGCGCTCACTGCCCATGGTGGTGCTGGCCCTCACGATGGCCGCTGTTGCCAGTGGATGCGAGGTCGGCATCGCCGTCAGCGCCCCCACCGCCAGCCCGAACGCCCCAATGACGGCTGCCAGCCCGCAGGTTCCCGGCGAGCCAACCGAGTCATCCGGGCCGCAGAGTTCGCCACCGAACCCGGCCGTGCAGGAACAAGCCACCGCGGCCCCGGCCGCAACGACTCCCGCTGCCGGGTTCCGCACCCTGTTCAACGGCCAGAACCTCGACGGCTGGTACACCTACACGCCATCGCAGGGTAAGAACAATGACACCGAGGGCGTGTTCACGGCTAGCGGCGGTGAACTCAGGATTCTTGACGTTCCCCAGACCGCCGGAGACCGCGACTTCGGCTATCTGGCCACGAACGCCGAGTACAGCAACTACGTCTTGCGCCTCGAATACAAGTGGGGTGCGAAGAAGTTCGCGCCGCGCGCCAACGCCAAGCGGGACAGCGGAGTGCTTTACCACATGACGGGTGCCGACAAAATCTGGCCGACCAGTTCTGAGATTCAGGTGCAGGAAGGGGACACCGGGGACTACATCTCGCTCGGGCCAGTGTTCGACACCGAGACCACGCCCGACGGGAGCACTTATCAGGCCGGCGGCACCCCCAAGAAGGGCGCCGGTGGCCTGGTGGTCAAGAGCAGCACGCAGGACTCTCTCACTGAATGGAACACCGTCGAGGTAGTCGTGGACGGCGCCAACAGCACCCATCGTGTGAACGGCGTCGTTGTCAACCGAGTCCTCAACCAAACGCTGAACGGTGAGCCACTCACCACAGGCCGAATTGCGCTGCAGGCCGAAGGGGCCGAAGTCACCTACCGCAACATTCAGATTAAGGACCTGTCCGGCGACGCTTCCACAGACATGGCTGACGACGCTTCCACGGATATGGCCGACGACGCTTCGCCGGCCCGAGTGTTGGCCTTCTCGAAGGCAGCCGGGTTTCGGCACTCATCGATCTCCACTGCACTGAGCGCGATTGACGAGCTCGGTGTGGCCAACTCCTTCGCGGTCGACCGGTCCGAGAATGCCGCAGACTTCACTGACGCCAACCTGGCCAGGTACGACGCCGTGGTATTCGTCTCCGCGACCGGTGACGTGCTGAACGACGAGCAGCAGGCCGCGATGGAGCGATATATCCGAGGTGGTGGCGGCTACGCCGGCATTCATGCTGCGGCGGATGCCGAGTACGACTGGCCATGGTACGGAGAGTTGGTCGGTGCCTACTTCTCGAAGCACCCAGAAGTCCAACCGGCGACGATCAAAGTCGAGGATCGACGCCATCCGTCGACTCAGGGTCTTGCCCAGACCTGGGTACGCACCGATGAGTGGTACGACTTCCGAACCAACCCCCGCAGCGACGTCACGGTGTTGCTGAGTCTCGACGAGAACAGTTACTCCGGCGGCGGTATGGGCGCAGACCACCCGATCGCCTGGTACCACGCATTCGACGGTGGACGGTCCTGGTACACCGGCCTGGGGCATACGGATTCGTCGTACGCCGAGCCGGAGTTCCGTGCGCACCTGCTGGGCGGCATCCAGTACGCCATCGGACGCACCACCCTCTAGACGCCGCCTGCCGGAGCTAGGCGGATGTCGCCGGACACACGGGTGCCCGGGACCGATTCGGTCCCGGGCACCCGCACGGCGAGAGGCCGGTGCTGCGGGTCAGATAGTCAGGGTGCCGGCGGGTTGTCGTCTCCGACGGTCGGTGGCGGGGGGCATTGCGGGTCAGTCCTCGATCGGGGCGAGGTGCAGGCCGAGCACGAAGGGTGCCCCCTCCGGGCAGTACCGGGCGTCGTACCGGTCGCGCAGCGCGGCCAGGTCGCGGCTGAGTTCGCGGGCGTCGGAGTCGTTGAGTCGCAGGGGAGCCCAGCCCCACGACAGCGGGTCCATGGCGGGATCGTCCGGGGAGACGGCGGCGCCGTCCGAGTCGACGATCTCCGTGCTGAGTCGGTCGCCGCGCCTGCGGACCCGGAGACTGCCACCGGAATTCCGAGCCAGGTGCGTGCCGGCCTGCTGTTCGAGGGCTCGGATGAAGCGGTCGTGCCAGCGTTTCTCGACCGCGGCCACCTCACGGGTTCCGAACAGGACCCCGAGCGGGATGTCGAACTCGCACGCCGTTGCCAGGTAGGTGGTGATCGGGCGCCCCCGGCGGCGCTGGGTCCGGTGCTTGCGCAGCAGCCCGACCCGTTCGAGGGTCCGGACCCGCACGTAGGCCCGGGCGAACGGGACGCCAAGCTCCCGCGCTGCCTTGGCGACGGACTGCTCCTGGCCGACGAAGGCGCTGAGGTAGAGCAGATACTCAGCATCGACGAGGCATCGGACGGCCTTGGGCTCGACGATCCGCTGCGGTTCCGGCTGGGGCAGCGCCGTGACAACCCGACGGAACGGGACCGTGCGGTCTCGGCTGGTCGGCATCCAGCGGGCCCTGGTGTGGCTGGCGCGGTCGCGGCCAGGTGCGACCGCGCCGCGGCCAGCGACGGGGCGAGTGGCTGACGTCAGCGAGGCGTCACCGTGGCGGGCGCCGGCGGTGCGCGACGCTCGTGCAGTGTCCAGAGAGTCGACCATCGGGTTCTTTCGTCGGTTCGGAGCAGGCGAAAGGGGCTGCTTGCGCCATCCGCCCCTGCACGGACCACGGATGACGCCCGGGCCCGATCATCGTCGGCAGACGACAACCGGACATCTCCATCCTGGACGGGGCCGGAGCAGTCGACCACATGGGTGGCACCACCATGGTGGGCCGTGGCTAGCACCACCATGGCGAGGCATCCGCAGGTGCCCGTATGCTGTGGTCAGGTCATGAGCGCCAGCGTCAAGCCCCGGCTCGCTGGCCGGCAACCCTCCAACCGCGGTGGGGTGCCCCGGGTGAGGACCTGGCTCGTGGTGTCTACCGCGAGCAAGCGCGGGCGGCCAACCGGCCTACCCGCTTGATCACGGATCACGACCGCCTGGTCGTGATCGCCGAGAATCGCGAGGAGCAACACCGATGACTGACCCGACGCACTGGGGCTTCGAAACCCGTCAGGTCCATGCCGGCCAGGTACCCGACAGCGCGACCGGCGCGCGTGCGCTGCCGATCTACCAGACCACCTCCTACGTGTTCAACGACACGGCGCACGCGGCGAACCTGTTCGCGCTCAAGGAGTTCGGCAATATCTACACCCGGATCATGAACCCGACCCAGGACGCTGTCGAGCAGCGCATCGCCGCTCTCGAGGGCGGTGTTGGGGCACTCCTGGTGTCCAGCGGCCAGGCCGCCACCACGCTCGGCCTGCTCAACATTGCCGAGGCGGGCGACCACATCGTGTCCAGCGCCGCGCTCTACGGCGGCACCGTGAACCTGCTGAAGTTCACCTTTAAAAAACTCGGTATCGAGGTCACCTTCGTCGAGGACCACACCGACCTCGAGGCCTGGCGAGCCGCAGTGCGTCCGAACACCAAGGTGTTCTTCGGCGAGACCATTGCCAACCCCAAGGCCGAGGTGCTCGACATCGAGGGCGTCGCCGCGGTGGCACACGAGGTGGGGGTGCCGCTCGTCGTCGACAACACGATCGCCACGCCATACCTGATCCGCCCCATCGAATGGGGCGCCGACGTCGTGATCCACTCGGCCACGAAATACCTTGGCGGGCACGGTACCTCGATCGCCGGGGTGATCGTTGATGCCGGGACGTTCGACTACGGCGCAGACCCGGAGCGCTTCCCGAACTACAACACCCCCGACGAGAGTTACCACGGGCTGGTGTTTGCGCGGGACCTGGGCGTCGGCGGCATCCTCGGGGCCAACCTGGCCTACGTGCTCAAGGCGCGGGTCCAACTGCTCCGCGACCTGGGCAGCGCGATCAGCCCGTTCAACGCGTTCCTCGTGGCTCAGGGCGTCGAGACGCTGTCGCTGCGCGTGGAGCGGCATGTCGAGAACGCCCGCACGGTCGCCGAGTACCTGCTGGCACACCCTCAGGTCGAGTCGGTGCGCTGGGCGTCGCTGCCCGGTCAGCCGGGCAAAGAGCTCGCCGACAAGTACGCCCCGAAGGGTGCTGGCGCCGTGCTGGCCTTCGAGATCGCCGGCGGGGTCGACGCCGGGCAGCGGTTCGTCGAGGGGCTCACCCTGCACAGCCATGTGGCCAACATCGGTGATGTGCGGTCCCTCGCGATCCACCCTGCGTCCACGACACACAGCCAGGGCGGGGATGACGACCGCCTCGCGGCCGGTGTCACTCCCGGGCTGGTCCGGCTCGCGGTCGGTATCGAGTCGGTCAGCGACATCCTCGCCGACCTCGACGCTGGGTTCGCGGCTGCGTCCGGTGCCGGGTCCTCGGCCGAGGGTGACCGTGGTTCGGCGCAGCCGGCCGACCTCGCCGGGGCGGCGGCCACCGGCGGCTGAACGGACCCGTCCTGACCCGCTCGTGAGGACGGGGGCCATCGTCGGCTGGATGACGGTGGCCCCCGTCCTTCGTCGGGCGCCGGCACCGGCATCGGGCGGGTGGTCCGCGTGGTGGGGTGCCGCCGACCTATCCTCGTCAGCGTGGGTGCGCGGTCGGAAGAGACGAACGTGGCTGCGCCGCCGCCGGGTCCGATCGACCCGGCGGCACTGAAGTACCCCGAGCACCTCCCGGTCGTGGGTGCGCGCGCCGACATCCTGGCGGCGGTGCGCGACCACCAGGTGGTGGTGGTCGCGGGGGAGACCGGCTCGGGAAAGACCACCCAGCTTCCGAAGATGCTTCTTGAGCTGGGCTTCGGCACCGGTGGCCAGATTGGCCACACCCAGCCACGGCGGATCGCGGCGCGGTCGGTCGCCGAGCGCATCGCCGACGAGCTCGGCGTCGGCCTGGGGGAGTTGGTCGGCTACCAGGTGCGTTTCACCGACCGCAGCAGCAGCACCACCCGGGTGAAGGTGATGACCGACGGCATCCTGCTGAACGAGCTGCAGCGCGACCGCGACCTGCGCCGCTATGACGCGATCATCGTCGATGAGGCCCACGAACGGTCGCTGAACATCGACTTCATCCTCGGCTACCTCAGCCAGTTGCTGCCGCGGCGCCCCGACCTGAAGGTGATCGTCACCTCCGCCACCATCGACCCGGAGCGGTTCGCCCGGCACTTCGCCACCGACGAACACGGCGCGGTGGTCCGGGAGGTCCCGATGCTTGTGGTGTCGGGGCGCACGTATCCGGTCGAGATGCGCTATCGGCCGCTTCTCGAGTGCGATGACCAGGGTCGGCCGATCAGCGCCGAGCGTGACCAGGTGACCGGCGTCGTCGAGGCCGTGGAGGAACTGTGGACCGAGACCCCGCCCAGCCCGGACGCCACCGACATCCTGGTCTTCTTCTCCGGTGAACGCGAGATCCGCGACGCCGCGGACGCGCTGACCCGCCTGGACCTGCCGGCCACCGAGGTGCTGCCACTGTTCGCGCGGCTCTCCGCAGCCGAGCAGCACCGGGTGTTCCAGCGCAGCGGCCGGCGGCGCATCGTCCTGGCCACGAATGTCGCCGAGACCTCGCTCACGGTTCCCGGCGTCGGCTATGTCATCGACACCGGCACGGCCCGGATCTCCCGGTACAGCCAGCGCACCAAGGTGCAGCGGCTCCCGATTGAGCCGGTGAGCCGGGCCAGTGCGGCCCAGCGCGCCGGCCGGTGCGGGCGGGTGGCGCCGGGTGTCTGCATCCGGCTCTACTCGCAGGACGATCACGACGCCCGGCCGGAGTTCACCGAACCCGAGATCCAGCGCACGTCGCTTGCGTCCGTCATCTTGCAGATGACCTCGCTCGGTCTCGGTGACGTCGCGCGGTTCCCCTTCGTGGATGCCCCCGATCCGCGGCAGGTCACCGACGGGGTCCGTCTCCTCGAGGAGCTCGGCGCGTTCTCCAGCGATGCGCGGATGACGGGTCGTCACCGTGGTCGGGGCGCTCGCCTGACGCCGGTGGGCCGTACCCTGGCGCGGTTGCCGCTCGACCCGCGGCTGGCCCGGATGGTGGTGGAGGCCGACCGGCTCGGCTGTACCCGGGAAGTGCTGGTGGTGGTGGCCGCGCTGTCCATCCAGGACCCGCGGGAACGGCCGGTCGACGCGGCTGCTCAGGCCGACCAGGCGCATGCCCGGTTCCGGCACGACCGGTCCGACTTCGCCGCGCTGCTGCACCTGTGGCGGTATGTCGCTGAGCAACAGAAGGTGCTGTCGCACAGCGCATTCCGCCGTCGGTGTAAAGCCGAGTACCTCCATTATCTGCGGGTCCGCGAGTGGCAGGATCTGCACCAGCAGCTGCGGCACGCGTGTCGGGGTGCGCGCCTCAACCCGGACCTCGGCACCGCCGCCGATGCCGCCGAGCCCGACTGGGACACCGTGCACCGTGCCCTCCTCGCCGGGTTGCTCTCCCACATCGGCGTGCGTACCGAGCCGACCCGCGAGTACACCGGCGCCCGGGGGGCCCGGTTCGCGATCGCGCCGGGCTCGACGCTGTTCCGGACTCGACCCGAGTACGTCATGGCCGCCGAACTGGTCGAAACCAGCCGGCTCTGGGCGCGGACGGCGGCGACCATCGAGCCGGGGTGGGCCGAGGAGGCTGCCGCGCATGTGGTGACCCGCACGCTCAGCGAGCCGCGGTGGAGCCGCCGGGCGGGCGCGGCCGTCGCTACCGAGCGGGTCACGCTCTACGGCGTGCCACTGGTCACCGACCGCACCGTGCAGTACGCCGGCACTGACCCAGCGGCGGCCCGCGAGCTCTTCATCCGGTGCGCTCTCGTCGAGGGCGACTGGGAGCCGCGTCACGAGTTCTGGCGGAGCAACCAGGCCACGCTGGGTGCGGTCACCGAGCTCGAGGAGCGCGCCCGGCGCCGCGACATCGTCGTCGATGACGAGGTGCTGTTCGCGTTCTACGACGCTCGGGTACCGCCCGACGTGGTCACCGAACGGCACTTCGACCGCTGGTGGCGCGGCGAGCGGCGTCGCCGCCCCGGCCTGTTGACCCTCACGGAGCCAGACCTCACCTCGTCCGCGGGTGGTGCGGTGTCGGCATCCGACTACCCGCGGGTGTGGCGGCAGGGCGACCTGGAGCTCGAGCTCACGTACACCTTCGCTCCCGGCACCGAGGACGACGGCGTCACGGTGCACGTGCCGGCGGCGGTGCTGAACCGGCTGCGTCCCGATGGGTTCGACTGGCAGGTGCCCGGGCTCCGCGACGACCTGGCGGTGGCCCTGATCCGCTCGCTGCCCAAGGAGACCCGGCGGCATTTCGTGCCGGCCCCCGACACCGCGCTCGCCGCGCTGGCCGAGGCCGACCCGGCCGGAGGCTCGCTCGTGGCGGAGTTGGCTCGGGTGCTCACCGGGCGCGGCCGGGTGCGGGTCGCACCCACCGACTTCGACCTGGCCGCGGTGCCAGCCCATCTGCGGATGACGTTCCGCGTCGAGGTCGCGCAGGGGGAGGCCGTCGCCGCGGGCAAGGATCTCGACGCGGTGCGGGCGGCGGCGAGTGTCGCGGTCGACGAGGGCGTGTCGCGGGCCGGCCATGCCATCGAGCGGACTGGTGCGACGACGTGGTCGTTCGGCACCGTCCCCGAGACATTCGAGGGCCAGGCCGATGGCGTGGTGGTGCATGGGTACCCGGCGCTGGTCGATGAGGGCGCCTCGGTCGCGCTCCGGGTGCTGCCCGACCCGGGGTCGGCAGATGCCGCCCACCGCGCCGGGGTACGTCGGCTCCTGCTGCTGGCCATCACGGCGCCGTGGACGCGCGTGCTCGGCCGCCTGACCAACGCCCAGAAACTGGCCCTGGCCGACAACCCGCACGGCTCGGTTCCGGCGCTCCTCCAGGACTGCCTCGAGGCGGCCCTCGACGACATCGTCGCCGAGCGCGTCACCGGCCCGGTGCGGACCGAGCCGGCCTGGGATGCCGCGCTGGCCGCCGCGCGGGCGCACGTCGCCGCGCGGGTGGTCACCGTCGTGGAGGCGGTCGAGCCGGTGCTCGCCGAGGCTGCCGCGGTGCGCCGGATGCTGGAGTCGCTCGCGGTCGGGTCGGCAGCCGCAGCGACCGCTGCCTCGCGCGCTGATGTCGCGGCTCAGCTGGCCGGGCTGGTGCGTCCCGGCTTCGTCTGCGCCACGGGGCTGGCCCGCCTGCCCGATGTGCTCCGCTACCTGCGGGCCGCCCGGCACCGTCTCGAACGTGCTGCTGCCAACCGCCGCGAGTCGGTGTCCCAGCAGACCGTCGACCGGGTCGAGGCCGCGTATGCCGACCTGCTCGACGCGCTGCCGCCGGCGCGCCGGGAGGCGGCGGAGGTGGCCGACATCGGGTGGTTGGTCGAGGAGTTGCGGGTGAGTGTGTTCGCCCAGTCGATCGGCGCTGCGCGGCCGGTGTCGGAGAAGCGGATCGGGGCGGCCATCGCCGCGGTCGACCTGTCGTCGGTGCGGGGCCAGGTCGGCTGACCCGGGAATCCAGCGCCGCATCTCGGACGTTCACCAGCAGTCATCGCCACCCGCGAATGGAGTCGCCGTGCTCAACCCCTCCGACCTGTACCGCGTCGAGACCGACGCCGGGCTTGGTGCCGCGCGCCCCGGCGTGCTGGTGGTCGCGCTGGGCGGTTTCGTCGATGCTGGGCAGGTCCAGGCCCTGCTGTCAGCGCACCTGCTCGACACTGGTGAGCCTGAGGTCGTCGCCTCATTCGATCTGGACCAGCTGCTTGACTACCGCGGTCGTCGCCCGGCGATGGTCTTCGACGCAAACCGGTGGGTCGAGTACGACGACCCGGCGATGCTGCTGCAGCGGCTGACCGACCGCGACGGCCGCACGTGGTATCTCCTCACTGGTCCCGAGCCGGACTACCAATGGGAGCGGCTGGCCGAGTCGGTGCGGGACCTCGTGGTGCGCCTCGGGATCACGCTGGTCGTGACCACCCACGGCATCCCGATGGCGGTGCCGCACACCCGCCCGGTCGGGATGACCGCGCATGCCACCGACCCGGTGCTGGTGGCTGACGCTCGTTCGCCCTTCGGTCGGGTCGAGGTGCCGGCGTCGTTCTGCGCACTGCTCGAGTTCCGGTTGGGTGAGCGGGGCCACCAGGCACTGGGTTTCGCGGTGCACGTGCCCCACTACCTCGCCACCTCGGAGTGGGCGGAGGGCGCACTTGCGGCGCTGAACGCGGTCACCGACGCCACCGGGCTGAATCTGCCGAACGATGATCTCGTGGTGCGCGCCCGTACTGGCCAGCAGGCGATCGCCACCGAGGTCGCGCAGAGCGACGAGGCCGCGTCCGTCATCCGTGCGCTGGAGCAGCAGTACGACTCGGTCGTTGAGGGTGCACCACGGCCCAGCCTGCTCGGCTCCGAGGCCAGTGAGTTGCCGTCGGCGGAGGAGCTCGGTGCCGAGTTCGAGACGTTTCTGCGCGGCGTCTCTGACGACGACCGCCCCTGACCTGGACACCTTGACGCCTCATGCGACAACCTGGGGCGCGACCCCCGACGGTCCCGGGTTCTGACTCACAGTTATCGCATGAGGCAGAAGCTCGGATGACGAGCGTCAGGGTTTCGCGTCCGACCAGCAGCGGATGATCGTGGTGTCGGCCACGAAGCGCACCGGCGCACCGCTCGACCAGCGCCGGGCCGCCTCGTCGAGCGTGGCATCGACCCGTCGGGCGGTCTCGGCGGCGGCCGGCTCGGGGACGTGCACCAGTATCTCGTCGTGCAGGCACAACACCACCTGGGCCCCGAGGTCGCGGGTCGTGGCCCGGACCGTGCAGACCCAGGCCTTGAACAGTTCGGCCGCCGACCCCTGGATCACCGCGTTGCGCGCGAACCTGCCCCGGGCCGCGTCGAGGTCGGGGTCGGCGCCGGGTGGCTGGTCATCGAGCAGCGCGCCGGTGGGCACGAGCCGACCACCCCAGGTGCGCAGCGGCTCGCCGCGTCGGCCAGTCTCGTAGGCGTCGTCGAGTAGGCGCATGGCTCGGGGATAGGCCCGCTGCAGGCCCTGGAGCGCCGCCCCGGCCGTGCCACTGCGCTGCCCGTACATCGCGGCGAGCACAGCCACCTTGGCGGTCTCGCGGGGGACTCCGAGCTGAGTTGCGACGGGGGCGTAGAGGTCGTTGTCGGCGGTTGCCGCAGCGAGGGCTGGGTCGGCGGCGACCACGGCGAGGACCCGGGGTTCGATCTGGCCGAGGTCGGCTCGGACGAAGCGGTGCTCGGGGTGGGCGGCGACCGCGGGTCGGAGCACGGTGGGCAGGTTGTGAAGTCCGTTGTCGGCGGTCATCCGCCCGGCGGCGCCGTCGCAGGCTGTCCAGTGGCCGCGGAGGCGGTCGTCGGCACCGACGTGGTTGTCGAGCCAGCGGTAGCCGTAGGTGGTGGCGATGCGTTCGTCGCGTCGCCAGCGCAGGATCGCGTCGACGACCGGGTGGGTGGTCCGGTAGGGCTCCAGGACCCACTTGCGGGTGGTGGGGACGGTGACTCCGACCGCAGCGAGGAGGTCGCGCACCTGGGTGGGGTTGCGCAGGTCGGTGGTGGCGCGGCCGGGTACGTGCTGGAGCACTCGCTGGTCGCGCTGGTGGCGGGTGTGCTCGTCATCCTGGGGTGTGCTTGCCCGGGGCCCGGCGGCCTCGGCGATGAGTGACTCGATGCGGGTTCGGTCCAGGGGGAGTCCGTCGCGTTCGAGTTCGAGGCAGAGGACGGCGGTGGCTGATTCGGCGTGTGTGGTGGTGGCGAGTCGTGGGCTGGTGTGGTCGGCGGCGGAGAGTTGTCGGGTCGCGGTCTCCAGGGCGGCGTGGGCCCAGGCTTGGAGGTGGGCGGGGTTCTCCAGCCAGGTTTCGTAGTCGCCGCGGAGATGTCCGGTGGTGGTGAGGAGTCCGTCGTCGAGGGGGTAGGTGTGGTTGTGGGTGAGGTCGAAGAGGTCGCCGGTGGGTGCGGTGGGGATGTCGCCCGCGGCGAGGCCGTGTGCGCCGGCCCAGCAGATCGGTGGGGATGCCGCCCAGCGGCCGTGGAGGAGCCGGTGTGCTTCGGCGATGTCCCAGGATCGGGAGAGGGCGACGTCTGCGTCGAGGAGGTGGCGGGCCGCGGATGACGCTGACCACCAGACCCATCGGACCGGGCCGGTGGCCTCGATCTCACCGGCTCGGGCGACGATGTCGGCGACCGGTCCGGTGTGGGACTGCCCGTCGTGGAGGACCGCAGCCCAGCGGCCCTCCGCAGTCTGCGGCCCGACCACGAACGCTGCGAGGCGGTTCGGCGTCATCGGGTCGGGTATCCGGGCATGGGCCAGATGCTAGGCGGGGGAGTTGTCGGCGTCGCGCTCCGCGTGGCTCCGTGTCTCTCGGTCTGTCCCGAGGCCGTGGCTCGGGCGCCACTCGCGGCTGGCTATCGTGACCTCAGGCGCGGCGCGGCGCGGCGTCGGTGGCTGGTGCGGCACGGAGGGAGCCCACGCATGATTGTTGGGGCGGATCTGCGTCGGGCCCGGGAGGGGCAGCAGGTCAGCCTCGCCCGGTTGGCGCGGCTGATCCGGCGCGACAAGGGCCACCTCAGCCGGGTCGAGACCGGCAGCGGTCGCGAGGTCACCCCGGCTCTGGTCCGGGACCTTGCACGGCTGTCGGATGCTCGACGCCGGCGATGCCGACCGGGTCTGTTGCGCCGTCGTCGGGGTGATGGGATGTCGATGCGGTGACGCTGGTGGCTGGCCTCGAAGGCGGTGTGGCTGGGGTGTCGCGCCGGGCCGTCCTAGGTACGGCTGCGTGTACCGTGGCGGGCCAGGTCGTTCCGGATGCGCAGTGGTGGGCTCGGGCGGCTCGGGACTGCGCGGGGCGGACCCCGACGGATCGCCACCTGGTGAGGCGCAGCGACGTCGAGGCCACCCGTGACGCGGTGCGGTTCTTCTCCCGGCTCGACCAACGCCACGGGGGAGGGAAGGTCAAGGTCGCGGTCATGCGCTACCTGACCTCCGACGTCGCACCACTACTCAACGGACGATTCGCCGACGACATACCGGGTGACCGCCTAACCGGGCACGCCGAATGGTCGGGGATGCGCACCCTGCAGGGGGGTGTGCACCTCGATGTCACTACTGCCTCGGGAGACGGTCATGGATGAGAAAATGGTCGATGAATTATTGCGGGGCGTCGCCGCCACAGCGGGCCTGACAGTGGCCCGACGCGAATTGATCCGGGCCTGGCGGCTGTCGGGCGTCGAACGCCTCCACCTTGTTGACGGCTCGACGATGGTCTTCAAGTACGCCGCCGAGCCTTTTACGAGCGAGCACATCGCGCTGCGTCTCGCGGCAGAGCACGGAGTGCCGGTTCCCGAGCTGCGCGCCGCCACCACCCAGGCACATCTGCTCGGCATGCTCCTGGAAGACCTGGGTGCGCCGCACCGGGACGCCGACGATATTGATGGTGCCCGGGCCGCAGTCGTGCTTCACGCAGTGCCCTGTTTACCAAAATTGCCCACGCTGGCCCAGGATCATCTTGCGGGCTTGGCCGAACATTCGATGGACCGGGTACTGACGCTCGTGGGGTCCGGTCGTTGGGCGGGCGTCGACGACATCGTGGACATGCTTCGGCTGCTGGCCAGACGATCCGAATCGCTGGTCGAGGGTTTCTATCTGGCGCCGTTCGGGTTGTGCCATTCGGAGTTCCATCCGACCTCGCTCCACATCGGAGATTCAGGGTGGCGACTCCTGGACTTCGCTCGGGCTTTCAACGGCCCGGGGCTGCTCGATCTTGCGTCGTGGCACGGCACGATCGACGAGCCCGACCCAGCGAGGTTGCGCGAACTGATCGAGGCCTACGTCGCCGCCGGTGGGCCCGCTGAGGCAACGACTGCCCGTGCTGGCCTCCCCGCCGAGAACTGGGCTCTTGGCTGGCATCGCATCTGGGCGCTCTCGTGGTATCTCGACCAGGCTGTCGTGTGGATCAACGACCCCTCGACGGATGCCACCTACATCGCTGCGGTCCGCCGGCACCTCCGCGAGGCAGTCGGCCTACTCCGGTTGTGAGCATTGAGACGGTCAACGCAACCGCCTGGCATACCCACGCCGCCCAGCGGCTCGCTGCGTCCGTGCCCGAGCCGCTCGACCCACCCACCCGACTGGATCTGACCCAGTACCCAGGCCGCGGACCCGGAGCCGAGATCCTGGGCGACCTGCGCCGTCGACGGGTCGGTTCACCGTCACCGCGCGCCACGTCATCCCCGGCCCGGACGACGTGCCGAACGCGACGGGGACTCTCGTTGCGGTCGCGGTCCGTTCGTGACGCCGGCTGGCTGGGTCCGATGAGCCGCCTCGGTAGCGTGCGAGGAT
>JBOFLG010000047.1:0-13010 GCA_051657745.1 Dermatophilaceae bacterium | reverse complement strand
CTGCTGCTGCTGCTCCGGTTGCTGCTGCGCCGCGACCAGCGCCCGACCGGCCGCCGTTCTGAACCGGGTCAAACAACCCGACAATGATCGGCAGATCCACGTGAACCACGACCCAGGCGTGCGCGTCATTCTGCCGACTCGGGACGGACCCCGCTCCGTTCTTGCCACCGATCGCCTCCCGATGGCCACCACATGGTCCATCGACAACGACTCGGTGACACTCGAATCGGGGTAGACGTGCTCTCGGCTCGCCTCGGTGACACTCGTCATGGGACGTTCGTCAGTTCGCTGCTAGCGTCCCGCCATCTCACCCCGGAATCCCACACCGCCAACCACCCTGACATCCCACCCCGGCGACCGAGAGGGTACTCATGCGCAGCGCCAAGGATTTCTTCCGCCCGCTTGCGCTCGGCGCCCCGACGCCGCTGCACGAGGTTCCGGCGCGGCCGAGCCGGATGATCCACTTCGTTGACCCCGGCAACCCGCGAATGGTCGCTAAGGTGCCGCAGCTCGTCGGAACCGTCGATGTCCTGCTCGGCAACTTGGAGGATGCCGTCAAGGCCGAGAACAAGGATGCCGCCCGGGCCGGCCTGGTCGACCTAGCCCGCACCACCGACCTCGGCGAACACACCCAGTTGTGGGCCCGGGTCAACGCCCTCGACAGCCCGTGGTGCCTCGACGACCTGGTGACCCTCCTCACCGAGGCTGGCGACCGCATCGACGTCATCATGGTGCCGAAGGTGCACGGGCCCGAGGACATCCACTACGTCGACCGGCTGCTCGCGCAGCTCGAAGCACGGGCTCGCCTCACCCGCCCCGTCCTCGTCCACGCGATCCTCGAGACCGCCCGCGGCGTTGCGAACGTCGAGGCCATCGCCGGCGCCAGCCCGCGGATGCAGGGCCTCAGCCTTGGCCCAGCCGACCTCGCCGCCGACCGCCGGATGAAGACCACCCGGGTCGGTGGTGGTCACCCCGGTTATCTCGTGCGCGAGGATCCGCGGGGCGACCGCGAGCGGGCCACGGCACAACAGGACCTGTGGCATTACACGCTCGCGCGGATGGTCGACGCCTGCGCAATGCACGGCATCCTGCCCTACTACGGCCCGTTCGGGGATATCGCCGACACCCTCGCCTGCGAGGACCAGTTCCGCAGCGCGTATCTGCTCGGCTGCGTCGGCGCGTGGACCCTGCACCCGTCCCAGATCGCCATCGCCAGAAGGGTATTCAGCCCGAGCGCGGATGACGTTATCCGCGCTCGGCGGGTCCGGTCGGCGATGGGCGACGGCACTGGCGCGGTGATGCTCGACGGGAAGATGGAGGACGACGCCAGCCTCAAGCAGTGTCTCGTCGTCCTCGAACTCGCCGAGCGGCTCGCGGCGAACGACCCCGAACTGGCCGCGCTCTACACCTCGACGACGGCGGATGACGCGTGAGCGCCGCGACGGGGTACCGTCCGCGCCGTTCGGTGCTGTACCTCCCGGCGTCGAACGAGCGGGCAGTGGCGAAGGCTCCGACCCTTCCGGTCGATGGCGTCATCCTTGACCTCGAGGATGCCGTGAGTCCGGGGGACAAGCAGCGAGCGCGCGAGAATGCCTGTGCGGCAGCGTCATCCGCCGACTTCGGTGGCCGGGAGGTGACAATCCGGGTCAACGGCTCCGGTACCGAATGGCACGAGCGCGACCTTGCCGCGGCGTGCGCTGCCGGCCCGCACGGCATCGTCGTGCCGAAAGTGGGCACGGCCGACGACGTCCGCGCGGTCGTCGCCGCGATGGAGCGGTATGGCGCGCCGGAACACACCCGACTGTGGGCGATGATCGAAACGCCGCGAGCGGTGCTCGCCGCCGCCGAGATCGCGCGCGCGTCGGACCGCCTCGCGGTGATCGTGCTCGGCACCAATGATCTCGCCAAGGAACTCGGCGTGCGGAATGTGCCCGGCCGGGCGCCGCTTCTCACTGCGCTGTCGCTGGTGCTGCTTGGTGCTCGCGCAGCCGGGGTTGCGGTGCTGGACGGGGTGTACAACGACGTCCGCGACCGGGTGGGCTTCATCGCCGAAAGTCGGCAGGGCCGCGACCTCGGATTTGACGGCAAGACCCTGATCCATCCCAGCCAGGTCGACCCGTGCAACGAAGCGTTCGCGCCCTCGGCTGACGAGGTGTCCGACGCGCGCGGCATCCTCGCCGCGTGGGAGGGCGGTGGCGGGCGTGGCGTGGTGGTTTATCAGGGTCGGATGGTGGAGAGCCTGCACGTCGAGACCGCGCGCCAGGTGCTGGCCGTCGACGCGGCAGTGCGCCGCCCGTCCTGACCACGTGGCAGTGCGCCGCCCGACCTGACCACGCGGCAGTGCGCCGCCCGACCTGACCACGCGGCAGTGGCCTCGATGCCGCGCCCCGGCTGGCGTTGCGTCAGAACCGTGACGTCAGAACCGTGACGTCAGAACCGTGACGTCAGAACCGTGACGTCAGAACCGTGACGTCGCCTCGGCCATCAGGTCGGCCACCAGTTCGCCGTCGTCGATCTCGAGGCCCCGTCGGCGAAACCAGGCTGCCATGGTCATCGCGTCGCGTTCGAGGAACTGGAGCCCTTGCGGGTTGCCGATGACATCGACCACCTGCGGCCAGTCGATGAGCACCAGCCGGTCGCCGTGCAGCAACACGTTGTACGGCGACAGGTCGCCGTGCGCCCACCCGTGGTGAGCCAGCAGCAGCATCGCGGTCCGGAGTTGCTCGAAGAGCTCGGCGAGCAGGTCTTCATCCGGCCGGGTCGAGACCAATCGTGGTGCGGCGGTGCCGGTCTCGGTGTCGCCGATGAGCTCCATGAGCATCTCCTGGCCGTCGAGTTGCACCGGGTACGGTACGGGCAGACCGAGCTCCCAGAACCGGCCAAGCGCGTCGAACTCGGCGGCCGCCCACTGACCGGCGATCAGCTTCGTGCCGAAGGCGGTCCGCCGGGCCATCGCCCGCGTCTCCCGGCTCTTGCGCACTCGGCGCCCCTCGAGATACCCGGCGTCGCGGTGGAACAGCCGGTGGTCGCCGGTGCGGAACCGCTTGGCGGCCATCGTCGCGTCGCGCTCGGTGCCAGGCACCCAGCGCCGCACCACGTGCACGTCGGCCTCCTTCCCGGTCTTGAGCACGCCCAGGTCGGCGTCGACCGCACCGAGGCTGGTGACCACCCAGGGCGGTCGCGGACTCGGGCCATGGGTCGCGGCGTCCCAGGTGGACCAGCGCTCGCCCTCGGGGGGCGCGTCGGGGACGGTGTCAGCGGAGCACGCGGCCTGCTGCTCCGGCAGGTGGAACGGCGGAAATGCCATGGATGAACTCCTGGTCGAGAACGAACGGGGTGGGGGTGCGGACACCCAGGACCGTGGTCGACATCGCGTTCTCCTCTCGGCCGGGCACGGCGGATGCCGCGCGCTCACTTCCCAGCGTGGCGTACCTCATCCGGCGCACGCCACTCCATTTCTCCTGCCGCTCCCTTCTCCTACCACCTCCGTCTCCTACCACCTCCGTCTCCTACCACCTCCGTCTCCTACCACCTCCGTCTCCTACCACCTCCGTCTCTTGCCACCTCCGTCTCTTGCCACCTCCGTCTCTTGCCACCTCCGTCTCTTGCCACCTCCGTCTCTTGCCACCTCCGTCTCTTGCCACCTCCGTCTCCTGCTGCTCCCGGCCGTCGGCTGCCGCTGATCGCTTACGGGCGCCTGTTGCTCGATGACTGGCGCCGACTCAGCGGAGCCGCTCGACCCGAGCCCGCACCGGCTCCGTCGGACAGAGGGTGAGGCGGGAGCTGACCGGTACCTGGCCTGCGGAGGCGAGCGAGGTGACGCGGTGCTCGCGGAGGAGGACCGCGAGCGCGAGCAGGGCCTCCACCATGGCGAAGTGTTGGCCGATGCACGCTCGGGGCCCACCACCGAACGGCATCCACGCATATCGATGCGGCAGCGGTGGGGCGGTCGGCGCGAAGCGGGAGGGGTCGAAGACGAGCGGGTCGCGCCAGAAGTCGGGGTGCCGGTGGATCGTCCACGGCACGAGGAGGACGGTGGTCCCCGCGCGCACCGGATACCCCAGCAGCTCGTCGTCAGCCACGGTGAGGCGACTGACGAACGGGACCGACGGGTACAGCCGCATCGCCTCTCGGAGAACGGCATTGGTGACCACCAGGGAGGACGCCGCGGCGGCGGTCGGGCGCTCGTCGCCGACGACATCGCGCACCTCGTCGCGCACGGCATCCTGAACTTCTGGATGGCGGCCCAGCAGGTGCAGCGCGAAGGTGAGGGCGATCGCGGTCGTGTCGTGCCCGGCGAGGAGGAACACCAACACCTGACTACGCACTTCGTCGTCGGTGAAGCCAGCCTCGTCGTCCTGCGCCGCGAGGAGGCGGCTGAGCAGGTCGGTTCCCCCGGTCGGTCCCTGGGCGCGGCGGGTGGCGACGATGCGGTCGCAGGCGGCGAACAGGTCGTGCTGGCCAGCCCGGCCGCGCCGGACCCGTGGGGTCGGGACCGACGCCGGCAATCGCAGCACCCCGGAGCCGCGGCGGACCACGGTGTCGGAGATGGCCGGAAGCGACCGCCGCACCTGGGTGACGATCTCGTCGCCCGACTGCCCGAACAGCGCCCGCACAACGACCTTCAAGGTCAGTTCCTGCATCCACCCGCCGAGGTCGACCACCGCGCCGCTCGTGCGGTCGCGGTGGGCGATCGCCTGCTCGATCTCCTCGACCATCAGCGCGCCGTAGCCCTCGACCGCCGGCTTGGTGAACGCCGGCTGCAGGAGGCGCTTCTGCCGGGTCCACTCCTCCCCGTCGGCGGTGAGCAGGCTCCGACCGAACCAGTGCCCCACCTCGGTGTAGCCCGGGTCCTCCTTGGTGAAGGAACGCCACGAGGAGCCCGAGAGCACCCGCGCTGCGGCATCCGGGTGGTGCAGCAGCCACATCTCGCGGTCCAGGCCTGGGGGGCCGAGGACGGTGCGCACCACGTCGCCGTGTGCGCGCCAGGTGTGTTCGGCGAACTCGACCAGGTTCCGGCGCATCGCCAGGATCGGCCGGAACCGCCCGCCGACCGCCGGGAGGTCGGCGCTGGATTGTTCCCGAGCGGTGATCGTTGAGGTCATCACTCCATGGTCCGCTGGAGTCGGCCGGTCGGCGAATCGGGAGGCGAGGCGGACGGCGAGGCGGACGGCCGGGGCGGATGGCGAGGCGGACGGCGAGGCGGACGGCCGGGGCGGATGGCGAGGCGGATGGCGAGGCGGATGGCGAGGCGGACGGCCGGGGCGGATGGCGAGGCGGATGGCGAGGCGGATGGCGAGGCGGATGGCGAGGCGGATGGCGAGGCGGATGGCCGGGACGGGGTGGAGGTGGGGCGGCTCACAGCCATGACCCCACCCATCGTCATCCGGCCGACGGAATACTGCGAGGGCACCGACCCCGAACCGAAGGCGGCGATGACGCGTGTCCCGACTCCTCACCACCGACGGCCTCACCGAGGACCAGCACGACCTGCTGAAGCTCGTGCGCGAGTTCGTCGACGAGCAGATCCTGCCGGTGGCCACCGCACTCGAGCACGCCGACGAGTACCCGACCGAGATCGTCGAGGCGATGACGGAGATGGGGATCTTCGGGCTGATGATCCCCGAGGAGTACGGCGGGCTCGGTGAGTCGCTGCTTACCTACGCACTCGTCGTCGAGGAGATCGCGCGGGGGTGGATGTCGGTGAGCGGCATCATCAACACCCACTTCATCGTCGCGTGGCTGCTGCTCCAGCACGGCACCGAGGAACAGCGGCAGCGGTACCTGCCGCGGATGGCGACCGGTGAAGTGCGGGGGGCGTTCTCGATGAGCGAGCCGGGAATGGGCAGTGACGTGGCTGCGATCCGGTCGAAGGCAGTGCGCGATGGCGACGGATGGAGCGTGACCGGTCAGAAGATGTGGCTGACCAACGGGGGCTCGGCAAACCTCGTGGCGGTGTTGGTGCGGACCGATCTGGGGGAGAGCGAGAGCCCGTACCGCGCCATGACGGCGTTCCTCGTCGACAAGGAGCCCGGGTTCGGCGAGACCGCGCAGGGCGTCACCGTTCCCGGGAAGATCGAGAAGATGGGCTACAAGGGCGTCGACACCACCGAGCTCCTGCTCGAGGGTCACCGCAGTACCGACGCCCAGGTGCTCGGAGGGGTGCCGGGCCGGGGCTTCTACCAGATGATGGACGGTGTGGAGGTGGGGCGGGTCAACGTCGCGGCTCGGGCGTGTGGGGTGGCGATGCGGGCGTTCGAGCTGGGGATCGCGTACGCGCAGCAGCGGGAGACGTTCGGCAAAAAGATCGCCGAGCATCAGGGCATTCTGTTCCGGCTCGCCGATATGGCGACCAAGGTCGAGGCGAGTCACCAGGTGATGGTCAAGGCTGCGCGGCTGAAGGACGCCGGCCACCGCAACGACCTGGAGGCGGGGATGGCGAAGTACCTCGCCGCAGAGAACTGTGCCGACGTCGTAGGGCAGAGCTTCCGCATCCACGGCGGGTACGGCTACAGCAAGGAGTACGAGATCGAGCGGCTATACCGGGAAGCGCCGATGTTGCTGATCGGCGAGGGCACCGCCGAGATCCAGAAGTTGATCATCGGCCGCCGCCTCCTCGAAGAGTTCGCCCTCCGCTGACCTCGGAGCGGTCACGAGAGGTCGGCGCGGCCGGTCGGCCGAGGAACTCCTCGTAGGTGTCCCAGCCGCCCCGGTGATACTCGCGAGCGAGTGGGTTGACCGGGGTCCGTCATCCGCCCCCGCCAGGATGGGAGTGGTCGGGTCGCGATGGGATACTGATGCCATGACCTCCCAGCCGATGCGGCCCGGGCTGCGAGCCGCGCTCTCCCTCGAGTACCCGATGTCGCTTTGCGTCCACGACACCTACGCCGACGCGCAGAAAGCGGTCGACTACCTGTCCGACCACGGGTTCCCGGTGCAGGACGTGATGATTGTCGGCACCGACCTCAAACAGGTCGAGCGGGTGACCGGCCGGCTGACCTGGGCCCGCGTCATCGGCGCCGGTGCGCTGTCCGGGGTGTGGCTCGGTCTCTTCGTCGGCCTCATCTTCGCGTTGTTCGACCCGAGCGGCTTCAACGTGGTCAGCGTGCTCGGCACCGTCGCCTTCGGTGCGGTGTTCGGCGCGATTTGGGGCGCGGTGGGGTACGCGGCGACCCGGGGGCAACGCGACTTCACCTCGGTAAGCCAGGTGGTCGCGGCGAAGTACGAGGTGCTCTGCGAGCACAAGCACGCCCAACGCGGGCGCGAACTGCTCGCCCAGCTCGACCCGATGCGGGCGGCCCAGGAGCAGGTGCGTCGCGCCCAGGAGACTGGGCGGGCCGGATGACGTCGTCGCTCGCCCCGTCATCGACTTCCCCGTCGTCGGCCTGAGCCTCGGACTCCCGCGGGCTTAGCGGGCCTGGATCCGGGCGATCCACGCCTCGACGTCGACCGCCGCGCGCGGCATCCCCACCGAGAGGTTCTGGTGGCCGCTCTCGGTGATCAGGACGTCGTCCTCGATGCGGATTCCGATGCCGCGGAACCGTGCTGGCGCTCGGAGGTCGTCGGCCTTGAAATACAGCCCCGGCTCCACGGTGAGCACCATCCCGGGCCGCAACTCGGCATCCGAGTACTCCGCACGGGTGGCCAGCGCACAGTCGTGCACGTCGAGGCCGAGATGGTGCGACGTGCCGTGCACCATCCAGCGGCGGTGGTACTGACCGTGCTCGGGGTCGAGGGTCTGCTCGACCGAGACGCCGTCCGGGAGCAGACCCCAGCGGTGCAGGTGCTCGGCGATCACGGTGATGGCGGCGTGGTGGATGTCGGAGAACCGGTTGCCGGGACGGGCCGCAGCCATCCCCGCCTCCTGCGCGGCCACCACCGCGTCGTACACCTCGCGCTGAGCGGTGGTGAACGTACCGTCGACCGGGAGGGTGCGGGTGATGTCGGCGGTGTAGAGACTGTCGACCTCCACACCGGCGTCGATCAGCACCACCTCACCCGGGCGCACCTCACCGGTGTTGCGCACCCAGTGCAGCGTGGTGGCGTGATCGCCTGCGGCACAGATCGAGTCGTACCCGACGCCGTTGCCCAGATGTCGAGCCTGCCGCCCGAACGTGCCCTCGAGCCAGCGTTCGCCGCGGCCCACCGCCACCGCGTCCGGGAGCGCGGCGATCACCGCCTCGAACCCCACCTGGGTGGCCGCCACCGCGGCGCGGAGCTGCTCGACCTCGTACTCGTCTTTGCACATTCGCTGCACCGACACCTCGTGGGCGAGTGCGGTGTCGGCCTCCACCAGGCCGGCCTCGACAGCGCCGTTCTCGACCCGAGCGGCGTCGAGGCGGGTGGTCAGCTCGTGGTCGGCATCCCGGATGACGCGCACGGTCACCTCGCCGGCGTCCTTGGCCACGGCAGCCTCGAACTCGTCGAGATGGCGTGCCGTGAGCCCGAGTTCGAGTTCGTAGTCGGCCAGGGTCGGCCGGGCGCCCACCCAGAACTCGCCGGTCCGCGGGTTGGCGAAGAACTCGTCGCTGTCCCGGTCGGCGAGCGGACGGACGTAGAGCACTGGGTCATGCCCATCGCCGACCGGCTCGAGCACGAGTGCGGCATCGGGCTCGCGGTCGGCGCCGAGGCCGGTGAGGTAGGCGAACGCGGTATGCGGGCGGAAGGCGTAGTC
This sequence comes from Dermatophilaceae bacterium, assembly GCA_051657745.1. Classification (GTDB taxonomy): domain Bacteria; phylum Actinomycetota; class Actinomycetes; order Actinomycetales; family Dermatophilaceae; genus JBOFLG01. The sequence goes on along the minus strand of JBOFLG010000047.1, from coordinate 4,336 downwards.
GGTGTCGTTGCTGCGCACCCGGAGCCCGCCGGCCGGGATGACGAGTCGTTCACCGAGGTGGTTCGCGGAGAGGGCCGCGCGCCGGGCGGCGGCGAACGGTGCCACCGCCGCCGGCTCGGTCACAGCCGGTCGCCGCGGCGCCCAGCCGTCCCGGACGAACGCGCGGAACTCCTCCGTGGTCGGCCGGGCGCGGTTGTCGGCCTGCTGCTGCTCCTCGCTCACTGGCCCATGCTCGCACGACGCTGCGGCGCCATTACCCTCTCGTCGCATGGCTGGGTTCGGCGGCGAGACGTTCGCGGAGCGGATGCGCCGGCAGTTCGGGCATCGTGACCACCTCTACGGCGCGCTGCTGGCCGAGATGGCCGACGACTGGGACGCCGGCGGCACGACCCGAGAGGTGTTTCACGGGTGGCACCACGCCGACCCACGCGAGTTCCCCCACCTGCGGCTGCTCGCTGGCCTGTTCCGGCTGGTGCTCCGCGGTGAGGCGCCGCACTTGGTCGGGTGGTACCCGTGCCTCGGGGGTGACTTCGAGCCACGCGACGCATGGGCGTCGTTCCGCCCGGTGCTCGCCGCGCACGTCGATGAGTTGCACGCCGCGCTCCAGGCTCCGCTGCAGACCAACGAGCCGGGACGTGCTGTCGCGCTGCTGGTCGGTCTCGCGGATGCCGTGCGCCGCACCGGGCTCCGCCGCATCCGACTGCTCGAGCCGGGCGCGTCCGGTGGGCTCGGCCTGCTCGTGGACCGATACCGCTTCTCGGGAGACGGGTGGTCGGCCGGCCCGCGTGATACGCAGCTGCACGTTACCGGCTGTGGCGCAGCGGGATTCGTGCCGGAGAGGTTTCGCGTGGTGGAGCGTCGGGGGTGCGACCTCTCGCCCGTCGACATCGCCACCGAGGCGGGCGGGCAGCACCTCCGTTCTTTCGTCTGGCCGTGGATGATCGAGCGGCACGCCCGGCTCACCGCCGCGCTCGACGTCGCCCGCTCGGAGCCGGCCGTTGTCGATCGCGCGCCGGCCGCGGAGTGGCTGGCGCGCCGACTCGCCGAACCGGTCCAGGACGGCGTGCTCACCGTGGTCTGGCAGTCCGTGACCCGGTTGTACTGGCCCGCAGCGGAAACCGCGGCCGTCGCGGACCTGGTCGACACGGCACGGCGCAGGATGCCGCTCACCCACCTGGCGCTCGAGCACCCGTGGGCATCGGGCGCCCCGCCCGGCCCCAATGACGACCGCCCGCCTCAGCTCGAGGTCGACGGTGCGGTGGTCGCGGTCTGCGACCACCACGGTCCGCCGGTTCTGCTGCGTCGGTAAGCCGCCTATCATGCTCGGGTGAGCCAGCAGGGGCCGCGACGGTGTGGTCTGTCGCCGAGTAGCGGATGACGCACGAACCTCCCGCAGGGGTCCCGCGGCGTGGGTTGCTCCTCGGCGCCGGTGCAGCGCTCGGTCTCGGGATGATCGGTTCAGGCGTGCGGCTCCTCGTCGCCGACCAGCCCCGACCGACCGTGGTGGGCGCCGCGGTGCGGCCACCGTCATCCCCGACCGAGATTGGTACCAGCAGCCCGGTGAGCCCGGCCGCTCCGACCCCGCGGCCGGTCGAGCCCGTGGTGGTCGAGGCCCCCGGTCTCACCGAGCGGCTCACGCGGTACCTCGACGAGCGCGGTGGCACGCTCGGCCTGGAGCTGGTCGACCTCGACCGCGGCCAGATCTTCCGGTACCGCGCGGACGAAGGCCTGTGCTATAGCACGATCAAGGTGCTGATCCTCACCACCGTGCTGCGGCTCGGGCAAGAGGACGGCACGCAACTCACCGACCGACAGCGCGACCTCGCCGAGCGGATGATTACCCGCAGCGACAACGCCGCGACCGAGGCCCTGCTCGCCCAGGTCGGGCGCGGCGAGGTGCGCCGGGTGGCCGGCCTGGCCGGGATGACCCGCACCGAGATCGACGCCGGCTGGTGGGGGCACTGGCGCACCGTGCCCGGGGACCTCGACCGGATGGTCGACGCGGTGCTCGACTCCGACGCCGTGCTCGACGGTGGCCGGCGCACGATCGCCCGATTCATGATGTCCGAGGTCGTCGCCGCGCAACGCTGGGGGGTGTTCGCCCCGGAGAGTGACGACGTGTACGTGGCCGCCAAGAACGGGTGGGGGCCAATGCCGGCGGGTTACCACCTCAACTCGACCGGATGGGTGTCGGGCGGCGGGCGCGAGTACGTGCTCGGCATCCTGTCGGTCAGTCCGTCGGGGTTTCGGTACGGCCGCCAGACCATCTCGCGGGTTGCCGGCATCTGCCACGACGCGCTGGCCAGCCCGTTGGCCTGACCGCTGGCCAGCCCGGCGTGCGACGAGCCCGCCGGTCACTCCGTGAGCTCGTCGTCATCCACCCAGTCGAGGGTGCGCTGCACCGCCTTGCGCCACCCGGCGTACCCATGGCGGCGTTGCGGCTCGGACCACTGCGGCTCCCAGCGCTCGTCCTCGGCCCACTTCTGGCGTAGTTCGTCGGTGCCGCTCCAGAAGCCGGTGGCCAGCCCGGCCGCGTAGGCCGCGCCCAGGGCGGTGGTCTCGGCCACCACCGGCCGGCTCACCGGCACGCCGAGCACGTCGGCCTGGAGCTGCATACACAGTCGGTTGGCGGTGACGCCGCCGTCGACCTTGAGGCAGGTCGTCTCGACGCCGGAGTCGGCCTCCATCGCCAGCACCACGTCGCGGCTCTGGTAGCAGATCGCCTCCAGGGTTGCGCGGGCCAGGTGGGCGTTGGTGGTGAACCGGGACAGGCCGACGATGGCGCCGCGGGCGTCGCTGCGCCAGTATGGCGCGAACAGGCCGCTGAACGCGGGCACGAAGTAGCTGCCAGCGGTGTCTTCGACCGAGGCCGCGAGGGTCTCCACCTCGGCCGCGCCGCTGATGATGCCGAGTTGGTCGCGCAGCCACTGCACCGCGCTCCCGGTGACCGCGATGGACCCCTCCAGGGCATACACCGGGGCGGCGTCGCCGAGCTGGTACGCCACCGTGGTCACCAGTCCGTTGTCGCTGCGCACCAGGTCGGAGCCGGTGTTGAGGAGCAGGAAGTTGCCGGTGCCGTAGGTGTTCTTCGCCTCTCCGGGTGCGAAGCACACCTGCCCGACCATGGCTGCCTGCTGGTCGCCGAGCACCCCGGCGATCGGCACCGGGTGGATGCCGCGCTGGCCGGTGGTGCGGCCGTACGCCTCGGGGTCGCTGCTCGGGTGGATGCGCGGCAGCATCGCGCGGGGGATGCCGAAGCAGCCGAGCAGTTCGTCATCCCAGGTCAGGGTGCGCAGATCCATCAGCATCGTGCGGCTGGCGTTGGTGACATCGGTGGCGTGGACCCCGCCATCCGGGCCGCCGGTGAGGTTCCAGACAACCCAGGTGTCCGGGGTGCCGAACAGCGCGTCGCCGCGCTCGGCGGCATCCCGGAGCCCATCGACGTTCTCCAGCAGCCACTGCACCTTGCCCGCGCTGAAGTAGGCGGCCGGCGGCAGGCCCGCCCGCTCCCGGATGACGTCGCCGCGGCCGTCGGCGTCCAGGGCTGCGGCGATGGCGGCGGTGCGGGTGTCCTGCCAGACAATGGCGTTGTGCCACGGCCGGCCGGTGCGGCGGTCCCAGACGATCGCGGTCTCCCGCTGGTTCGTCACGCCGATCGCGGCGAGGTCGCTGCTGGTAAGGCTGGCTCCGGCCAGCGCGGTGCCGATGACGGTCTGGGTCCGCTCCCAGATCTCGATCGGGTTGTGCTCGACCCAGCCGGCCCGGGGCAGTACCTGCTGATGTTCGAGTTGATGCCGGGCCACCTCGCGCCCGTCGTGGTCGAACACCATGAACCGGGTGCTCGTGGTGCCCTGGTCGACCGCGCCGATGAAGTCCGCCATGCCGGCAGCGTATGGCCGGGTGGGCGCGCCAGACATCAGGTCACGCAGGCTTCCGGCGCACGTCGATCGCCACCGGAGGGCGCGACGGCGTTGGCCAGGGCATCGACGAGAACCAAGCGTTTCCTCGGTTGCCCTGTTCAGCGCCCGTGGATACCGTCTGACACGAGGTGAGAGAGATATTGCTTGATCGGCGAGCGGGTGACGGAATTGCTGAACCCTCGGGCGGTGACGCGCCATTCGTGACGGCGTACCTTCGACGACGCTCACCGTCGACCACAGGACCAGTTGAGGACGGCCGTCTGATGTCACATCGCACGGTAACTGGTCAGGTTCCCCACGGCGTGGCGGTTTGGTCTTGACTTGTTGGTGGTGATGATGGGGTGGTGCCTGGGGAGTCTGTGGTTGTTGCTGAGTTGCGTGAGCAGCTCGCGGTGGTGGTCGCGGCGTTGGCGCAG
>JBOFLG010000046.1:0-25575 GCA_051657745.1 Dermatophilaceae bacterium | reverse complement strand
CAGCCGGCTGCATCCGGTCGACCTGCTCCGGGTGGGCTCGGTCGGGCTGCGCAGCCGCCGACTGCGAGCGAGCCTGTCCGCGGTGGGTATCGCCATCGGGATCGCCGCGATGGTGGCGGTGCTCGGCATCTCCGAGTCCTCACGAGCCGACCTCCTGGCGTCGCTGGACCGGCTTGGTACCAACATGCTCACCGTGCAGGCGGGCACCGGCTTCGGTGGCGGGGACGCCTCGCTCCCGCGGGAGAGTGAGGCGATGCTGGGTCGGATCGGACCGGTGGAGGCAGCGTCATCCCTCACCACGGTCGACGCCACGGTGCGCCGCACCGACCTCGTCCCGGAGGACCAGACCGGCGGCATCTCGGTGCAGGCTGCGGACGTCACCCTCCGCACCACGCTGGCCGGGTCGATGGCGGCCGGCGAATGGCTCGACGACACCAGGTCTGACCTGCCGGTGGTCGTGCTCGGCTCCGTCGCGGCGCAGCGGCTCGGGATCACCACGCTCGAAGGCCAGCCTCAGGTATGGATCGATGACCGATGGTTCACCGTGGTCGGGATCCTCGAACCGCTCGAGCTGGCCCGAGACATCGACCGGGCAGCCCTGGTGGGCAACGGAATTGGCCAGAGTGAACTGGGTGCCGCCGAGGAACCGGAGACGATCTACCTGCGGACTGACCCCGAACAGGTCGACGCGGTGCGCGACGTGGTGGCCGCCACCGCGGACCCGGCCGACCCCGATGAGGTGGAGGTGTCCCGGCCGTCCGACGCGATCGAGGCACGAGCCGCGGCGAGCACCGCGTTTACCTCGCTGTTCCTCGGGCTCGGCGGCGTCGCCCTGCTTGTCGGCGGGGTCGGCATTGCCAACGTCATGGTCATCTCGGTCCTCGAACGACGCTCCGAGATCGGCCTCCGCCGCGCGCTCGGGGCCACCCGGCGGCAGGTCAGCGTGCAGTTTCTCGTGGAGGCGCTGCTGCTCTCGGCGATCGGCGGCACCGTGGGTGTCGTGATCGGCGCCCTGGTCACCGCCGGGTATGCAGTGCTCCGTGGCTGGGAGGTCGTCGTGCCGCTGGTCGCTGCCGCAGGTGGCCTCGGTGCAGCGCTCGCGATCGGCGCGATCGCCGGCCTCTACCCCGCGCTGCGTGCCGCGCGGCTTTCACCCACCGAAGCCCTGAGGACGGTGTGACATGACCTCCCCTGAACGACCCCACCTCGACCCGAACGACCCAGCGAGTTCGAACAACCCAGCGAGTTCGAACAACCCAGCGAGTTCGAAGGGCGCGGTGAGTTCGAAGGGCGCGGTGAGCGCGAAGGACGCGGTGAGCGCGAACTACTCGAACGATCCAGTGAGTTCGAACGGCCCGAACTACTCGACGGATGGCGGCCCCCCGAGGCCGTGGTGGCGGCACCCGACGGCGCTCGCCGTGCTGGTCGCCGGACTCGTCGCTGGCGGCGTGTCCTGGTCGGCGGCTGCGGCCGACCAGGACGACACGCCGGCCGACGCCGGGCGCACGGTCGCTGCGGAGCGCCGCGACCTCACTGCCACGGTGTCGGCCGCCGGCACCGTACAGCGCCGCACCGAGATGGCTGTGCTTGCGGGCGCTACGGCACCGAGCCGGGTCACGGCCAACCCGAGAGCGGGTCAGCCAGCGGTGCGAACCGCCGCTGGCGGTGCCGCCACTGGAGGCGGGGGCGGTGTGGCGGCCGAGCCGGCATCCGATGCTGCGCCGTCCGGTTCGCGCTCGGGCGCTGCGCCGGCGATCAGGTGGTCCTCGGATATCGGTGCCGTCGCGGTGGCAACGACGTCGGCCGGGAGCGACGACCCCGCCTCGACCCCGTCGCCGACCGAGTCCGCCAGCCCGACACCGAGTTCGACCGGGACCCCGTCGCCAAGCTCGACCGGGACCCCGTCGCCAAGCTCGACCGGGACCCCGTCGCCGAGCGCCAGCACGGTGCCGACGGCATCCGAGAGTGCGGCACCGACCTCAAGCCCGACCCCGTCGCCGAGCGCAAGCCCGACCACAACGCCATCGCCGAGCGCGAGCGCGAGCCCGACCCCGAGTGCCAGCCCACGGCCGACGCCGAGCGACATCCCGATGGCCAGAGCGACATCCACACCGACACCGAGTGGCGGCCAGTCACCGCCGTTCACTCCCTCGCCGTCGCCCACCGGTCCGACAGTTCCAGGTCAGATCCCATCGGGTCAGCGTCCGCAGGCAGCTCCGGGCGGCCCGCAGGCGCTCTCGCCGGGCGCGGGTGCGGCTACCGGAGCCGCAGCTGGCGCCGGGTTGGTGCCAGCTCAGGGTGGGCAGGACCCGGCTGGGGGGCAGTCGGCGCCGGTGCTCACCGGCCTCGCCGACGTCGGGTCCCGGCTCAGCGACGGCGTCGCCGCCTATGCCACCAATGGCGAGCCGACCGTGGTCATGGTCGACGACGCACCGTCGTACCGCGCACTGCGCGAGGGTGATTCGGGCGCTGATGTGCAGGCGCTCGAGCAGCTGCTCGACCGGCTGGGCCGGGCCGGTGACGTCACGGTCGACGATGAGTTCACCTCGGCCACCGCCGAGGCCGTCGAGGACTGGGAGGCCGACCTGGGCCGGGCCGACCCGGACGGGGTCGTCGAACTGGGCGACCTGCTCGTGGTCAGCGAGCCGCAGGAGGTGGCCGGAGCGGTGGCCGACATCGGCGACGAGGTGCCTGTCGGCACTGTGCTGCTCGACGTCGGCGCAGGCGGGTCGGATGCCGTGGTCGACGTTGCGGTGGAGGACCTTGCGGGATGGACGGTCGGTGCCGAGGCCCAGGTCGCCATCGCCGACGAGAACCTCACCGGGCGGGTGCGCACGGTCGGACGCGACGCGGTGGACGGCCGGGTCGAGGTGCGCGTGGAGATCGGCGACGCGGTCGAGGAGGTGCCCGGTACCCCGCTCGACGCGACGGTGACGGCCGGCTCCCGTTCGGGCGCGGTGACCGTGCCGGTGGCCGCCCTGGTGTCCGGGACGGACGGGGCCACCGTCGTGCGCGCGGTCTCCGGCTCAGGCGCGGATGCCGCTGACCGCGAGGTCGAGGTGGCCGTCGGCCTGGTGGTCGACGGCTGGGTCGAGGTCACCGGGGTGGACGAGGGCGTCCAGGTGCGGGTGCCCGACTGACGGCCGTCGGCTCCTCGAGGCGGCTCAGGCCATCGATGACCTCTACGCGTGGCCGGGTGAACGGTTCGGTCACCGGCCGCTGCTCGCCAGAGCCTGGGAGTTGCGCGACACGGTACGAGGCTGGGACGCGATGTACGTCGCTCTTGCCGAAGCGCTCGACGCCACGCTGCTCACCTCCGACCGGCGGCTCGCTGCGGCGACCGGCCCGCAGTGCCGCATCGAGGTGGTTTGACGCCGGTCGTTGACAACTCGACCGCCCTACCGGTCGTTGACCACTCGACACCTACGGACGGCGGCCCGGGAGTCGGATGACGAACCTCGCACCGCCGCCAGGGGCCGGCTCGGTCGCCACCGTGCCACCGTGGCGGGCCGCGGCCTCGGCGACGATCGCGAGACCGAGCCCGCTGCCGGGACGGGCACGGGCGTCATCCGCCCGCCAGAACCGTTCGAACACCAGCGACCGGTCGGCCGGGGGAACGCCGGGTCCCTCGTCGTCAACGACGACGGTAGCCCAACCGGAACCCTTCGCGCGCAGCGTGATTCGCACCGTCGTCCCGGACGTGCTGAACTTCACGGCGTTGTCGGCCAGGTTCACCACAGCTCGCTCGAGCTGGGCGGCGTCGCCGGTGACCAGCCACGGCTCGACGTCGACCACCAGCCCGTGGTCGGCGCGCAGCCCGACCCGGTCGGCCGCGGCCTGCACCACCTCGTCGAGGCGCACGTCGTCGGCCGGGGCCGCCTCGGTGGTGCGGGCCAGTTCGGTGAGTTCCTCGGTGAGGGTGGCCAGCTCGCCGAGCTGCGCCACCACCCGGGCCAGCACGGCGGCGCGGTGCTCGGGCTCAAGGGGGCGGCCGCGGGCCTCGCTGCGCTCGAGCAGTTCGATATTGGTGCGCAGGGAGGTCAGCGGGGTCCGCAGTTCGTGACCGGCATCCGCCACCAGCCGCGACTGCCGGTCACGCGACTCCTCGAGCGAGGCGGTCATCGCGTTGAACGCGTGGCTGAGCCGGGCAACCTCGTCCTCGCCGGTGACCGGGATGCGGGTGCGCAACTCGTGGGTGCGGCTGACGTGCTCGGCCGCGCGAGTCAGCCGTTCGACCGGGCGCAGCGCGGTGCGGGCCACGACGACGCCGGCGGTGAGCGCGAGCCCTCCGCCGAGCAGCGTCGAGACGCCGAGAACGACTGCCAGCCAGCGCAGGGTGGTGTCGATCTCGCTGAGGTCGCGCACAATCAGCACCGCGAATCCCTCGGCGAGGTGCTGGCTCCGTACCCGGACCGGTACCCCGGCCTCGGTCTCGTCGTCGCGCTGGGTGGTCGGGCCACCGGCGGTGGCGCGTCGATCGGCAGTGCGCACTGGGACAAGGTCGGCACCGCCGGGCGTGCAGGTGGTGCCGTCGGCGCGCACCAGTTGGAGCGACACCGGGCCGGCGCGAAAGCGCTCGAAGGCGTCGCTCACCGCAGCGCACAGTTGTTCGACATCGGTGGTGGCCAGTAATGGCCCGGGTGCGGACAACTCGGGCCTGAGCTGGCCGCGCCCGAAGCCCGGAGTTGTGGCCCCACCGGCCCCGTCGAGGCGGGTCCGCGGCGGCTCCAAGGCCGCGTCGACCTGGTCGCGGAGCACGCTGCGCGTGGTCACCCAGGCGAGCACGCTGACCGCGGCGATCGACACCGTCACTGCGACGGCGCACAGCAGCGCGATGCTGCGGGTCAGGCTGGGCCGGGGCACGTCATCCCACTCGGATGGCGTAACCAACTCCGCGCACCGTGTGCACCAGTCGGGGCCGGCCGTCGGCCTCGGTCTTGCGGCGCAGGTACCCGATGTACACCTCGAGACTGTTCGACGCCGGGTCGTGGTCGAAGCCCCAGACCTCGCGCACCAGCTGAGCTCGGGTGAGAACCTGACGCGGATGACGCATGAGGAGCGCGAGGAGGTCGAATTCGGTGCGCGTCAACGAGATCGGTGTGCCGGAACGGTGGACTTCACGGGTTCCGGAGTCGAGGTGCAGGTCGTCGACCTCGAACAGGTCGGCGGGTCGGCGACAGCCGCTCGTGCGCCGCCGCTGGGCACGGACCCGGGCGAGCAGCTCCTCCAGCGCGAACGGCTTCACCAGGTAGTCGTCAGCCCCGGCATCGAGCCCGGTCACCCGGTCGCCCAGCATGGTGCGTGCGGTCAGCAGGATGACGGGGGTGTCGTCTCCGGTGGCCCGCAGCTGACGGGTGGTCTCCAGGCCGTCAAGCACCGGCATCTGCACGTCGAGCACCACGACATCGGGACGCTCGCGCCCCACCAGATCGAGGGCGACCCGGCCGTCGGGTGCAGTGAATACCTGGTAGCCCTCGTAGTCGAGAGATCGGGCCAGGCTGTCCCGCACGTCGGCGTCATCATCGACGACCAGCACTGTGCCGGCGTCCGCCTCGGCCCGCACACTCACCCTCACGCCCTGCAGCGTGCCTGGTGTACCTGAAGATTGGCTGATGAGCGCCAGTCGCTATACATGTGAGGTCATGAAGCGATACGGAGGGTGTGTTCGATGATCGGCTCGTCGTACTGATCGTCGAACTCGGCCACCGACGCGAGGTGTACCGCCGCTAGCCGCATCGGCCGGCACCGCGCCCTACGTACACCACACTGCCGGAAGCGACTTCTGGCGACCGGCGTGCATTGAAGGGTGGCGGACGCGACCACGACGGCGTCCGCGGGCGGGAGCAGGTCGGGTTCGTCGGGCTGCGTGGAGGCCGATCGCACCGGGGCGGTCCGCGTGACCTCCAGAGGTCCGCGCAAGGGGTGGCACCCGTAACCCATATACTGTTACGATCCAGGTAACATAAATACATGGAGTTGCGCTACGCCACACGCCACCTGGAGCGGGTCTGCACCGACGGTCGGCGGATGCAGCGAGACTACGGAGCGCAGGTGGCGAAGGCGCTCAGGCTGCGGATCACGGAACTGACCCGAGTCGAAGAGATGGCAGACCTCTTGCTCGGTACCGGCCGGTGGGAGCAACTGACGGCAGACCGTGCTGGCCAATGGTCGGCGCGCCTCACAGGCAACTGGCGACTCATCGTCGAGCCAGAGACCGACGACGCCACCGTGGTCGTTCTCGTCGTCGAGATCGTCGACTACCACCAGTGACTCGGCGACCAGAGAAAGGAGCAGACCGATGACCGCGACACTCGACTACATCGTCACCACGGGTGACTACATCGCCGAGTGGATGGAGGGCGAGGGCATCAACGCGGCTGAGCTGGCGCGGCGCTTGGGGGCGACCCCGAAGCACGTCAGCGAACTCCTCAGCGGCAAGGCGCCCTTGTCTCACGCGACGTCTCTTGCCCTGGCCAGGGTCACCGGAGTGCCGGCACGGATCTGGAATCTGTACGAATCGGGGTATCGAAGCGCAGTCGCGAGCACGACGGCCGACGAAGCACTGGCAGACCAATACGATGCCGCACAGCAGTTCCCGCTGGCGTACCTGAGGAAGTACGGCGTCATCCGGTCTCCCGCCCGAGACCGAGCTGGAACCGTGCGCGAACTGGTCAGTTTCCTCGGGGTCGCCAGTCTGGATGCGTTTCGTACGACCTGGGAACACGGCAGCGTGGCCTATCGGCGGTCCGCCGTCGGTCGGGACAACGCCCCGGCGCTCGCCGCGTGGCTGCGCCTCGCCGAGCAGCATCACGACGGTGTGCTCGATGTCCCGAGGTTCGACCGGCCCGCGTTGGAGTCACTGATCGGTGACCTGCGCGCGCTCACTCGGTTGGAGCCGCTGGCCGGGCTCAAGCAGGCGGTCCAGAATCTGCGGGCGGTGGGCGTGGTTCTGTGCGTCACCCCGCCCGTTCCTGGCTTAGGTATCCACGGGGCCACACGGTGGGTGAACGATCACCCGGTGATCCAGCTGTCGTTGCTGATGAAGAGCGACGACCAGTGGTGGTTCACCCTGTTCCACGAGCTGGGTCACGTCATCCTCCACGGGGACAAGGGGCTCTACCTCAGCGGGGATCGGAACGAGGCCGAGGACGAGGCGAACCGATACGCCTCAGAGGTGCTCATCCCACCCAGCTATCTCGGGCGTCTTCCGAGTAGCCGCGACGTCGGGGCGGTCAATGCCCTCGCCGACGAACTCGGCATCGCGCCCAGCATCGTTCTCGGTCAGGTGCAGCGAATGACCAGGGACTACGCGTGGGGTCATCAGTTGAAGCGCCGGGTCGAGTGGGTGCGGAGTGGAACTGGCGGGTAGCCGCCCGACCGCATGCGCCGTGTTCTGCCCGATACTCCTGCCAACCCCGCACAGGCGCTGGGCACGTCTTCGCCCCGCGTTGCCCCAGGGTCGTCTGGTGACCCTCGTGCGCTGAAGCCACGAGTCATGGCTTCGCCTGCGCGACAAGCGCGTGAATCCTGTTCCAGGGGAACGCCTCCTCGACGCCGGTCAGCGAGGGGCCGGGTCGGGCTCGAAACGGACCGTGGCGCTGGAGCGGGCAGTACCGAGGACATGCCCACCCCGTCGGCTGCGCCGATCACGGTGCGATACCCGACGATTGACCGGTGACCAGCACCCCGGATGACGATCGCCCACCTCTCGACGTCGCTCGCCCCGAGCGAGCCAGCGAGGCCGAGCGTGCTGCCGAAACCACGACCACGACGCTCGGCCCGGTGCTGGCCGGGGCGCTGGTGTTCGGGTCGAGCGCGGCGGTGCTTGTTGTCGAGCTGGTGTCGCTGCGCCTGCTCGCCCCGTTTCTTGGGCTCACGCTGCAGACCAGCACTATGGTGATCGGCATCGCGCTGGCGGCGATCGCCGTGGGGGCCTGGGGCGGCGGCCACGTGGCGGACTCCTCGAACCCTCGGCGCCTGATCGGCCCGCTGCTGGCGGCATCCGGGGTCGCGGTCTCGCTGATGCCGTTCGTCGTCCGTGGGTCGGGCGAACTGGCCGGTCCGGGCGTGCTGCTGGTCGGCGCGCTCGCGATCTTCGTCCCCGGCGCCACGCTGTCGGCGATCTCGCCGATCGTGGCGAAGTTGCGGCTCACCAGCCTCGCCGAGACCGGCGGGGTGGTCGGCGGGCTGTCCGGCATCGGCACCGTCGGAGCCCTGGTGGGCACGGTGCTCACCGGTGTCGTGTTTGTCACCGCGTTTCCGGTGAGCGTTGTGCTCGTCGGGCTGGGTGTGTTGCTGGTCTTGGCCGCGGTCGCGGTGGAGGTGCGCGTCCGCGGCATCCGCCGTGCGGTGGTTCCCATGGTGTTGCTCGTGCCCGGGGTGGCCGGGGCGTGGTGGGGTCCGGGTAGTTGTGACGCCGAGACCGTGTATCACTGCGTGGAGGTGGTCGCTGACGAGGAACGGCCCGGCGGCCGCCTGCTCGTGCTCGATGGGGTGCGCCACTCGTACGTCGATCTCACCGACCCGACCCATCTGGAGTTCGAGTACGTGCAGGCGCTGGCATCGGTGAGCGACAACGGATTTCCCGCGGGCGATCCGCTTGCCGCGTATCACCTCGGGGGTGGCGGGCTGACCCTGCCGCGGTACCTCGCGCAGGTGCGCCCGGGAACCAGGAGTGTGGTCTCCGAAATCGACCAGGGTGTGGTCGAGGTGGATGTCGAGCGGCTCGGCCTGCGCACTGGGCCGGGTCTTCAGGTGCGCGTCGAAGACGGCCGGCTGGGGATGACGCGGATCGCCTCCGGCAGCCAGGACCTGGTGGTTGGGGACGCGTTCGGCGGGGTGACTATCCCGTGGCATCTGACGACGACGGAGGCGATGTCCGAGGTGCGGCGGCTGCTCGCTCCTGGCGGCCAGTACGCGGCGAACCTGATCGACAACGGGTCGATGGGCTTCGCCCGGGCCGAGATCGCGACGCTACGAACGGTATTCGACCATGTGGTGCTCGCCGCCGACGCTGAGACCCTGGACAAGGAGCCCGGGTCGGGAGGCAACCTCGTGGTGATTGCCTCCGATGCCCCCATCGACGCTGCCGCCCTGGAGGCGCGGATGACCGAGCGTGGGCTCGGTTGGGGCGCGATCGAAGGGGTTGCACTCGACGCCTGGGCCGGCGAGGCGCGGGTGCTCACCGACGACCACGCTCCGGTCGATCAGTTGCTCACGCCGTACCCGGTCGGCCGCCGGCTGACCGGCCGCGAGTGTGGGTGAAAGTCGTTGTCCAGCAATCAATCTTTGCCCACGTGGATGACGCGACCCATCCGAAGACCTGGGCCGGCGCGCGGTCAGGGCGGGGAGCGTTTGGCGAGAGGTTCTCGACGAACTCGACATCGTCGTCACGGACCACGCCGACGGCGCCCACCGTATCGATCAGGTCCTCGAGACGATCTCGGGCTACCTTCGACCGCGATCTTCTCGCGGGTTGAGCGCTCCCGCCCCCGCCAGCTGGTGAGGCCTGCCTGGACACCGCCGTCTGCCGTGCCGGTGTCGGGCGCAGGCGATGGTGATGTGGCCTACGAGGCGGACCGCCCTGATCGGCGGAGATCGAAGCGGCGGGCGCGACCGTCCGCAGGTGATCGTTCCAGGTGTGCGAACCCGATGATCACCGCTCACGGCGCGCCCGCGGCCTCACTTCTCCAGCGTGTCGCGAACCGACGTCAGCTGAGTTCAGAGCACCTCAGCATTGACTACCCAACGCCCCCGGGCCCTCCATTTGACACGGGCTTGTACTGGTCAACGGGTTGAATCTTGCCGACCCCCTTGACGGTCCACATTCTCACGCGACTGTAATTGCCGGCCTCCTGCCTGTCGTCGGCTCTATTCATCACGCTACATGGATCACCCTTGTATTTCATTTTAGCGGCGACTGTCCCACATTCTGCAAGGAAGATAGCCTGGACGTTTTTCCACCCCTCACTAACGCTCACGTTGTCGGAATTGTCTTGGGCGACCTTGCAGATCCCCTTGGCTCCCTTGCGAACCTCGATAAGGCTGGCATGCTGAATTCCATTTTTCGTATAGTAGTGCCCGCATAGCCGCGATCCCTCCTGCGCTTGAGCGGTCGCGCCCACTGCGGACACCGCACCGAAGGCCACAACGGCGAGCAACGCGACCCGATTCACGGAACTGCGATTCGATCCCACTTTAGAACGCATTGATTTCATCTTGGGGAAATCCATCTCTGGTCGGTAGAGTAATTATTTCGGATGCGGGGGCGGCCTGAACTGGAAATCCCCGCCCAAAAACCATAGTTCGGAGGAGGGGGTGAATGGATCCATCAAACTCTACAGAAACACCTAGTGTCGCGTGTCGTGACGTAGCCCAACCTCACGGTGGCTCTGGAACTACTCGCGTCCGTGCACAGGCACAGGCACAGGCACCGGCACTGGCCGATGAGCCGGAGACCCGACGGGCCAGCCCCGCCATCGGGTGGTCAGGGCGGAGGCTGGTCGAGGCGGTCGGGTTCGGCGAGCATGGTTCGGATGACGTCGGCCAGATGCGCGGCGTGGGCACCATCGACAAGCCGATGGTCGGCGGTCGCGACGAGCACGGCCACCGGCCGCACGACGATCTCGCCGTCGATGACCACCGCCTTGTCCTGAACGGCGCCGATGGCCAGGTATACCGGAGTTCGGGCTAGCGGGAGCGGCGCGAGGAACGCCTCGTCGAGCCCGAGGCTGCCGACGTTCGAGACGAATGCGGTTCCGAGGGGAAAGCCGGGTTGCCCGAAGGCGCGCAGGCCGAACCCGCCGGCCACCAGACTCGCGGCCGACATCAGCGGACGCATCACCCAGGTTGGGGCCAGGCGCACGATCCCCGAGGTGCGCCGGTACGCGGAGTCCTCGCCGCGGCGCAGCCGTGTCGCTCCGGCGTCGACCGCGGTCGCCACCTCGGCGGGCGTCATCCGGTCGACGGCCAGCACCTTCACTGGCGCCAGGTCGGAGCCGCGTTCGATGTCGACCGCGAATCCGATGTCGCACGACTCCAGCGGTGTCACCCGGCCGAGCACGACGCGAGCGCGGATCTCCGGCATCTCCCGGAGCGCGCGCCCCAGCGCCGCACCGACCACATGGGTCAGCGACACCCGGATGCCGGTGGCGTCCCGCACTCGGTCGCAGTAGGCAAGCGCGGCGGTGACGTCGGCCTCCATCCGCGCGTAGATGCGGCCGTCGCTCGACGGCCGCCAGGTGGCGACCGCGATTTTGCGGCGGACCGACGTGCGAGTCCGGGCGTGGGTCACTCGCTGTCGCCGTGTCACTCGGTCGTCCTCCTCGGTGGGCCGGTGGGTGAGCCATGCGGGATGCCGGTGAGTGCCACGCGCATGACTGCGCGGGGCACTCCCTGCGTCGCGGCGAGCAGCGCGACCCGGCGCGGCAGGCGCAGGTGCGCGCGGCCTGTTTCGATTGCGGCGACGACGCGCCGGGCGACGTCGTCGGGGTCGAGGCGCGGCAGCAGCCGGGTGCGCCGCAGCCGGTCGAAGGATGCCGCAGCGCCGGCATGCTCGCCGATCCGGGTCAGCATCGGCGAGGTGACCGGCCCGATCTCGACGGCCAGGGTGGTAACAGGGGTGCCGCGCAGTTCGGCACGCAGGCCGGCGGTGAGTGCGGTGAGGCCCGACTTAGTGGCGCCGTAGAGGGCCAGCCCGGGAAACGTGGCGACTCCGGCGAGCGAGGACACGTTGACGACGGCGCCGCGGCCGCGGCGGACCATGCCGGGCAGGGCTTGTCGGGCGAGTACGGCGGGGGCGATGAGATTGAGCGCGACGGTCCGGGCAATGTCGCCGGTGTCGGTATCGACGAGGTGGGCTGCGGCTTCCACGCCGGCGTTGTTGACGAGCACGTCGACCGGCCCGTGGCCGGCTTCGGCTCGCTCGACTAAGTGGGTGAGGTGGGTGGGCGAGGTGAGGTCGGCGGAGAGGGTGATGGCGTGGGCGCCAACGGTGGCGGCGAGTTCGTCGAGGGCATCGCGGCTGCGCGCAACTAGCGTGATGTGGGCACCGGCATCCGCGAACGCCCTCGTGAGTGCGGTACCGAGGGTGCCGGTGGCGCCGGTGAGCAGCACATGGGCTCCGTTGACACGCATGCGGGCCAGTCTGCGGCACTGGGCGATGGGGGCGCCGATCTATCCACGCGACGGCCTCCCCCGAGGACACCACGCCGGGCGTGGGGCGCTCGACCCCGAACGACGCGGCGGGCGCAGCCATCGGCAAGTGATCATTCCAGGTATGAACCCGATGATCAGCCGCAGATGGCGCGCCCGCCGCTGCCTGAGATCTCCAGCGTGTCGCGAACCGTCATCAGCAGAGGGTCAGTCCACCTCAGCGTCGACTACCCAACGCGCACGCCATTCACCTCTATCAGTCGTATGGCTGATGGACGGGAACTATGTAGCCGATTCCCATGAGCACGGGGATTGCTTGTCCGGCCTCGCGAGTATCGTCGGCCCTTTTCAGTTTGTGACATGGGGAGGGGTCTCGCGGGTAATACATCGCAGCGGCGACGTCCTCGCAGGTGGATAGATAGATATCGCGAACGTTTGTCCACCCGTGGGCTACCGCCACTTCATCGGACACGTCCTGGGCGACGTCACAGACAGCCTGGTTGCCCTTGGGCACCTCGATGATGCTCGCGAACCAGTGGCCGTTCTTTTGGTAGAAGTGCCCGCAGAGGCGCGACCCTGGCTGGGCCTGAGCGGTCGCGCCCGTCGCGGATACGGCACCGAAGACTAGGATGGTGAGCAGTGCGATACGGATCGCGGAACCGCGACCGGTGCTCGCCCTGGAAAATGGTGACTTCATCTTTGGAAACTCTCCTCATCAGTGGAAACTTCTATTCGGCTGCAGAAGCAGTCCGAATGTGAGCTCCCCTCCCAGTCACCATTGTCCGGAGGGTGAGCGCTTCCATCGGCGCTGACAGAAACATCTAGCAAATACAGCGTACTGCAGCCGAAGATCGTGACTCACGGCCAACGTGTTAATAGCGAATTACCGCTAGGTTCCACTCTGGTTGATCGAGTCAATCTTTGACGGCACCTTCCCAATTCATGCCCGGGGGAAGTAGGTCGACATGGTGAGGCCGCGTCCGGTGGAGTGAGCGCCGCCGAGCGTCGCGCAGTGAGGAGGACCGTGAGGGCCGATTCCCCGCCGGCTCAGCCGGATTGCGGCGTAGTCCACGTGCGACCACATGTCGACTGTGCAACAGGTCATCATCGACCTCCGACCATTTCGCGGGCCAACCGCCGCCAGCCCCTTCACCTGGTGAGGTATGGCTCACCTAAGTTACAGTGGCCACACCAGACCGGTGACGAGTGACGGGAGCGACGCGATGATCGTGTGCCACTGCCGAGTCGTCAATGACGCGGCCATCACCAATGCTATCGAGGGTGGCGCCGCCACGCTAGGGCAGGTGTGCCGCACGACGGGTGCTGGCGTCGACTGTGGCACCTGCGTGTTCTCAGTCAAACGGTTGCTGTGCGAGCATGACGAGTCACCCCGACCCGCCCTGCCCGAGGTAACCCATGCAGCCAGTTGACCGCCGCGTCGTCGATCTGCTCAACGATGCGCTCACGTTCGAACTCACCGTCACCAACACGTACTTCCTCCACGCGCGCATGCTCGACAGCTGGGGATTCCCGAAGCTCGGCAAGGTCTTCTATGACCTGTCCATCGACGAGATGCGCGACGCCGACGCCCTGATCAACCGGATCCTCTTCCTCGACGGTCACCCGAACGTGCAGAAACTCGGCGCGATCACCGTCGGCGAGGATGCCGAGGAGATCCTCAGGCTGGCGCTGGCCAGCGAGGTCGTTGCCGTGGCCCAGTTCAACGCGGCCGCCAAAGAGTGCCACGACCTTGGCGACCACGGAACCGCGTCGATCTTCGAGGCCATGGTGCTCGACGAGGAGAAGCACGCCGACTGGTTCGAGGCCCAACTCGATGCGATCGCCCGGGTCGGCTTGCCGCTCTACCTGGCCCAGCAGATCGACCCGGCTGCGGCTCCCTGACTCACCTCGACATTAGTCGCGTCGAGCCAAGGTCAACGCGAAGTCATCGGCGTCGTCGGTCCAGGTGCGCACTACCGAGAACCCCGCATCGGCCAGTTCCGCAGTGATGTTCTCGATGCGGAACTTCGTCGAGATCTCCACACAGATCTCCTCGCCGGTGGTGAGTTCCAGCACGAGGTCAGCCCCTGGCACGGTCACCACCTGGGGTTCCTCCGCCCGCAGCCGCATGTCGACTCGCTCCATCTGCGGGTCCCAGAACGGGATGTAGCTGAAGCCACCGATATCGAAGTCGGCCCCGAGTTCACGGTTGACGACGGTGAGGCTATTGCGGATGAACTGGTCGGTGATCCCGGCCTCGTCGTTGTAGGCGGCCAGGAGCCGCTCGAGGTCCTTCACTAGGTCCGTGCCGACGAGGAGCCATTCCCCCGGGTCGAGGGAGTCGGCCAACGCGCCGAGGAAGGCTCGCCGCTCCTCGGCATAGAAGTTGCCGATTGTGCTGCCGAGGAATGCGACCATTCGCCGGTCTCCGCGGGGCAGTTGGCCGAGGTGGAGGGTGAAGTCACCGACCACCGCCTCCACGACCATCCCGGGGTATCGGGTACTGAGTTGGGAGGCCGCCTCACGCACCGTGCCGTCAGAGACGTCGACCGGCACGAAACGCCGAAGCGGCCCGTGCGGGCGGCCCGGGGCGCGGAATGCGTCAAGCAGGGCGCGGGTCTTGTCGCTGGTTCCGCTGCCGAGCTCGACCAGGGTGCTTGCATCGCACGCCTCGGCGATCTCGGCGGCCCGGGCGGCAATGATGGCTCGTTCGGCTTCGGTGGGGTAGTACTCCGGCAGCCGGGTGATGTGGTCGAAGAGGGCTGCCCCGGCATCGTCATACAGCCACTTCGGGGGAAGCCGCCGGGGCCGCCCACCCAGCCCGCGGCGCACGTCATCCACGAGCGACCCGGAGGCCCAGTCGGGGTCGAGGAGCACTCGGACCCGCGGTGTGACCACGCCGCTCATCGGGTGGCCTCCCGCGGTGCACCGCCGTCGGCGAGCCGGATGCCGGACAACGCCCACCGTGCGGCATGCGGGAAGAAGTTGCGGTACGTCATCCGGGCATGTCCAGGCGGGGTCAGCGCGCATCCGCCACGCAGCACCATCTGGTTCGACATGAACTTTCCGTTGTACTCACCGATAGCTCCCGCAGGAGGCTGAAAGCCGGGATACGGGTGATACGCGGATGACGTCCACTCCCAGCAGTCGCCGTAGGCCTGCCGCAGCCGGTGCGCACCGCCCGGTGCCGGCGCGGCGAGCGGATGGTAGTGCTCGAGATTGGCGAGGTTGCCGTTCGAACGCGCGGCGTCGGCCTGGCCGTCAGCGCCGACCGCGTGCTCCCACTCGCTCTCGGTGGGCAGCCGCTTCCCCGCCCAGGTGGCATAGGCATCCGCCTCGTAGAAACTCACATGGCTGACCGGCAGGCCGGGGTTCACCGGCCAGGTGCCGTGCAGCGTGTGTTCAACCCAGGCTCCGTCGCGCTCGGCCCAGTACAACGGTGACCGCCAGCCGCCGGCCCGGACGTGAGCCAGGCCGTCCGAGAGCCACAGCTCAGGGCGCTCGTACCCACCGTCGGCAATGAACTGGAGCCACTCGCCGTTGCTGACCAGCCGGTCGGCCAGCCGGTACGGCTCGAGCCACTGCCGATGCCGCGGCACCTCGTTGTCGAAACCGAAGCCGACGCCATCGTGGCCCACCTCGACGAGACCGCCCTCGAGGTCAACCCAGCCAAGCGGGTCGGGCTCGCGCACTGGTGGCCGGATGCCCGCATACGCCGGTTCGAGCGGGTTGCGCGAGAGCACATGCTTGATGTCCATGAGCAGCAACTCTTGATGCTGCTGTTCATGGTGGAAGCCCAATTCGACGGTCGGGGTCAGCTTCTCGAGAGTGCCCTCGTCGAGACCGCCGAGGAGGTCGCGCATCCGGCTATCGACGTTGTCGCGGTATACGCCGACATCGTGGGCCCCGGGGCGGGTGACCAACCCCCGGTCGGGCCGGGCATAGCGCGGACCGAGACTCTCGTAGTAGCTGTTGAAAAGGAACCAGTAGCGATCCTGGAACGGGGTGAAGCTGGGCTCCTGGCCAGCCAGCACGAATGTCTCGAAGAACCAGGTGACATGCGCCCGGTGCCACTTCGTTGGTGACACATCGGGCATCGACTGGACGGTCTGGTCCTCCGGCGAGAGCGGAGCGGCGAGCCGCTCGGTGTGGTTTCGGACGTCATCGAAGCGGGCGGTGAGACCTGCGGCATCCCACGTGGTGGGGCTCATGCCGGTGTCCTCTCGTCGGGGTTCGGTCGGTTCCGGCTGGGGACCATCTTTACCCGGATCACCGACATCGCTCCACTCGATGGCTGGATCCAGCGACACCCTGCGACGCCGCAGCTACCCCGGCCCCGCGCGATCTGCCACGGTGGTCCAACTATGGTCAGCCACACGAACGTGGAGGAGAGCCATGGCCACCATTACCCGCTACCCCTTTGTCTCGCACCTGCGGAGCACGACCACGATGCACGTCCACCACCTCGCGAAGGGACGCCAGCACCATGGCAGCCCGGGTGCCTCGTTCTGGTTCCGGCCGCTGCACGCGGCGCTCAGCGAGGTGCCGGTCGACGACCGCGAGCAGCCGATCCTGGTGGCGATCCGCAGCGCCGACCTCCAGCAGGTCACGGCTCCGGGCGTGGTCACCTACCGATTTGCCGACCCGGTCCTGGCCGCCACCCGGGTTGACTTCTCCCTGGACGTCGCGACCGGCGCCTGGCTCCGCACCCCGCTCGAAACCGTGGGCGGGATGATCCAGGGCGCGGCCGCCGCGGCGGTGACCACCGCGCTCGGCGGGCGTACTCTCCGGGAGTCACTGGCAACGCCATCCGAACAACTCGCCGCCGTAGTGCACACTGCGCTGCGCGACGACAGCCGGCTCACCGCCGTGGGCGTGGAGGTGGTGGGTGTCCGGTTCGGCCTGCTCCGGCCCGAGCCCGACGTCGAGCGGGCCCTGCAGACTCCGGCCCGGGAGGTGATCCAGCAAGAGGCTGACCGCGCCACCTTCGAGCGGCGCGCGGTGGCGGTCGAGCGAGAGGCGGCAATCGGCCAGAACGAGTTGGCCAGCCAGATCGAGCTCGAGACTCGACGAGAACAACTCGTCGCGCGGCGCGGTGCGAACGAGCGGCGCGAGGCCGAGGAAAAGGCGGCTGCCGATGCGGTGGCCGTGCGGGCCGAGGCTGAGCGCACGACCGCGCTTGCCGACGCAGCGGCCCGCGCCCAGCGGGTGACCGGTGCTGCCACCGCCGAGTCGGAGAAGCTCTTGCTCGAGGCGTATGCCGGTGTTCCCGGCAGCGCCCTCCTCGCCCTCGCTGCTCGAGAGGCAGCCGCCAACCTGCCGAAAGTGGACCAGCTCGTCCTCACCCCGGACCTGGTGAGCGGGGCCCTGGCTCGGTTGACCGGTGCGGCCGAAAACTCCTGAGAATGGCCGCCCCTCGGGTCGTACTGGTCTGGAGGCGCACCGAGTACGACGAACTCCTGGCTCGTCATCAGACCGCGGGTCAGGCCGACTTCTTCCTCCGGTCGCGGGCCATGTCGCTCGACCCGGTCCGTGACCGACACGTGCGGGCCACCGACGCGGTGCGGGCCGTCCTCGGCGCCATCCCATCGTCGTGGCGGCGGGCCGAGGTCGAGCGGCACGACCTGCCGAGGTTTCTCTTCGAGCCCGACGACATCGTCGCCGTCGTCGGGCCGGACGGCTTGGTCGCCAACGCGTCGAAGTACCTGACCGATCAACGGGTCCTCGGATTCGACCCTTTTCCCGGCATGAACCCTGGTGTGCTCGTTCCGCACTCCCCATCGGATGCCGCGGGGCTGTTCGCCACGGTTGCCGCGGCATCCAGCCGTGAGCTGGTGCGCACCATGGTGCTGGCAGTCAGTGACGACGGCCAGGAGCTGACCGGCCTGAACGAGATCTACGTCGGCCAGCCGGGCCACCAGTCGTCGCGGTACGAGCTGTCCTGGCGCGGGCGGGCCGAGCGGCAGTCGTCCTCGGGCCTGATCGTCGGTACCGGCACGGGCGCCACCGGGTGGTGCGCCTCGATCAGGCGGACGAGCGCGCCGACGATGGAACTGCCCGACCCGGCCGACCACGACCTGGTCTGGTTCGTCCGCGAGCCGTGGCCGTCGCCAACGACGGCCACGGACCTGTCGGCCGGGCCGCTCGCGGACGGTGAGTCGTTGACGCTGCACGTCGGGTCGGACTCGCTGGTCGTGTTCGCCGACGGACTCGAAGACGATCGGCTGGTGCTCGGCTGGGGCCAACGGCTCGAGGTGCGACGGGCTCCGTCGGGGCTACGAACTGTGATCTGACACCAGCAGCGCGGATATCGTGCCAGCCATGATCGACCTGCGCAGCGACACGGTGACCCAGCCGACGAGTGAGATGCGCGCCGCGATGATGGCGGCGCCGCTGGGTGACGATGTCTTCGGCGACGACCCGTCGGTGAACCATCTGCAGGACACGATCGCGGCGATGCTCGGGTTCGAGGCGGCCCTGTTCTTCCCCACCGGAACGCAGAGCAACCTGGGCGCGATTCTCGCGCACTGTGGGCGCGGCGACGAGTACCTCGTCGGTCAGGTGGCGCATACGTACCGCTGGGAGGGCGGCGGTGCTGCGGTGCTCGGCAGCGTGCAGCCGCAACCGATCATGAACGCGGCGGACGGCTCGCTCCCGCTCGCCGAGATCGAGGCCGCCATTAAGCCGGATGACGCCCACTTCGCGATCACCCGGTTGGTGTGTTTGGAGAACACGATCGGCGGACGGCTGCTGCCGTTCGACTACATCCAGGCCGCGACCGCCCTTGCTGCCGACCATCAGCTCGCTCGGCACCTCGACGGGGCACGGTTGTTCAACGCCGCCGTCGCGCAGGCCGGCCTCACCCCAGGCGAGCCGGCTGATCGGGCCCTGACCGAGGCTCGGCGCATCGCGCAGCGATTCGACTCGGTGAGCGTCTGCTTCAGCAAGGGCCTCGGTGCACCGGTGGGGTCAGCCCTGTGTGGCACGCGCGAGGTGATCGACCGGGCCCACCGGATCCGGAAGATGGCCGGTGGTGGGATGCGCCAGAGCGGTCTGCTGGCCGCGGCCGCGACCTACGCGCTCGAGAACCAGGTGGCCCGGTTGGCTGATGATCACCGCCGCGCCCGCCAGTTGGGCGAGGCGCTGGCGACAATCGACGGGGTCTCGGTCGACCCGGTGCACACCAACATTGTGTTCGTCGAGTTGGACGGCCCGGCGAAACGCCGGGCCGATGGATTCCTTGGCCATCTCGAACGCCACGGCATCCTCGCCACCGGTCTCTCCAAGCTGCGCTTCGTCACCCATCTCGACATCACCGACGCCGATGTCGAGAAGGTTTGTCAGATCGCCGCCGACTACCTCGGCTAGTACCGACCGCCATGACGCCCCGGTGCCGTCCCCCCGGACGCGGAAGGTGCCCCTCCGTCCGCCACGACGTCGCCGACGACTCCTCCCGCGTCCGGCCACGCAGGTCCGGCCGGCGCGGGGTGGGGTGGTGCAGCGTCCACTCAGGTGGGGGATAGTGCGGTGACGACGAGCACCGGCTCGCCAGCGTCATCCGTCGCAGTGAGGTCGAGGATGGCGGTGATCCGCCAGTCATGGTCCCCCTCGGGGTCATCGAGCACCTGGATGACGTGCCACTCGCCGGGGTGGTCGGCCTGATCCTCGTCGATGACGAACAGCGCCGGGCCGCGCGCCGCCGGGCCGACGCTAAAGCCGTCGTACTCGGCGAGGTACTCGGCGGCGGCATCCGCCCACTCGTGGTCAGTCAGCCCGTCGTCGAGCGCAGCCAGCGCGGCGTAGCGGCCCAGGGCGAGCAGCTCAACACGGCGGAACATGCTCTGGCGCACCATGACTCGCAGCGCGCGCGGATTCGCCGACAGGGCCCGGCCCGCACTGGGCGCAGACACCTCAGCGGCCGCATCGTCAGGGTTGAGCAGCGCCTCCCACTCGTCGAGCAGGCTGGAATCGGTGTGCCGCACCACTTCACCGAGCCACTCGACCAGGTCGTCCAGGTCGTCGGTGCGCGCATCGGTCGGCACCGTGGAGCGCAGCGCCCGATACGCATCCGAGAGATAGCGCAGCACCACCCCCTCGGCGCGGGTGAGTTTGTAGTGGGCGACGAACTCGCCGAACGTCATCGCGCGCTCGTACAGTTCGCGCACCACGGACTTTGGCGAGAGGTCGCTCGGGTCGACCCACGGGTGACTCAGCCGGTAGGTCCGCAGCGCAAACTCCAGCGGCTCGGCCAGCGGACGCGGCCAGGTGACCTCCTCCAGCGCCGCCATCCGCTCCTCGTACTCGAGCCCGTCGGCCTTCATCGCCGCCACCGCCTCGCCGCGCGCCTCGAACTGCTGGGCGAGCAGTACCGGCCGCGGGTCGTCGAGGGTGGCCTCGATGATGCTGACCACGTCGAGCGCGTACCCCGGGTCCTCACGGTCCAGTAGGTCGAGGGCGGCCAGCGCGAATGCCGACAGTGGTTGGTTCAGGGCGAAGCCCTCGTGCAGGTCGAGGGAGACCTGGAACGGGCCGTCAGCGTGGCGCCGTCCGTTGCCCCGAACAAACTCCTCCAGAAGAGTCGGCTCCGCGACCTCCTCGACCCTCTTCGGGCCATCCCCGTTGGTGCCGACCAGGGTCCGCTCGACCTGCCGTCCGGTCGCGGTGTCGAGGGAGTGCTGGTCGGCACCATCGGGGGATGACGGCGCCAGGCCGGCTTCGGCGAGAAGGTGCCCGAGGGCACCAAGGGGCCCGCCGTCATCCAGCCGTCCCGTGCTGCTCAGGCCGGATGCCGCTCGCCCGCCGTCGGGGGCGCTGTCGCCGGTCACGCCGGCTGACTCAGGTGAGCCAGCCGACGGCGCGACGCCACGACGCTCCGGCGTGGGCTCGTCACGGTGGGCCGACCCGTCATCCGACCCGATGGCCGACCCGTGATCCGGCCCGACGGCTGACCCGTCATCCGGCTCGATGGCCGACCCGTCATCCGACCCGTCATCCGGCCCGACGGCTGACCCGTCGCCCGGCTCGGCGGGCAGCCAGTCGCTCACGGCCGACCCGTCATCCGGCTCGACGACACCCGAACGCAGCAGCGACCCGAGCACCTGGACCGTGCGCTCGACGAGAGCGGTCCGCCGGCTGTCGTCCTCATGGTTGTCGAGGACCAGCGTGTGCAGCGCCTGCTGCTGGCCCTCCCACCGGTCGAGGACGTTCAGCACCATGGCGTGGTTGACCCGCATCCGAGACACCATCGGCTCCGGCGGTGCGACCATGAGCCGCTCGTAGGTCGACTCAGACCAGGTGACCACACCCTCGGGGGCGCTGCGGCGCATCACCCGGCGCCGCTTCTTCGGGTCGTCGCCGGCCTTGGCCAGTGCCTTGGAATTCTCGATCACGTGCTCCGGCGCCTGCACGACCACATACCCGATGGTGTCGAACCCGGCCCGCCCGGCGCGCCCGGCGATCTGATGGAACTCGCGCGCCCCGAGGACCCGCTGTTTGCGGCCGTCGTACTTGGTCAGCGACGTGAGCAGCACGGTACGGATCGGCACGTTGATGCCGACCCCCAGCGTGTCGGT
Source organism: Dermatophilaceae bacterium (assembly GCA_051657745.1). Lineage (GTDB taxonomy): Bacteria > Actinomycetota > Actinomycetes > Actinomycetales > Dermatophilaceae > JBOFLG01. The sequence continues at coordinate 3,850 of JBOFLG010000046.1, read as the reverse complement.
GCCGCAGATCACCGCGAGCAGCCCGGCCTGCGCCAGGGTCTCGACGAGGCGGCGGTACCGCGGCAGCATCCCGGCGTGGTGTACCCCGATGCCGTGCAACACCAACCGCCGCAACGTGTGCCCGAACCCCTTTCCGAAGCGGAACCCGCCGACCGCGGCCTTGATGGCCTTCTTGCGGTCGGCCGAGACCAGTTCGACGCTGGTCAGCGCCTGGGCCTGCTCGATGGCGCCGGCCTGGGTGAAGGAGACGACGTACACCGGCGCACGACCGTCGCGGAGCAGGAGTTCGATGGTGTCGTGCACCGAGGTCAGCGACCAGGAGAACTCCAGCGGGACCGGCCGGTGCGCGCCACTCACCGCCGCGGTCTCGCGCGCCGACCGTCGAGCGAGGTCACGTCGCAGTTCGGTGGTGTCGCCGAGGGTCGCCGACATCAGCAGAAACTGGCTGTCCGGGAGCAGGAGCAACGGAACCTGCCAGGCCCAGCCCCGGTCGCGGTCCGCGTAGTAGTGAAACTCATCCATCACCACGAGACCGATCTCGGACGAATCCCGTTCGCGCAGTGCCTGGTTGGCGAGCACCTCGGCGGTGGCGCAGATGATCGGTGCGTCCGCGTTGACCGCGGCGTCGCCGGTGACCATGCCGACCTGGGCCGCGCCGAACGTCTCCACCAGGGCGAAGAACTTCTCGCTGACCAGCGCCTTCACGGGTGCGGTGTACCAGCTCCGGATGCCGCTGGCCAGCGCGTGAGCGTGCGCGGCGACCGCGACCAGCGACTTCCCGGACCCGGTCGGTGTCGAGAGGATGACGTGCGACCCGGCCGCCAGGGCCAGGACCGCTTCCTCCTGCGCTGGGTAGAGGGTGAACCCGCGTTCGCTGGCCCAGTCGAGAAATACGTCGAGCGCGGCCTCCGGGTTGCCATGGGTGGTCCCGGAGGTCGCCGGGTCCGAGCCCTCGACAGGCCGGGCGTTCGGGCCCGCGTGGGCGGCCGCGTGAAGTTGGTCGGTGAGCGTCATCCCGGCTGATTCTCCCGGATGCCGCCCGCGGCCCGCTCCGCAGTCGCGGTGCCCGGGGTCTCGACACCCGAGAAGTCGGCCGAACGGCTCTATTCGAATGGAACGAACACTGTTACGTTGTCTGCATCTGAATCACCGGACCGTGTAACGGACAGGAGCAAACAATGACCTCGCCCGCACTCCATGACCAGACCTACTTTCCCGGCCCTGACGACTCGCTGGCCCCGATCTACGAGTTCCTGCACGCTCACTCGCAACCAGTGCCGCGGTACTTCCTCACCGGTTCGGAAGCTGATGACCGAGTGGAACTCCCGGTCGAGATGTACCGAGTGTTGCGTCAGGTGGTGGACGCCATGCAGCAAGGCGTGGCCGTGACCGTGGCGCCCCAGAGCCAGACCCTCACCACCCAAGAGGCTGCCGACCTGCTCGGGGTTAGCCGGCCCACCATCATCCGGCTCATCGATCAGGGCAAGATCGCTGCCGACCGGGTCGGCTCGCATCGCCGGGTCAATCTCCGGGCGTTGCTCGACTACCGCGAGACGCGCCGCGCCGCGCAGTACGCAGCGCTCGACGCGATGGCCGTCGACCTCGACGACGAGGAGGGCCTCGACACCGCGTTGGCACGGGCCCGCGAGGCGCGAGCCGCAGTCGGGTCTCGCCGTCAGCGTGCGCGTTCCTGAGCCGTGGGTCTGGCCGTTGTTGACAGACTTCGCGAATGTTCACGGCGCTGATCGACACCTGCGTGCTCTGGCCGAGCCTGCAACGGGACTTTGTGCTCTCCCTGGCGGTCGAGGGGCTCTACCGGCCTGTCTGGAGCGTGACGATCCTTGATGAACTCCGCTACCACGAGGAGTAAAAGCTAGTCCGTCGCGGTTGCGACGCCGAGGAGGCAAAGCAGCGAGCCACCCGTCTGGTAGCCACCATGCGCGAGGCGTTCGCTGACGCCGAGATGTTCGGCTGGGAACCGCTTGAGGGGTCGTACGGCTTGCCGGACCCGGGTGACGAGCACGTGCTGGCAGTTGCGGCTTTCGCCGGTGCGGGCGCGATCATCACGCACAACCTCAGGGATTTCCCTGCACACCTGTTGCCAAAGGGCCTCGAAGTGCTTCCGCCAACCGAATTCGCCTGCTACACCGTCGAACTCGACCCCGCACGGGCCCTCCGGGCCGTCGAGAAGATCTCGCAGCGCCGGCGTGAGCCACCCCTGCCGCCCGCCGACATCCTGGAGAACCTCAGCAACCGCTACGGCATGACGGCCGCCGTGGAGATCCTCAGATCTCAGCTCGAACCATGACTGTCCGCAGTGCGCGTCGGGTGCTGCTGGACAACGCGCCGAGGCGCCCGCGGCGCTGTGCGGCCGCGGTCGGCCGTGCCGCAGTGTCTCGCTAGAGGTCCAGCACTAGAGCAAGGGCGTCGTCGATGCGCTGCATCTCGGCCATGGTCACGAAGCCCGCAGGCTCGGTCAGCCGCCTCAGGTCGACGGTGGCGAGCTGGTCACACAGCACCAAGGTTTCGCGCCCGGCGATCTCGACTGGCGGTCGAAAACTGGTCGGACGGGCGCTGGTGCTCGTGAACGCGACGATCCAGGTGCTCAGGACGAGCCAGTCCGGCTGGAGCACGTGGCTTGCCGTTCACCACTGGTTCACCGAGCGCGCCGGGGTGCCACTCGCAGCGGTGGCCGGCGTCATCCACGGCTGTTACGTTCCGACTAAACCAGGCGCACCGCCCGGGTTCGCCGAGCGGCCTCGTCATCCTTCAGCCCAGGAGAGTCCATGACCCGGATGCCGTTCCGCCGTCTCGCAGCCCGGCTCGCCGTGACCGCGGTGGCGCTCTCCGCGCCGGTCGCGCTGGCTCCGGCCGCGGCGGCGGACCCCGGGTGTGACGCCGCCGCCACGCCGGTGGGTACGGTGCAGGGCAGCGGCGATGCGGCCGCCGTCACCGGCCCAGTCACCCTGCGCGGCACCGTGATCGGTGACTACGAAGGACCCAGCCCGGCGCTGCGCGGCTTCTACCTCCAGGACGCGGGCGACGACGACCCCGCCACCAGCGACGGCATCTTCGTTGTCGGCGCGGATGCCGACCGCGTCGCCCTCGGCGACCTCGTCACCGTCAGCGGTACAGCCGGTGAGTTCCAAGGCCAGACCCAGATTTCGTCCTCCACCGTGACGGCGTGCGGCACGTCATCCGCCACCCCGGTCGATGTCACCCTTCCGGTTGCGAGCGCCACCGCGCTGGAGCGCTACGAGGGCATGCTCGTGCGGATGCCGCAGCCGCTCACCGTCACCGAGAGCTTCCAGCTCGGCCGGTTCGGTCAGGTCGTGGTCTCCTCCGGGCGCCGGCTGAAGCAGCCGACGAACGTCGTCGCGCCCGGCGCCGCCGCGAACGCCCTGCAGGCATCCAACGCGCTGAACCGGCTGATCGTCGACGACGCGACGAACGCCCAGAACCCCGACCCGATCGTGGTCGGCCGCGGCGGGCAGCCGCTCACCGCGAGCAACACGCTGCGCGGCGGCGACACGGTCACCGGGGCCACCGGGGTGCTGACCTACACCTGGGCTGGCAACGCGGCCAGCGGAAACGCCTACCGGCTGCGTCCGGTGGGTGCACTCGGCGGGGCTGCCGAGTTCGCGGCGGTGAACGAGCGACCCACGGCGCCCGATGATGTCGGTGGCAGCATTCGGGTCGTCGGCATGAACCTGCTCAACTACTTCACCACCACCGACGGCCTGCCCGACCGGGTCGACAACTGCCGGGGCGGTACCCAGGGCGCGGCCACCGACTGCCGCGGCGCCGACACCCCGGAGGAGTTCGCCCGGCAGTGGCCGAAGACGGTCGC
>JBOFLG010000045.1:0-34573 GCA_051657745.1 Dermatophilaceae bacterium | reverse complement strand
CGAGCGTAGCTACCTACGACTCAAGCAGTGGAGAGGTATCGCGACCCGCTACGACAAACACGCCCGCACGTTCCTCGGTGGAGTCCTCCTCGCCGCCAGCATCCTCCACACCAAAACCCATTAGGAGACACGCTCTAGGCCGGGTTCGAGCAGGTTCATCGGCAGCGGCCCGAGCCGTCGGGCCACCGCGGTCCTGGCCAGCCGCCGGTACACCTCGGCGGCAGGCCCTACCTGCAGCACCCGCCCGGACTCCACGACGGCAACCCGGTCGCCGATCACGAGGGCCTCGACCTGGTCGTGCGTCACGTGCACGAAGGGCACGCCGAGCGAACGCTGCAGCGGTCAGAGTCACCTTCGCGGAGCAGCACCATGCGCTCCCCGCAACGGGAACCTGACGTCGTCGCCTCGGGCCTGCGGCGGCGTGCCGGCGCAGCACCAGCGACGTCGCCTCGGGCCCGCGGGTCAATCGGCTGGATGCCGCCCGCCCGGGGTCCGCTCGACCGCCACCCCAGTGCCGGGCACCGACCGGTCACCGGCGCGCTCGATCCGACGAGACGCCAGCACGATGGCGACCACGACCAGCACCGCCCCGACCGCCCACCACCACGAGCGGCCACCCAGCCAGGCGTCGATCAGGGCAAGCCCGACCGTGGTGTAGACGAGGGACCAGAGTGCTGCACCCACCACCAGGGCGGGCAGGAAACGGCGCCACGGCATCCGTAGTAAGCCCGCCGCGAGGTTCACCGCGGTCTGCACTCCGACGGTCAGGAAGCCGAGCGACACCGCCGGCGCCCCGAACCGCTGCACCCAGCCTTCGGCCCGGATGACGACCGGCTGGTCGAGCCGGCCCGCCCACCGAGAGCGACCACCCCGGGCCCGGAGGCCACGACCGATCAGGTAGGTGGCCAGGCCGCGAAGGAACGCGCCGACCCACAGAACCACGGCGACGATCCAGACCGGCCAGCCATCGAGCACCTCCGTCACTCCCCCAGCGTACGAAGCGCCGGTCCATGCCGCGCAGGCAGATCCGAGCCGACCGGCAGGCCAGGGCACGTCGGACCGGTCGGGTGACGCGGACCAGCCCCGACCTGCCGGTCGGTTCGGCGGCGGCTCAGCGGGCGGCGGAGCCCTCCACATAGTCGGCGTCGCGGCCGCTGTCGACCCAGGCCATGAGCTTCCGCAGCTCCTGGCCGGTGGCCTCGATCGGGTGCGCGGCGCCCTTCTCGCGCAGGGCGGCGAACTCCGGCGCTCCGGCATCCTGGTCCTCGATGAAGCGCTTCGCGAACGCACCGCCCCGGATGTCGTCGAGCACGGCCTTCATGTTGTCCTTGACGCGGCTGTCGATCACCCGTGGCCCGCTCACGTAATCGCCGTATTCGGCGGTGTCGCTGACCGACCAGCGCTGCTTGGCGATGCCGCCCTCGATCATCAGGTCGACGATGAGCTTGAGCTCGTGCAGACACTCGAAGTACGCGACCTCGGGCTGGTACCCGGCCTCGACGAGCGTCTCGAAGCCGTACATCACCAGCTGCGATGCGCCGCCGCACAACACGGCCTGTTCGCCGAAGAGGTCGGTCTCGGTCTCCTCGGTGAACGTGGTGCGGATGCCGCCCGCGCGCAGCCCGCCGAGTGCCTTGCCGTAGCTCTTCGCCAGTTCCCAGGCGGCACCCGAGGCGTCCTGCTCAACGGCCAGCAACACCGGCACTCCCCGTCCGTCGATGTACTCGCGCCGCACGATGTGGCCAGGGCCCTTGGGCGCCACCATCAGCACGTCGGACCCCTCCGGCGGTTGGATGTAGCCGAACCGGATGTTGAAGCCGTGGCCGAACAGCAGCGCCGCGCCGTCGGCGAGGTGGGGGGCGATGTGCTCGGCGTAGACACCGCGCTGTACCTGGTCCGGGGTGAGGATGACCACGAGGTCGGCCTCGGCCACCGCCTCGGCCACGGTCAGCACACGCAGCCCTTCGGCCTCCGCTTTGACGCGGCTCGCCGAACCGTCGGCGAGCCCGACCCGTACGTCAACACCCGAGTCGCGCAGGTTCAGCGCGTGGGCGTGTCCCTGGCTTCCGTAGCCGATGACGGCGACCTTACGGCTCTGGATGACGGACAGGTCGGCGTCGGCGTCGTAGAACATCTCGGCCATGGTGTGAAGCGCTCCTTCAGTGGGGTGACACATCGGTGGGATAACGGGAAACGGGTGGGCTGCGCCCCGGGCTCGAGCGCCGTCGGGCGGCGCGCTCTCGGTCAGGCGCTACGCAGGGCCCGGTCGGTGATGGAGCGAGGCCCACGGCCGACCGCCACCAGGCCGGACTGCACCAACTCCTTGACGCCGAACGGCTCGAGCACGTCGAGCAGAGCGGTGAGCTTCTCCGGGGTCCCGGTGGCTTCGATGGTCAGCGACTCGGTGGCGACATCGACGACCTTGGCCCGGAACATCGACACCAGCTCGAGCACCTGGTGGCGGCTGGCGACGTCGGCGCGGACCTTGATCAGCATCACCTGGCGCTGTACCGCCGATGCTGGGTCCAACTCGACCACCTTGAGCACTTCGACCAGCTTATTGAGCTGTTTGGTGACCTGCTCGAGCGGGAGGTCCTCGACATCGACGACGACCGTCATCCGCGAGATCTCGGGATGCTCAGTCTCGCCAACGGCGAGCGACTCGATGTTGAATCCGCGCCGAGAGAAGAGCGCGGCAATGCGGGCGAGGACGCCGGGCTTGTTCTCGACCAGCACCGACAGGGTGTGCTTGTGCATCAGCTCTCCTCCTCGCGGTCCCACGCGGGCGCGGTGTCCCGAGCCACCTGGATGGCGTCGTTGCTCACCCCGGCAGGAACCATCGGCCAGACCATCGCGTCGCGGTGGACCACGAAGTCGACCACGACCGGCCGGTCGGTGACGGCCATGGCGGCCTCGATGGTGGCATCGACATCCTCGGGCCGCTCGCAGCGCAGCCCGACGCAGCCGTAGGCCTCGGCGAGCTTGACGAAGTCGGGGACCCGAGAGCCCTGCGAGGTGTGCAGGTCGGTGTTGGAGTAACGCTCGTTGTAGAACAACGTCTGCCACTGGCGGACCATGCCGAGCGAGCTGTTGTTGATGATCGCGACCTTGATCGGGATGTCGTTGATCACGCAGGTCGCGAGCTCCTGGTTGGTCATCTGGAAGCACCCGTCGCCGTCGACCGCCCACACTATTCGGTCGGGCTCCCCGACCTGGGCACCCATCGCGGCCGGCACGGCGTAGCCCATGGTGCCCAGCCCGCCGGAGTTGAGCCACGCGTTCGGGCGCTCGTACTGCACGAACTGCGCGGCCCACATCTGGTGCTGCCCCACCCCGGCCACGTACACCGCCTCCGGGCCGGCCAGCGCACCGAGCCGCTCGATCACGTACTGCGGAGCGAGCGCACCACCGTCAGGCGTGGTGTAGCCGACTGGGAACGACTGCTTCCACCCGGTGACCCGCTCGCGCCACTCGGTGTAGTCGCCACCGCCGCCAGCGTCGAGGTCGGCGTCGACGGCCTCGGTGAGGTCGGTGATGACTGCCGTGCAGTCGCCGACGATCGGCACGTCGGCGGTGCGGTTCTTGCTGATCTCGGCCGGGTCGATGTCGGCATGGATGACCCGCGCATCCGGGGCGAAGGTTGACAGCTGGCCGGTGACCCGATCGTCGAACCGGGCACCGAGGGTCACCAGGAGGTCGGCCTGTTGCAGCGCGGTCACCGCCGCGACCGACCCGTGCATCCCCGGCATCCCCAGGTGCAACGGGTGGCTGTCCGGGAACGCGCCACGGGCCATCAGGGTGGTCACGACCGGAATCTGGGTCAGCTCGACGAACCGCCGCAGTTCCTCGCCGGCTCGAGCGCGGATGACGCCGCCGCCGACGTAGAGCACCGGCCGCTGGGCCTGCGCGATCATCCGGGCCGCCTCGCGGATCTGCTTGGCGTGCGGTCTGGCGACCGGGCGATAACCGGGCAGGTCGATGCGCGGCGGCCACGAGAAGGTGGTGCGGGACTGCAGGGCGTCCTTGGAGATGTCGACAAGCACCGGGCCCGGGCGGCCGGTGCCGGCGATGTGGAATGCCTCGGCGAGCACCCGCGGGATGTCGTCGGCATTTGTCACGAGGTAGTTGTGCTTGGTAATCGGCATGGTGATGCCGCGGATATCGGCTTCCTGGAACGCGTCGGTACCGATCGCCTTCGAACTCACCTGTCCGGTAATGGCCACGATCGGCACCGAGTCCATATGGGCGTCGGCAATCGGGGTGACCAGGTTGGTGGCGCCCGGGCCTGAGGTGGCCATGCAGACGCCGACCTTGCCGGTGGCGGCCGCGTACCCCTCGGCGGCGTGCCCGGCGCCCTGTTCGTGCCGAACCAGGATGTGCCGCACCGCAACCGAGTCGAGCAGCGGATCGTAGGCCGGGAGGATCGCGCCCCCGGGAATGCCGAAGACGGTGTCGACGTCGAGCGCCTCGAGCGACAACACCAGGCTCTGCGCACCGGTGACCCCCTGCGCCGTGGTTCGGGCCTGGCGGGCCACCTCGGCAGGGCTGGGCGTGGCCTGCACGGATGCCGGGGCCACCGGCCGGGTCTCACTCACTGTCGTCACCGTATTCCTCTCGAGGTGCGGGCGTGGTTCGTGCACAAAAAAACCCCCGAGTCCCGAGAGGGACGGCGGAGGGTGCGCGCCTGCTGACAGATGTCAGGCGCGCCAGCGACGTACGAGGGCCAGATCCACGCGCTAACTGTCACCTGCGACGGCATCCGTGTCAACCGACGGGACGGCCGGTCCCACCATCCGGAACCGCCGGCCCGAGGCGACCAGGTCGTCCGCTGAGGTTCCGGGCGGGCCCGGCCCTCCGCGCGCGGAACGTGGGTGAAGATCGTCGCCCGCGTGACGGTCTTCACCCACATTCGCGGGAGAGAGGCAGGAGGTCAGTCACAGACGGCGCCGCGGCTGGCGCTGCCGACCAGCCGTCGGTACTTGGCCAGGACCCCGCGGGTGTACCTGGGCGCCGGGTGCTCAACGCCCGCGGCGCGGCGGGCCGCGAGCTCGTCATCCGGGACCAGCAGATCGAGGCAACCGGCCGCCACATCGAGCCGGATTCGGTCGCCGTCGCGGACAAACGCGATCGGGCCGTCATCGACGGCTTCCGGCGCCACATGTCCCACGCAGAGCCCGGTGGTCCCGCCAGAGAACCGCCCGTCGGTGAGGAGCAGGACATCCTTGCCCAGGCCGGCGCCCTTGATCGCCCCGGTCACGGCGAGCATTTCGCGCATGCCGGGGCCGCCCTTGGGGCCCTCATACCGGATGACGACCACGTCACCCGCGCCGAGCGTGCCGCCCTCGACCGCGGCCATCGCGTCACGCTCGCCGTTGAAGACCCGGGCGGTGCCCTCGAACACCTCGGAGTCGAAGCCGGCCGACTTGACCACGGCCCCCTCCGGCGCCAGCGACCCGGTGAGGATGGTGATCCCGCCGGTGCGGTGAATCGGCGCGGACAAGGCTCGCAGAACCTTGCCATCGACGTCCGGCGGGGCGATCTCGGCAAGGTTCTCAGCCATCGTGCGTCCGGTGACGGTCAGGCAGTCGCCGTGCAGCAGACCGGCATCCAACAGGGTGCGTAGCACCACCGGCACGCCGCCGACCCGGTCGACATCGGTCATCACATAGGACCCGAACGGCTTGACGTCGGCCAGGTGCGGAACTCGCGCCCCAACCGCCGCGAAGTCCTCGATGGTGAGCTCGACCTCAGCCTCATGGGCGATCGCGAGCAGGTGCAGGACCGCATTGGTGGAGCCGCCGAACGCCATCACCACCGCGATCGCGTTCTCGAAGGCCTCCCTGGTCATGATGTCGCGCGCGGTGATGCCGCGGCGGAGCAGCTCGACCAGTGCCTCGCCAGATTTGCGGGCGTAGCCGTCGCGGCGGCGGTCGGTAGCCGGTGGCGCGGCCGAGCCAGGCAGCGACATCCCGAGCGCCTCGGCCACCGAGGCCATCGTGTTGGCGGTGTACATACCGCCGCACGCCCCCTCGCCCGGGCAGATCGCGCGCTCGATGGCATCGACGTCGGCACGGCTCATCAGCCCGCGGGAACAGGCACCCACCGCCTCGAAGGCGTCGATGATCGTCACCTGCCGCTCGCTGCCATCGGACATCTTCGCCAGGCCCGGCAGGATCGAGCCGGCGTAGAGGAAGACCGCCGCGAGGTCGAGCCGGGCCGCCGCCATCAGCATGCCCGGAAGGGACTTGTCGCAGCCGGCGAGCAGCACCGAACCATCGAGCCGCTCGGCGTTCATCACCGTCTCGACCGAGTCCGCGATGACCTCTCGACTGACCAGGGAGAAGTGCATCCCCTCGTGCCCCATCGAGATGCCGTCGCTGACCGAGATGGTGCCAAACTCCAGCGGGTAGCCGCCAGCGGCATGCACGCCGTCCTTGGCAGCCTTGGCCAGCCGGTCGAGCGAGAGGTTGCACGGGGTGATCTCGTTCCAGGAACTGGCAACCCCGACCTGCGGCTTGGCGAAGTCGTCGTCGCCGAGCCCAACCGCCCGAAGCATGCCGCGAGCGGCGGTGCGCTCCAGACCGTCGGTGACGTCACGGCTGCGTGGCTTGATGTCGATGGCGGCCTCGGGAGCGGGACCGTTCACGGTCTCGGATGACGAGCGCATGGACTCATCCTAGGTTCGGCCGTCGATGACCCACCCCGGGTCCCTCGCGACGGGTGAACGGGCTCCTGGATGAGCGTCCTCGGACCAGCCGACCCGAACGGCCTCACCGCGACGTAGACAGCGCGCGGTCAGACTCCGAGGGCGCCACGCACCACGCTGTCGCCGGAGTGCGTGGAATCCCCGTCGAGCGGCTCGCGCGAGATGTCGACCACTACGTACCCGTCGTCAACAAGCGTCTGCGGCACGGTGAAGGTCTGGCTGCTGGCACCGGGAGCAAGCACGCCGACCGACACCATCCGCTTCAGGTCACGGTTGATCAACCACACTTCCACGTAGCCCGGACCGGCGTCGATGGGCTCGGTACGTACCGACAGGTCGGTGGAGGCACCCGTGCGGACCAACTCGGCCGAGCCCTTGGCGCTCTTGGTGTCGAGGGTGTCCAGGCGGGCGCTCGCGAGCACCACGCTGGCTGGCTCGGTCGGGCTGTCGCTGCGATCAAGTGCGGCGACGCCGACCCCACCACCGATCACCCCGACTGCAGCCGCCGCGGCCAACCAACCGAACCCGACCGTCCGACGCGAACGCGGCGACGCCTGCGAGTCACGCCTGCTGCCCAGCTCGATGGCCGGGGGGTACGGGTCGGCAGGTGGGTCGGTGTCTCGGATCGCGACGGCCGGTGCGGCCACCTGGACGGGCGCGGGGGCGTCGTCGAGCAGCACGGCGGACCGCACGGCATCCCACACCCGAGGCGGCGGCGCAAGCAACTCCACTGGCGCGGTGCGCAGCACGGCGAGTGCCCTGGACAACGACTCGACCTCGGTGGCGCAGACCGGGCAGGAGGAGGCGTGGTCACGCACGGACGGGTTGACCGGTTCGCCGAGTGCGAGGTCGGCCAAGGCGTCGTCATCGGGATGGAACATCGTGCACCTCCTCCAGTCGCTTACGCAGATGAGTCAATGACCGACGGACGTGGGACTTCACCGTGCCGAGCGGAATGTTCAGGCGGCGGGAGATCTCGTCATGAGTCAATTCGTCGAAGAAGGCGAGCCGGATGACGGTCGAGCGCGGCTCGCCGAGACGGCCCAGCTCGTCTTCGACCAAGAGCCGGGACGCCAGCATGTCGTCCGGCGGAGGGGCGGTGGCCGTCGGACCTGACTCCCGGGCGACTGCCTCGGCGTTGCGCGCCATCCGGGCCCGGGACGCGTAGACATCGGCGACCTTGTGCCGGGTGATGCCGACCAACCATCCGGGGACCGTGCCCCGGTCCGGGCGCAGAGTATGCCGCCCGCGCCAGGCCGCGACGAATACCTGCTGGGTGACGTCCTCGGCATCGTGGTGGTTGCCGAGTGACCGCGCCGCGAGGGTGTGCACCAGCGACCCCCACCGGCGGTACGCCTCTTCGAGGGCCTCCTGGGAGCCGGCGCGCAGCCGCTCGGCCAGATCATCGCGCACGACATCCACGTCGTCTCCAGCAAGCACGATGCCCACCATAGACATACCGCGCCGGTGCTGCCTGTTCCGGTGGACCCGGTGTGCCGCCGCACGACCGGGCAGGGTGGCGGCTCCGGCGGCCGCCACTCCGAGCCCGGCCGTGCGAACCAGCATCGGTCAGAGGTCCAGCGGTCGGAGGACGGCGTAGATGCCGTGGGCGATCTGCGCGTTGCCCTTGTTGACGTCCAGAGCCCGCGGGTTGAGGAACGGGTTGACGTCGTTGCGGTCCTGGTCGCGCAGCTCGATGATCGGGAAGGTCTTCTCGTACACCCGCACCGTGAAGGTGCCGCCCTGTGCGGTCGTGAGGGCGGCGCCGTTCGCCTTCGCCGCGTCGCGCTTGGTGATGGTCGAACCCGGCACCACGTGGTAGAGCAGGACCTGCTCGATGGCGTCGACTCCCACGGCGTCGACCAGACCCTGGAAGGTGGCCTCCTCGGTGCGCGGGATGGAGCGGGTGAGGTCGGCGGCAAGGAACTGGAAGGCGCGGTCGTTCGGGATGAAGGCGGTGAGTGCGACGTCGCCCTTGGTCAGCACGCTGACTGCACTGTCCGGCTTGGCCGCCAGGACCGCCAGCACCGCCTCGGTGACGATGTCGTAGTCGTGCCAGTCCTTGTCGAACTTGTTGCCGTCCGCGGTGAGCACCTCGGCCAGACTCTTCGTGCCGGTCTCCGGCGCGGCAGCAGAGGCGGAGACGGGGGCGACGACGGCGGCCGCGAGGCCGAGGGCTGCGGCAGCAACACCGATGCGACGGAGTTTCATCTGCGGGTCCTCTCAGTGGGGGGAGGGCTGCGATACCGCGACCCTCACCCCTACTACTGCCGGGACCACCGCCGTGGATGCACCCGTGGCGCCATCATTTGCCGCCGCTATCCGCTGACCTCGACGGGGGTATCGGCTCGGTGTTCCGTCGCCGGGGCCGGCCGAGCCGCCGGGTCAAACCGACGCGGCCACCAGAACCGGTCGCCGAGGATCAGCGCCAGCGCCGGCACGAGCACCGTGCGCACCACCAGCGTGTCGAGCAGGACTCCGACGCAGATGATGATGCCGAGCTGGGCAAGCACGACGAGTGGAAGCACTCCCAGCACCGCGAACACCGCCGCGAGAAGAACGCCCGCGCTGGTGATGACGCCGCCGGTCGCGGCCAGCGCGCGCAGCATCCCGGACCGGGTGCCGTGTCCGGGCGTCTCCTCCGCGGCCCGGGTGACCAGGAAAATGTTGTAGTCGACGCCAAGCGCGACCAGGAAGACGAAGGCCAACAAGGGGACGCCGTCGTCGAGGCGTTCGAACCCGAGCACCTGGGTGAACAGCACCGACGACACGCCGAGGCTCGCAAAATAGGTGGCGACAACGGTCCCGACCAGCACCACCGGCGCGACCAACGACCGCAGTAACAGCACGAGGGCCAGCAGCACCAGCCCGAGGATGATCGGGATGACGAGCAGCCGGTCGCGCGCCGCCGCGTCCGATGCATCAAGCGCTTCGGCGTCGGTGCCACCGACATGGGTGGCGGGTGTCGTGGCGACCGCGGCGCGGATCTCGAGCACGGTGTCGCGGGCGTCGTCGGTACCCGATTCTGCCTCGGTCACCGCGTCGACCCGGGACACCCCGTCGGCCGCAGCCACGACCCGCGCCGAGAAGACCCCGTCGACGGCGCCGACCGTCTGGGCCACCTCCGCGCCGTCGCCGCGGGTCATCACCACGACCGGGTCAGCGGAGCCGCCGGGGAACGACTGCCCGAGCCGCTCCGCAGCCGCGATGGCCTCCGGCTTCTGCAGGAAGAGGTCGGACGCTTCCAGCCCGGTGCGGATCTGGGACACACCACCGGCGGCGAGAGCCAGAAGCAGCACGGTGACGGTGCCGAAGCCCGCGGGACGCCGGGCCACCGCGTCGCCGACTCGGCGCCACAGCGACTGGCCGTCGGCGAGCCCAACCTGGCCGACCCGCGGGGTCTTCGGCCAAAACACCCACCGGCCGAACACCACGAGCGCGGCTGGCAGGACGACCAGCGCGAACAGGGCCGCGACGAGCACCCCAACCGCACAGGCCAATCCGAGACCACGAGTGGTGGGGAACGCCGAGAGGAGGAGCGTGAGCAAGCCGAGAAACACCGTCGTCGCACTCGCCACCACGGCCTCGGTGGTGCGGCGCACCGCGACGGCCATCGCCTCGCGTCGGTCCGCATACACCCGCAGCTCATCGCGGTAGCGCGAGATGAGCAAGAGGGCATAGTCGGTACCCGCACCGAACACCAGCACCGACAGGATGCCGACCGTGGACTCGTCCCAGCGCACTCCGACCACGTCCAGAGTCCACGTCGCCACGACCGCAGCCAGTTGGTCGGCGACGCCAACCACAGTGAGTGGGACCAGCCAGAGCACCGGGCTGCGATACGTGATGATGAGGAGCAGCGCGACCACTGCGGCGGTGGCGGCGAGCAGTCGCGTGTTCGCGCCATCGAACACGGCCGAGAGGTCGGCCTCGACTCCGGCCGGTCCGGTGACCTGGGCACTCAGGCCTTCAGGGAGTCCAGCCCGCGCCCCCGATCGGAGTTCGCCCACGACGTCCCCGATGGTCGCGGCGCTGCTGCCGTCGACCGGCACCACGACCACGGCGGCGGTGCCATCCGCACTGACTGCGGGCGGTTGACCGGTGGCCCCGGGAAGTGCGAGCGCGCGTTCGCGGACCAGGGCGAGGTCGTCGTCAGAGAGCCGCTGCCCGTCACGGCTGAATAAGACCACCGCACTGGATCCCTCAGCCTCGGGGAGCCGGTCCAGCAGCTCGGCGGCAGCACGGCTGTCGGTGCCGGCCGGAAGCGAGGCCGGCCCCGCAGCGGGTTGCTTCGCCTGGCCCGCAACCGAGATCAGGGCAACTGCGGCGAGCAGCGCGGAGAAGGCGAGCAGCCCGGCCACCCACCGGCGGGTGATCGTGATGGCGACACGGTGCACGGAGTCCTCCGAAGGCGTAGAGTGCGTAACTAGGAACGTTAAATGGTTACTAAGTAGGTGAGTGACATTACCCGACGCCGTCCATCAGAGACAACCCGGGCCACGCTCCGCGAGGTGGTGCCCGAGTGGCGATCCTCGGCCGCTCTGGAGGCACTCGACGAACTGGTACAGCTCGCCGGGCAGATGCCCCACGACGTCGCCCGGCGGGCCGGGCTCTCGACCACCGAACTGCACTCCCTACGGCACCTCTCCGAGGCCGAGATGGGGCCGGTCGAACTGGCCCGGGCACTCGGGGTGACCTCCGCGGCGTCATCCGGCGTCGTGGATCGGTTGCAGACCCGCGGTCACGTGGAGCGCCGGCCCCACCCCGACGACGGCCGGCGCACGATCGTGGTGCTCACCGACTCCGGGCGCACCGAACTTTTCCAGCGGCTAGCCCCCATGTTCACCGCACTCGCCACCCTCGACGCGTCGCTTGACGAGAAGGAGCGCGCCCTCGTCGAGCGGTACTTGCGCGGCGCCATGGCAGCGATGCGTGCGGTGATGTGACCTGGCTTCACCCGCCGTCGCGGCAGACATGGAAGCGTTCCAGGCTGGCGTCACCGAAGGCGATGTCGGACCACCGCCCGCTGTAGTGCAACACCGCCAGGCCACAGGTCGGGAAGCCCTCGCCCAGCAGTTGATGGCCCGCGGCGCTTCCCTCACCGTCGGCAAGCAGTTCGGTGAACGCGGGGATACCGGGCGCGTGCCCGACGACCATCACGATGTCGGCGTCGTCGTCGGCCTCGCGCACGATGTCCAGCAGCCGTTCCGGAGATGCCTCGTAGATGCGGCGGTCCAGATGCACGTCGGTCTCCGGGCAGCCCCCGGCCCACACCTCCTCAGCGGTCTGCTGAGTGCGCTCGGAGGTCGAGCAGAGCACCTCGTCAACCCCAATCCCCTGCGTGCGCAGCCAGGCACCGGCCGCTCGGGCGTCGCGCCGGCCGCGCGCGGTGAGCTCGCGCTCATGGTCGCGCTCATATCCGCCCTGCTCCGCCTTGGCGTGACGCATGAGGAGCAAGGTCCGGTCGAGGGCTGCGCGGGTCATACCTCCGTATGATGCACCCTTCCAGCCGCTCGGTGCCGGGGTACGGCAAACGATCCTCGCGCGATGTCAGAACGATCCCGACGCGGACAACTGGCTGACCAACCGAGCAACCAGGCCTGCCACCACACCCGGCCCGGCGGCGGCCGAGGGCCAGTGCGGGCAGCACGCACGGCGTCATCCGAATGGGCGCACCACTGCCGATCCGCCGACCGCGGAGGCCCGGTCGATCGCCGTCGCCTCAGGGTTGAGTGAGCCGGGCAAGGATCAGTTCGCGGGCTGCGCCAGCGTCGGCCTGACCCCTGGTCTCGCGCATCACCTGGCCGATCAGGGCTCCGGCTGCTTGCACCTTGCCGTCGCGGACCTTCTGGGCGACATCCGGGTTGCTCTCGATGACTGCCTCGACGGCCGCCTCGAGCGCGCCCGCGTCGCGCACCACCTCCAGCCCGCGAGCATCGGCCACCGCAGTGGGTTCACCCTCGCCGCTCAGCACGCCTTCCCACACCTGCCGGGCCATCGCGTCATTCAGCCGGCCGCTGGTGACCAGTCCCTCGAGTTCCACCACATGGCCCGGGGTGACACCCACGGATGCCGCGTAGGACGGCACGTCCTGCCCCGCGGCGTTTGCCCGGCGGGCGATCTCCCCCGACCACCACTTGCGCGCGGCCGCCGGGCTCGCACCCGAAGCGACGGTCGCCTCGACGGCCTCGACGAGGCCGGCGTTGACGACATCGCGCATCTCCAGGTCGCTAAAGCCCCAGGCACCCTGAAGCCGTTGACGACGGGCGGCCGGGGGCTCAGGGAGCGTCGCCCGCAGCCGCTCGACCCAGGCGGCGTCCGGTGCGACGGGCACCAGATCCGGCTCGGGGAAATAGCGATAGTCCTCGGCGTCGGACTTCACCCGACCCGAGGTGGTGATGCCGGTGTCCTCGTGCCAGTGCCGCGTTTCCTGCACCACCGAACCACCCGAGGAGAGCACCGCGGCGTGCCGACACACCTCGTAGCGCACCGCCCGCTCGACCGAGCGCAGCGAGTTCACGTTCTTGGTCTCCGTTCGGGTACCGAGCCGGCCGGAGCCCGCTTCGGACAGCGAGAGGTTGACGTCGCAGCGCAGCGAGCCCTGCTCCATCCGAACATCAGAGACGTCGAGTGCTCGCAGCAGGTCGCGCAGGGTGGCCACGTACGCCCGCGCCACCTCCGGTACCCGCTCCCGGGCCCCGGTCACCGGCCGAGTGACGATCTCGATCAGCGGGATACCGGCCCGGTTGTAGTCGACCAAACTGTGCGTGGCGCCATGGATGCGGCCGGTCGCGCCACCGACGTGCAGCGACTTCCCGGTGTCCTCCTCCATATGCGCACGCTCGACCTCGACCCGCACGACGGTGCCGTCCTCGAGCGTGACGTCCAGCCACCCGTCGAAGGCGATCGGCTCGTCGTACTGCGAGGTCTGGAAGTTCTTCGGCATGTCGGGGTAGAAGTAGTTCTTGCGGGCGAAGCGGGACCACGGCGCGATAGAACAGTTCAGCGCCAGCCCGATTCGCACCGCCGACTCCACCGCCATCGCGTTCACCACCGGCAGCGCACCGGGCAGTCCGAGACACACCGGGCACACCTGGGTGTTCGGCTCGGCACCGAAGGCCGTCGGGCAGCCGCAGAACATCTTGGTCGCGGTGTGCAACTCGACGTGCACCTCCAGCCCCAGGGCCGGGTCGAATGCAGCGAGCGCGTCGTCGTAAGCGAGCACCGCCTGGGTCGCTGTGGTCGTCATCCGCGCACCTCCGCGGTCAGCGCGGGGAGGCGGTCGAGGATGCCGCCGCCCCACTGGGTGGTGAGCCTGGCCTCAAGCGCTGCCGCCACCGAGTAGAGCCGGTGGTCGGCCATCGCCGGAGCGAGCACCTGAACACCGGTGGGCAGACCGTCCTCGGGAGCCAGCCCGCTCGGAAGTGAGATCCCGGGGATGCCGGCGAGGTTGGCCGGGATCGTGGCAATGTCACCCCGGTACATGGCCAATGGGTCATCCAGCCTCTCGCCGAACCGGAACGCGGTGGTCGGTGAGGTGGGGCTGAGCAGCACATCGGCGACCTCGAAGGCGCGGGTGAAGTCGTCGGCGATCAGCCGCCGCACCTTCTGAGCCGAGCCGTAGTAGGCGTCGTAGTAGCCGCTGGACAATGCGTAGGTGCCAAGGATGATGCGCCGCTTCACCTCGTCACCGAGCCCGGCGTCGCGGGTGGCCGCCATCACCTGCTCAGCGCTCGGGTCGGCGATGCCGTCGGGAGCGACCCGCAGGCCATAGCGCATGGCATCGAACTTGGCCAGGTTGCTGGATGCCTCGCTCGGCAAGATGAGGTAATACGCCGCGAGCGCGTAGATGAAGTTCGGGCAGGACACCTCGACCACCTCGGCACCGGCGTCGACCAGGTGCTGCACCGCCTCGTCGAACCGTGACTGCACCCCGACCTGGAAGCCCTCGCCGGTCAACTCACGGACGATGCCGACCGTCATTCCCGAGACGTCCGCCCGGCGCGCCGCCTCGACGACCGGCGGGACCGGGGCGTCGATCGACGTGGAGTCCATCGGGTCGTGACCACCGATGATCTCGTGCAACAACGCGGCGTCGAGCACGGTTCGCGCGCACGGGCCGGCCTGGTCGAGCGAACTCGCCAATGCGACCAGACCGTAGCGGGACACTCCCCCATAGGTGGGTTTGGTGCCGACCGTGCCAGTGACCGCAGCCGGCTGGCGGATCGACCCGCCGGTGTCGGTGCCGATCGCCAGCGGCGCCTGGAACGAAGCCACCACGGATGACGACCCACCGCCCGAGCCGCCCGGGATGCGCTCGAGATCCCAGGGGTTGCGGCTCGGGCCATAGGCGCTGTGCTCCGTGGACGACCCCATGGCGAACTCGTCGAGGTTGGTCTTGCCGAGAATCGGCATCCCCGCCTCCCGCAGCCTGGTGACGAGCGTGGCGTCATACGGCGGTACCCAGCCCTGCAGCATCCGCGACCCGCAGGTGGTCGGCAGGCCACGAGTGGCCAGGATGTCCTTCACCGCGATCGGCACGCCCGCGAGCGCGCCCAGCGGCTCGCCCGAGGCGCGGCGCCGGTCGACGTCGGCGGCGGCAGCGAGCGCGCCGTCGGCATCGACATGCAGGTACGAGTGGACCGCACCGTCGACCGCAGCGGTGCGGTCGAGGTGGGCCTGCACGACGTCGCGCGCGGACACCTCACCGCGGGCCAGGAGGTCGGCAAGGGCCGCTGCGGTGTGCCGCGTCAGATCGGTGGTCACATCACGACTTTCTGGACAGGATGAATGGGCCGCACTGACCCGAGAATCGGCCGGACGACAACCCCGGCGGCCGCGGCTCGGGGGCGGTGGAGCTTAGTCTTCCGCAAGGATCCGCGGGACGCTGAAGCGCTGCTGGTCGGACTCCGGGGCGCCGGCCAGTGCCGCGTCGGGCGAGAGCGATGGCCGGATGACGTCGGGCCGGGTGACATTGACCAGCGGCATCGGATGACTCATCGGTTCGACGTCGGTGATCGGCGCCTGCTGCACCGTGGCGACGCTCTCGAGGATGACGGCCAACTCGCCGACCATGCGGTCGAGTTCGGCGCTCTTGAGGTCGATACGGGCGAGCCCGGCAAGGTGCGCGACATCGTCGCGCGTGAGGTCGGCCATGCCCAGAATTCTAGGGCCGCCAGCCGGGCCTGACACACTGGCCAGCGTGACCAGCCAGCACCCCTCTCCCGCAGCGATGTACGTGCCGCGCTTTCAGGTGCGCCAGAAGATCACCCTGATGGTCAACCGATATCAGGTCTACGCCGTGGACTCCGACGGTCACCAGGGGCAGCTGCTCGCGTACGCCGAGCAGAAGCGGATGAAGCTCAAGGAGGAAGTCCGGTTCTTCGCCGACGAGTCGAAGCAGCGAGTCGTGTTCTCGTTCCGGGCCCGACAGATGCTCGATGTCAGCGCGGAACACGACGTGTTCGACGAGTACGGCACCCCGATCGGGTGGTTCCGCAAGGAGTTCGGAGCCAGCCTGGTCCGCTCGACCTGGACGATGGGCGGGCCCGGCCTGATGGCCCGCGGCCAGGAGCGCCGCCCGGTGATCGCGGTGCTGCGCCGGATCTGGAACTTCATCCCCTATCTCGGTGACCTCTGGGTCCCGTTCGTCTTCCACTTCGACTTCGTCGAGGTGTCCACCGGAGCACCGGTGCTGACCAGCGAGCGCCGTAAGGCGATCCGGGACCGCTACGACGTGCGGGTTCCCGACCTCCGTCTCGACTTCCGAGTCGCCGCCGCGATGGCAGTGGCCCTCGACGCGCTGCAGAGCCGCTAACCCGAGGCGACTGCGCTCGCGACGACGTCGGCAGTGACGCTCGCGAACGACCTCGGCAGTGGCACTCATGACGACGTCGAGGTATCACCGGCACCCCCACACGCTCCTTCATCACGAGCGGCCAGACGGACTGGGGATCGGCCCGCCACGCTCGGAAGCGAATCATCATGACCACCAGGAAAAGAAAGACCACCATCCTGCCGGCCGGGGTGCGGGACCACTTCGCCGAGGTTCTCGGCAGCACGCCAATTCCCTCGGGCCGCATCGAGGTACGACTGTCGACGGGCGACCACGTCACGGCCCACCATGCGGTCGCTGATGGGGACCGCAATACGGTGGCCAGCGCCGTCGTCGCCGAGGACGGGACGGTCACGCCGTACCGGGAGTTCGTCGACGCCCTCGGCCACGACCCATTCGTGCCGGTCTTCGACCGCCCGCTCGGCGCGGTACCCACCGCTCCCCGTGAGCCGGTGACGATTGACCCGGCGCGCAACGACTGGCGGCTGGACCAGTGCGACCGGCGCACCGAGACGATCACCGTCACGGTGCCGCCCAACGGTGCCACCCCCATGGCTGACGTCTACCTGCTCGCCGACACGACCGGGAGCATGGCCCCGGTCATCGACGCGGTCAAGGCTGGCGCGGGCGCCATCCTCACCGACCCGGCACTGGCCGCGTTCGACGTTGCCTGGGGAGTCGGCAACTACCGCGACTTCCCGACCCCCGAGGTCAACTCCTACGCGTTCCAGCACCAGCTGGCCCCCACCAGCGACCTGACCGCAGCGAGTACCGCCATCGGCACGTGGGCCGCTGCCGAAGGCGGCGACGCCTCCGAGGGCCAGTTGTTCGCGCTCCACGAGCTGGCCACGAACGCCGCCATCGGCTGGCGCCCGGACAGCAAGCGGATCATCGTGTGGTTCGGCGACGCCCCGGGGCACGACCCGATCTGCAGCGACCTGACCGGGCTGGCCGCCGCGATCACCGAGGCCTCCGCGACCGCGGACCTGACCGGCGCGACGATCACGGTGGTCGCCGTCAGCACCACGACCGGGGTCCCGGACGCGCTTGACGGTGACCCGAACGCCAGCGCGGGCGACTACACGACGTGCCCGGCCGCCGGGAACTCCGGCCAGGCCACCCGCATCACTGCGGCCACCCCCGGCGGCATCCACGTCAGCGGTGTCGACCCCGGCAGCATCGTCGCGACGCTGTCAGCGCTGATCGCCGCTGCCGTTAAGGGCACCGGCAATGTGCGCCTCGAGGCCACCGGCGATACCGCCCAGTTCGTGGAGTCGATCACCCCCGCCGGCGGCTACGGCCCGCTCGCTGGGGACGAGACCCACGTGCTGACCTTCGAGGTGGTCTGGGTCGGTACCCGGCCGTGCGCCGAACGCGACCAGGAGTTCGCCGGCACCATCGACGTGGTGGCTGACCGGGTCGTGGTGGCGAGCAAGGACGTGCGGGTCGTGGTGCCGAGATGCCGCTACCACTACGTCGTCGAGGTGGTCTGCGGCACCCGGCCGCCGAGCGAGGGCGAGTCCGACGGCGGCGAAGACCGCTCCGAGCCGTGCGCCGTGGTGCCCGGCCGGTACGCCACAGCGGTGCTCATCGACAACCCGTCGACCTGCCTGGCGCACCTGGAGAAGCGGTTCGCCCCGCTCGTGGTGCACGGGAAGACGATCGGCCGCGAGCCCGACGTGCAACCCGCACGACCGTTCGCCCGGCTCGAGTTGCCGGCGGGTCACGCCACCATGGACGACTGCTGCGCCCTGGACGAGGCCATCGACCGCGGCCCGGGCCTCCTTGTCGGTGTGCTCGACATCGTCTCGGACGTTCCGCTGGAGGTCCGGGCGGTCCATACCGCTGACGGCGGCCGCGGGTCGGTGGGCGCCCCGTCGATCACCACGCGCGCGGTCCAGGCACGGCGCGCTCCCTGACCGGCGGCATCCCGGCTGAGACCAGGATGCCTCCGCACGCGACCCGGCGGGTGAATGCCGATCCAGGCCCGCCGGGTCGTCGCGTGCGGCGATCGGTGCCGCCGGGCTGCTCGACCGGCCGATGTGCCTGCGCCGGCGGCGGCGCCCTCAGTCCGGTGAGCCGGTCTCGAGCAACCGGCGGAAGCCACCCTCGTCGAGAATCGGCACCCCGAGCTCGCGCGCCTTGGCCTCCTTGGTACCGGCGTTCTCGCCGACCACCACGTAGGAAGTCTTCTTCGACACCGATCCGGACGCCTTGCCGCCACGAGCCAGGACCGCCTCCTTGGCCTCGTCCCGCGAGAACCCGTCGAGCGAACCAGTCACCACCACTGTCATCCCGGCCAGAGTCTGACCCACACTCGCATCGCGCTCATCAACCATCCGCACCCCGGATGCCGCCCACGCATCGACGATGCCGCCGTGCCACTCATTGCCGGGCCGGTCGAACCACTCCCGCACCGCCTCGGCGATCACCGGACCCACCCCCTCCGTACCCGCGAGCTCCTCGACGGATGCCGCGCGCACGGCATCCATGGACCCGAACCGCTGGGCGAGTGCCCGCGCCGCAGTCGGACCGACATGCCGGATGGAGAGCGCCACCAGCACCCGCCACAGCGGCTGCTCCCTCGCCTGCTGAATCTGCGTGAACATCCGCTCGGTGTTCGCGCGGGGCGCACTGGGCTTCTTCGCGGTGGGCTTGGTGAAGAAGAACAACTCCCTCGCCCACGGCCCAGGCTCACCGGCGACCTTGCGCTGGCGCCACACCTCGACGTCCGCCAGGTGTTCGGGCCGCAACCGGAAAAGTCCTGCCTCGTCCTCCAGCACCGGCTGCTGCGCCGGCCCGGTAGCGTCGGTGGGCCGATTGAACTCCGGGTCGACCAGCGCGATCGCCGCCTCCCAGCCGAGCGCCTCGATGTCGAACGCGCCGCGCGAGGCGAGCGAGAACAGACGCTCGCGCAACTGGCTCGGGCAGGACCGCGCGTTGGGGCACCGGATGTCTTTGTCGCCCTCCTTTTCGTAGGCGAGTTCGATGCCGCAGGATGGGCACCGCGTGGGCATCACGAACGGGCGCTCGGAGCCGTCGCGGAGGCTAACCACGGGCCCGACGATCTCGGGGATAACGTCACCCGCCTTGCGGAGTACCACGGTGTCCCCGATCAACACACCCTTGCGGGTGACCTCAAAGGCGTTGTGCAGGGTGGCCATCGACACCGTCGACCCAGCGACGGTGACCGGCTGCATCAGCCCGAACGGTGTGACCCGGCCGGTGCGCCCGACGTTGACCTGGATGTCGAGGAGCCGGGTGGTCACCTCCTCCGGCGGGTACTTGAACGCGATGGCCCAGCGCGGCGCGCGCGAGGTGGAGCCGAGGCGGCGCTGCACCGCGATCTCGTCGACCTTGACCACGACCCCGTCGATCTCGTGCTCGACACTGTGCCGCTGCTCGGCATAGGCCGCGACGAACTCCTGAACCTCCTCGACCGTGTCGAGCACCTGCGCCCGAGTGGCGACCGGTAGGCCCCAGTGGGCACAGAGGTCGTAGGCCTGGGACTGCCGCGTGAGGTCGAGACCTTCTCGAAATCCGATGCCGTGCACCAGCATTCGCAACTGTCGACTCGCCGTGACCCGCGGGTCCTTCTGGCGCAGCGACCCGGCGGCGGTGTTGCGCGGGTTGGCATACGGCGGCTTGCCGGCCTCCACCAGCGCTTCGTTCAGTGCGGCAAACGCCTCGACCGGGAGGTACACCTCGCCGCGGACCTCGACCAGGGCCGGGTGGCCGGTGCCGGCCAGCCGGTGTGGCACGCCCTCGATGGTGCGCACGTTGAGGGTGATGTCCTCGCCAGTGCGACCGTCGCCACGGGTGAGCGCTCGGGTGAGCAGCCCCCGCTCATAGAGCAGGTTGACGGCCAGGCCGTCGATCTTCAGTTCGCACAGCCAGTGCAGTTCGGCGCCGCCCGTGTCGCGCTGCACCCGGGCCGCCCAGGCGGCGAGCTCGTCCGCGCTGAAGGTGTTGTCGAGGCTGAGCATGCGTTCGAGGTGGTCGACCGCGCGAAACTCGGTGGCGAAGGCCGCCCCGCCGACCTGCTGGGTCGGGCTCTGCGGGGTGCGTAGCGCCGGATAGACGCCCTCGAGGTGATTCAGTCGGCGGAGCAGCGCGTCGTACTCGCCGTCGCTGACCGTCGGCGAATCCCTGACGTGGTAGGCGAACTGGTGGCTGCGCACGTCCTCGGCCAGGGTCGACCACTCGCGTCGGACCGGGTCCGGGATGGTGTCGGCGTCCTGCCTCGCGGCGGGGTCGGTCGGCCTGTCGCTCACGGGTGCCATCCTGCCGCAGCCCTCCGACGCCACCCGCCCGGTCCAGCGAACCGCGACCCGGTCGGGCCTGGGCGATCCCGCGGTGCGGCAGCAAGCGCCCCACCCACCGCCTGACCCTGCAAAATCGACCAATTGGGCGATTTTGCAGGGCCAGCAGCGGTGCAGAACCGGTGGATGATGCGCGGGCTGGTGGATGATGCGCGGGCCGGTGCCGGTGCGTCGCTGGCCGGTTGGACGGCCCGACCGCGCCCCTCCCCCCAACCCTCCCCCCCTCGCACGACCGCCGCGAACCGACGGTGCGACGATGACGGCATGCCCACCCCACCACCGACCCCGCGCCCGGGCCTGCCGTTGCTGGTGTTCGACGGCGACTGCGGCATCTGTACCCGGCTGGCCGACGTCACGATTCGCTGGGTGCCGCCACGTGGCGGCACCGTCGCCGCCGCACAGTGGGTCGACCTGGGCCACTACGGCCTGACCGAGGAGCAGTGCCAGCATGCGCTGCAGTACGTCGATGCCACTGGTCAGGTGCACGCGGCGCAGGATGCCGTGGCTCGCCTGCTGCGTGACTCGCACCCGTGGTGGCGGCCGGCGGGGGCGGCCCTGCGACTGCCCGGGGTCAACCAACTCGCCGGTCTGGTCTACCGGTGGGTGGCCCGCAACCGCTACCGGCTCCCGGGCGGCACACCGGCCTGTGGGCTCACGCCGCCGCCGGGCTGACCGCGGCTCACTACCGAACCTGGGCTTCCTCGGTGAGTCGGCGCGCGGTGTCCGTTACCTGGCGGGAGACGTCCTGAGCCTCGGCTGGGGTGAGCCCGGCGAGCCCGCACACCGGGGTGATCACCACCTGCGTCAGCGCATCGACGCCGAGCCCGGCGCGCTCGAGTCCGGCCACCACGGCACGGTGTGCCGCGATGGCTGACCCCGACCCGTCGGTGGGCAGCACCCCGGCCCACACGGCAGTACCGGCCTCGACGCTGACTGCGACCGACTCCCAGCGCCCGGGGGTGGCTGCGGTCAGGTCGACCGAGACCGCGCTCGCCCCGACTGTGCGCAGCAGCGCCAGCGGCGCGGCCCGGTCGCACGAATGGATGACGGTGCGTCCGTCGTGCGCGCCGGTCACCTCGCGCAGGCCCGCGATCACGACCGGCGGCTCGACGGGGCGCACCCGCCCGTAGCCGGAGGCGGTGGGAAGCGAACCCTGCAGGACTGCGGTGATCGACGGCTCGTCGAGTTGCAGCACGACCTCGGCGCCGGGTACGAGCCGGCGCACGTGGGCGACGTGCGCCCGCGCGCCCTCGGCGAGTGAGGCGATGAGCTCGGCCACGGCACCCGGGTCGGTCAGCACCCGCTCGCCGCGCGGCAACTGGAGCGTGGCGGCGAGGGTGAACGGCCCGCACATCTGCACCGTGAGCGGGCCGGTGTACCCGTCGTACGCCTCGGCGAGCTCGTCGAGGTCCTCGCGGAGCAACGCGGCGGTACGGCCGGCGTCGCGCCCCGGATGGTCGACGAGCCGCCATCCGCTCGGCTGGAGGTCGACGGGCAGGTCCACGAGCAGCCCTGCCCCGCGCCCGATGATGTCGGCGCCCGGCCCGCGCGCCGGGGTCTCCGGAAGGTATGGGATGCCGAGGCCGTCGCCGTCGAGCAGGAGGTCGCGGACACTGCGCACCGCCTCCCGGCTTGACGTGCCCGGCCACGACCCGATCCCGGTGGCGCGCACCATGGGCGGCACGTCATCCGGCACCGATGTGCTGCGGTCGGCACCGGCTGGCTCTCGCCCGGGGTGCTGGTGATGCTGGGCGAGCGGACGGTCGCCCTGGGCGGGAGGCTGGTGGCCCTGATCCGGAGACCGGCGGTCCTGGTCCGAAGGCCGCGACGACACGTCCCTGGCGACAGTTGAGCCGGTCACTGGGCCGACCTCGCGAGCAGCGCACGCACCGAGGCGGGCACCGCAGTGCCTGCCTCGACACTCCAGTCGGCCGGTTCTGGCTCGCCGGCGACGGTGCGCAGCGGCACCACGCCGCACCACGCCTCGGTCGGGCCGTCGGGCGGCGTGGGGCCACCGGTACGGGTCTTGAGCAGCCACCGGCCGTCGGCAATGGGCAGCGCCATCGCCAGCGTGGCGGCAAGTTCCTTGCGGGTGGACGCGCCGACCTCTGCCACCCGCCCGGGGATCAGCCGGTTCGACAACACCTCCAGCGCGCGCGCCTGCTCGGCATCGGACAGGGTGATGAGGTCGCCATGCAGCACGGCCGAACGGTAGTTGGCCGAGGACTCGAACGTCGAGTGGGCCACCACGAGCCCGTCGAGCAGGGTCACCACAAACGCGGCTGGCGCGCCAGCGGCCACCCGACGCAGCGCACCAGCTCCGGTCGAGCCGTGCAGCAGCACCCGGTCGCCGTCGCGCGCGAAGAGCATCGGCACGGCGAGCGGACGGCCATCGACCACGGTGGCGAGGGTGCCGTGGACAGCCTCGTCGAGCACCGCGTCCAGCACGCCGCGGTCGGAGACTGCGCGCTCGGCGTGTCGGGAGAGCCGTTCACCGGCCGACACCCGAGGGGTGTATCCGGTTCCGGCACAGGGCGTCTCGGATACCACCCGGACGGCCGATGCCGGGTAACGAGCCAGCACGTCGCCGGTGCGCAGCGGGCGCGGCAGGAGTTCGCCAGCACAGCCCGGGCACACCCGCTCCAGGTGCTCGGCACATCCTGCGCAGAACGTGCACTCCAACGAACACACCACCGCGCCGACCTGGTCAGCGGGCAGGTCGGTGTCGCAGCACTCGCAGCCGGGCCGCATCTGAAGTCCGCTCACGGCGTCATCCTCTCGGTCACTCACCCAGTCGACACCGGTGAACTGGCGTCGACCAAGGTCCAGTCAGTGGCGTTTCGCCAGGACCAGTATCGTCGCTGGATGCCGCGACCGGCCCGTCCCGTGGAACTCACCCTCGACCTGCCGAGCGGCTCGGCCCCGCTGCGCCACCGCCTCGCCGATGCCGTTGTCGCCGAGGTGCGCGCCGGCCGGCTCCGCCCCGGCGATACGTTGCCCTCGACCCGATCACTCGCGGCCGCCCTCGGACTGTCCCGGGGTCCGGTGGTCGCGGCCTACGACGAGCTTGCCGCGGCTGGGTTCGTGACCAGCCGGGCCGGTTCCGGGGTGGTCGTGGCGGCCGGGGCGGATGACGCCGCGCGCGCGGGTGCGGCCAGCCACGTGGTGCCGGGGCCCGACGTCGCACCCACGAGCGCACCCGAGCCGCCGCTGCCGCGCTGGGACCTACGGCCAGGGCGCCCCGACACCACCCTCGTCGACTCCGCCGCCTGGCGCCGCGCCTGGCGAGCCGCCGCATCGGTCACGCCGGGCAACGACACCGGCGCCGGGCCCGAACACACCCGGCTCCGGCAGGCGCTGTCCGAGCACCTCCGGCGGGCTCGGGGAGTGGCCGTCGACCCCAGCGGCCTGCTCATCGTGCCGGGCATCGGCGGCTCGCTGCAGGCCGTCCCGGAAGCCCTCGGGTGGGGTGGCGAGGTGGTCGCCCTGGAGGACCCCGGCTACCCCGAGGCGTGGGCTGCGTTCACCGCGTCCGGGGTCCGGTGCGTGCCCGTGCCGGTCGACGACGACGGGCTCGACCCGGACCTGCTCCCCCGCGACGCCGCCGCCGGGTACGTGACCCCGTCACACCAGTACCCGCTCGGTGCCCGAATGCCGGTGACCCGCCGAGTGGCGCTGCTCGAGCACGCTCGACGCACCGGCATGGTCGTGGTCGAGGACGACTACGACGGCGAGTTCCGCTACGACGTGTCACCGCTCCCTGCGCTGCGCTCCCTGCCCGGCGCTGACGAGCACGTCATCTATGTCGGCACGGCGTCGAAGTTGCTGGCGCCGTCGCTGCGAGTGGCATGGATCGTGCCGCCCGTCCGGCTGCGCGAGCAACTGCGGCTGGGGCTGGAGAGCCGCGGCCTGGTCGTCAACGAGGTGACCGGGCTGGCCCTCGCCGAGTTCGCGTCATCCGGCGCACTGGCCGCGCACCACGCCCGAGTCGCCCGCACCTACGCCGCGCGGCGGGCGGCGCTGGTCGCAGCGGTGGCGCGGCACCTGCCTGGCGCCACGCTTTCCGGCGTCGAAGCCGGTCTGCATGTGGTCCTCCGACTCGCCGACGAGGCCGATGACCAGAGCGTCGCCGCCCGCTGCCTGGAGGCCGGAGTGGCGGTGAGCCCACTGTCGACGTACGCCGTGGAGCACCCCGCCCGCGGTCTGGTGCTGTGCTACGCCGGCCTGCCCGAGACCACAGCCGACGCGGCCGGGCGCGTCATCGCGCGGGCGCTCAGCCGTCGCTGACGAGGGCGTCGTCGTCCGAATGGGTGGCGCCCGGTGCGAACGGACGACGCTCGCCGGTCCGTCAGTGGCGAGGCGCCGCCCGCGCATACGGTGGCGGCATCGTCGGGCAGGGGCGAAACCACCATCCGAAAGAGAGATCCCCACCCATGGACACGAGATCGACACTCCTCGCAGCGTTCGCCGCTGCCGCCGTCGTCGTGATGGGGCCGGTCACCGACGCGTCCGCGGCGTCGGCGACGTGGAAGAACTGCACCGCCGTCAACCAGAAGTACCCGCACGGGGTCGGCACGACGAACGCCCGCGACGTCACCACCGGCCGGCCGGTGACGACCTTCACCCGCAGCGACAAGACCTACGCTGAGGCGATCCGAGCCAACCGGGGACTCGACCGCGACAAGGACAAGATCGCCTGCGAGAAGCGCTGACCGATCGCGCGCACCCGCTGTCCGTCATCCGGCGCGGATGGCACGGCATCCGGCGCGGATGGCACGGCATCCGGGACAGCTGTCCGTCATCGGGCGCGGATGGCACGGCATCCGGGATCGATCCGATCGGGTCGGCAGAATGGCCTCCCTGGGGAACGAGTCAGGCGTCCGATGCCGCAGCGACGGACAAGATCAGAGCACGTCGTGGCCGGGGTGCGGCTCGGACGGGATGACGCCGAGCCGGCCAGCCTGGAAGTCCTCGAATGCCTGCACCAGTTCGGCCTGGGTGTTCATCACGAACGGGCCATACGCCGCCACCGGCTCGCGGATTGGACGCCCGCCGAGGAGGTAGAGATCGAGATTCGGGCTGCGGCTCTCCTGGCTATTGTCGGCGCCTACCTCGATGACGTCGCCGGCGCCGAGGACCGCGAGCTGCCCCATCCGCAATGGTCGCCGATCTGGCCCGACGGTTCCAGTTCCGTTCAGAGAGTAGACAAGTGCGTTGTACGCCGGGTCCCAGGGCAGGCGCACTCGAGCGCCGGGAGCGACCGTCGCGTGCAGCACCGTGATGGGCGTGTGGGTGCGGCCGGGTCCGTGGTGGCCGCCGAGCTCGCCGGCGATGACGCGGACCAACGCTCCGCCATCCGGGCTGGCGAGCAGCGCGACGTCACCACCGCGGATGTCCTGGTAGCGCGGCGGCGCCATCTTCCGCTCGCGCGGGAGGTTGACCCACAACTGAAGTCCGTGGAATAGGCCGCCACTGAGCACTAGTTCCTCGGGCGGCACCTCGATGTGGAGCAGGCCGGAACCGGCCGTCATCCACTGCGTGTCACCGTCGGTGATGACCCCGCCGCCGCCGTGGCTGTCGCGGTGCATGAAGGTGCCGTCGATGATGTAGGTGACCGTCTCGAAGCCGCGGTGCGGGTGCCATGCGGTGCCCTTGGGCTCGCCGGGCGCGTACTCGACCTCACCCATCTGGTCCAGATGGATGAACGGATCGAGCGCGGTGAGGTCGACGCCCGCGAAGGCCCGGCGCACGGGGAAGCCCTCCCCCTCGAACCCCTGCGGAGCGGTGGTTACGGAGCGCACTGGGCGCGAGACCGCGGCGGCGGCTGGCTCGGCGAGTCGGGACAGGGCCAGGATGTCGGGCACGGTGACAGCAGGCACGGTTTCTCCTCGTCGTGGGGTGCTGCGGCTGCTCGGTCGGGTCGTGAAACGCTAGTTGAAACATGAACATTCCACGACCACAGCATCGCCCCACGAGTGGCTGTCGCCGCTCTCGGGCACCGGCCCCAGGTCGTGGCCTGGCTCGAGACCAACGCCGCCGCCGCCAACGACGAGACCGCCAACGACGAGACCGCCAACGACGAGACCGAGACCGAGACCGAGGGCACCCCGCCAGAATCGCCCAATAGGGCGATTCGGCCGGTGCGGGAGGCGTGCAGAATCGTCCTATTGGGCGATTCTGCAGGCGCGGGAGGCTGCGGTGATCGTCGCGGAGCCGACCACACGGGTTCCGTCGTAGAGCACCACCGACTGCCCGGGCGCCACCCCCCGCACGCGCCGCTCGAGGTGCACGACGAGCGACGGGCCACCCTCGGACGACTCGGACCCGTCATCCGGCTGCACGACCTGAGCGGTGGCCGGGATCTCCTCGCCGTGCGCCCGCACCTGGGCACCGACTCGCACCTGACCGGTCGGTACGGGGCCGCACCAGCGCAGGTGGGTACCACGCACGACATCGACACCGAGCAGGTCGGCCGTGCCGATCAGCACCCGGTTCGCCGCGGCGTCGACCTCGACCACGTACCGCGGGTCGCCGTCGAGCGCGGACCGGTCGAGCCCGAGGCCGCGTCGCTGCCCCACCGTGAACCCGTGCGCGCCCGCATGCTGGCCGACGACCGTGCCCGACACCGCGTCGACCACCTCACCAGGCCGCTCTCCCAGCCGCCGGGCTAGCCAGCCGCGCGTGTCGCCGTCAGGGATGAAACAGATGTCGTGGCTATCCGGCTTGCGGGCGACGGAGAAGCCGCGGGCCGCTGCCTCCTCGCGCACCTGGTCCTTGGTCGATCCCCCGAGAGGGAACAGCGACCGCGCCAACTGGTCGGCGTTGAGCACGCCGAGCACGTACGACTGGTCCTTGGCGGGGTCGACCGCGCGGTGCAGCTCCCGACCCGCCGGCCCGTCGATGACCTGGGCGTAGTGGCCGGTGGCGACCGCGTCGAACCCCAGCGCCACCGCCTTGTCGAGCAGCGCCGCGAATTTGATTTTCTCGTTGCACCGCAGACAGGGGTTGGGGGTGCGCCCCGCGGCGTACTCGGCGACGAAGTCGGCCACCACATCCCGCTCGAAGCGGTCCGCAAGATCCCACACGTAGAACGGAACCCCGAGCCGATCCGCCACTCGACGGGCGTCGCCGGCATCCTCGATGGTGCAACACCCGCGTGCCGACTCGCGCAGCGTGGCCGCCGACCTCGAGAGAGCCAGGTGGATGCCGACCACCTCGTGCCCGGCATCACGCACCCGGGCCGCGGCCACCGCCGAATCGACCCCGCCGGACATCGCGGCAACGACTCGCATCAGGCCGCTCCCCCAGCCCTCCGGGCCCGCTGGACCACGCCGGGTAGCGCCGCAAGCACCGCGTCCACGTCGGCCTCGGTGGAGGTGTGTCCGAGCGAGAGCCGCAGCGCGCCACGGGCCTCGGGCTCGGGGTAGCCCATCGCGACCAGCACGTGGCTCGGCTGCGGAACCCCGGCCCGGCATGCCGATCCGGTGCTGCACTCGATGCCCGCGGCGTCGAGCAGATACAGCAGCGAGTCACCCTCGCAGCCTGGGACGAGAAGGTGGGCATTGTTCGCGATCCGGCTCTCGGCATCCCCCACCCGCCAGCAGCCACTGACCGTGATGCCCAGACCGAGCGCCAGGGCCCCCTCGACCAACCGGTCGCGGAGGCCGAGAACCCGCTTGCTCTCCACGTCGCGCACGGCGACGGTCTCCTCGAGCGCCACCGCAAAGGCCCGGATGCCGGGCACGTCCAGAGTGCCGCTGCGCACCTGCCGCTCCTGCCCCCCACCGAACACCAGCGGGGCCAGCGGAGCGTCCCGGCGGGCGAGCAGCGCGCCCACCCCGTGGGGCCCACCCACCTTGTGGGCGCTGACCGTCATCAGATCAGCACCGGAGTCGTCGAAGCGGGCCGGCAAATGCGCCACCGCCTGGACCGCGTCGGTGTGGAACGGCACCCCATGCTCACGAGCAACGGCCGCAAGCTCGGCGACCGGCTGCACCGTGCCCACCTCGTTGTTGGCCCACATCACCGACACCAGACTGACCTGGTCGCGGTGCTCGGCGAGGATGGCGCGGAGGTCATCGACGGCGATACTCCCGCATCGATCGGGCTCGAGCCAGGTCACATCGGCCCCGTCGGCGGCGAGGTGCAGCACCGGGTCGAGGACGGCGTGGTGTTCGATCGCGCTCGCGACGATCCGCCGCCGCCGGGCATCAGCGGTCCGCCGGGCGGTGTGCGCACCGATCACCGCCAGGTTGTTGGCCTCGGTGCCGCCGGAGGTAAAGATCACCTCTGACGGGCGGGCACCCAGCGCGACGGCGATGCGCTCCCGCGACTCTTCGACCACCGCGCGCGCGGCCCGCCCCGAGGAGTGCAGTGACGAGGCGTTGCCCGGCCGTGCTGCCTGGTCAGCGAGCACCTCGACCGCGGCCGAGTGCATCGGGGTGGTCGCCGCATGGTCCAGGTAGACGGTCACAACCGACCAGTGTATGCGCGACCCAGCCGGTACATCGCAGCACCGGGAACCGTCCAGGGCCTCTGGTCAGCGGCTGCCCGGCGCGCCTCACCTCCCATGGACGGAGGCCAGCATCAGCACCCGCACAATGCTGCTCGATTCCGTGGGTTTGATTGCGGTTCAGGCGCCCTTGCGCTTGGTGACCTCGTCGGCAGCCTGGGGTAGCACCGAGAACAGGTCGCCGACCACGCCGAAGTCGACCAACTCGAAGATCGGCGCCTCCTCATCCTTGTTGATCGCGACGATCGTCTTCGAGGTCTGCATCCCGGCCCGGTGCTGGATGGCACCCGAGATACCGGCAGCGACGTAGAGCTGCGGCGACACCTGCTTGCCGGTCTGGCCGACCTGGTTGCCGTGCGGATACCAGCCGGCGTCGACCGCCGCCCGGCTGGCACCGACCGCCGCGCCGAGACTGTCGGCAAACACCTCGACCGGGCCGAAGTCGCCGCCGGTGCCGCGGCCGCCCGACACCACAATGGCGGCTTCGGTGAGTTCGGGCCGCCCGGTGGCCTGCTTCGGTTGCGAGGCGGTGATGCGGGCCGCCCGGGCGGCGTCGCTGATGCTGACCTCGACCGGTTCGAGCGTGCCGTCGGCCGGGCTCGCCTCGATGGCCACCGAGTTCGGCTTGACACAGATGACGGGTGTGCCGGTAGTGACCTTCGCGGTCACGGTGTACGAGCCGGCGAACACGGACTGTACGGTCTCGATGCCGTTCGGGCCGGAGGTGACATCGACGGCATCCGTGATCAGACCCGACCCGGTCTTGATGGCCAGGCGTGCGGCGATCTCCTTGCCGGCCGGGTTGCTCGGAACCAATACGGCTGCGGGAGCGACCTTTTCGACCAGCGCGGCGAGCACCTCGGCCTGCGGGGCAACGAGGAACTCGGCGGCGTCGGGCGCGTCGACGACGTAGACCTTGTGCGCGCCGTATTTGGCGAGGGTCTTCTGGGCGGTGTCCGCGCCGGGCCCGATGTGCACAGCGCTCGGCTCACCGAGCCGGCGCGCAACGGTGAGCAACTCGGCAGTCGCCTTGCGCAGGCGCCCGTCGGCGTGATCGACGAGGACGAGGACTTCGGCCATGGCTCTGGGGTCTCCTGGATGTCGTGCCGGGTATGTCGGTCAGAGCAGTTTGTGGCTGGCGAGGAACTCAGCGAGCCGGGTGCCACCGTCGCCCGTGTCGGTGACGACCTGGCCCTGCTCGCGCGCCGGCCGCTTGGCCACGGCCAGCACCTCGGTCCAGGCCGCGCTGAGACCGACCTGGGACGGGTCGATGCCGAGGTCGGCAAGATTCCAGGTGTCGACCGGCTTCTTCTTCGCCGCCATGATCCCCTTGAACGAGGGGTACCGCGGTTCGTTGATCTGATCAGTGACCGACACCAGCGCCGGCAGCGCCGCTTCGATGGTCTCGCTCGCGGTATCGCCGTCGCGGCGGATCACGACCTTCCCTCCCGCGACAGTCAGTTCGGAGGCGTAGGTGACCTGTGGCAGGCCGAGCCGCTCGGCGAGCATCGCGGGCACCACGCCCATCACCCCGTCGGTGGAGGCCATGCCGGTCACCACCAGTTCGGGGCTGCCCCCGGTGGTCTTGCGCACCGCCTCGGCCAGCACCAGGGAGGTGGCGATGGCGTCCGAGCCATGGATCGCGTCATCGAGCACATGCACGCCCTTGTCGGCGCCCATCTGCAGCGCCTTCTTGATCGCGTCGGCGGCAGCGGCCGGGCCGATGGTGACCACCGTGACCTCGCCCTCCCCCACGGCCGCGACCACCTTCAGGGCCTCCTCGACGGCGTACTCGTCGAGCTCGGAGAGCAGCCCGTCGACCCCGGCACGGTCGACGGTGCGGTCGGTCTCCTCGAAGCCGCGGTCGGACTGCGCGTCGGGCACATGCTTGATACACACGACGATGTTCATGCGTGCCTGTTCCTTGTCTTTCGGTGTGCGGGTGCCACCGCGCCACTGAGCGCGACCAGCCGCCAGTGTCTCAGCCGAGACGCGGTGAGACCGCATCGGTCGAGGGTGATCGTGACCACGGCCGGGGAACGTGCGAGGGGTCAGTCGGTTCTCCGGTCTGAGGCATCTGGACGGAGACGTCGCTCTTGCCGCGCTGCGATGTGAGCCGTCTCCGGTTGCCCCCCCACCGGGGGGTAATAGGTTCTTTCACCGTACCTGTCGTTTGGCCGGTACGACGCGATTGAGGGGAGTGTCCATGTTCTCGCGAGTGAAGTTGTTCTGCGTAGCCACTGCAGCTTTCGCAGTTGCCGGTCTGGCCTACGCCGTTCCGGCCTCGGCCGTCGGCGGTGACTGCACCAGCTGGCATAACGAGCAAGCCGTCAACAATTCGCCAAACAAGTATCGGGTTGGGGCCACCTGCCGGTCGTTGCAGAGCGACAGCAAAACTCGTGGCGTGCTCGTCGCCGACAATCAGGGCGATGGCTTCACCACCTGGTTCACCAGGACCAATATTTCGTATTACAGCGACTGGAAGACGCTTTGGTCCTGGGACTTCAGCGGGACGAAGGTGGAGATCGTCCGCCGATGACGACTCCCGCGGCGGACGCTGGCATCTCGACCTCAACGGCGTCCGCCGCGGGTGGTTCGCGGCTGATCACCGACTCCATTTCAGTCACGGTTGGCCGCGGCCCGTCCGCAACCACTGTTCTCGAGGGATTTTCGGCGTCGTTCACCGGGGTGACCGCCGTGATGGGCCCGAGCGGGTCCGGCAAGACCACACTGCTGCGCACGCTGTGCGGGCAGGTCCATCCGAATTCCGGTTACGTGTTGCTCGACGGCGAGGCGGTTCGCGCCGAGGGCAGCGGCTGGCTGGACCCGAGGTTTGCGATGGTCCACCAGGACCACCTGCTCGTCGACTTCCTCACCGTCGCAGAAAACCTCACCCTGGCCGCCGAATTGCGCGACCGCAGCCTGTCCCGCGACGACTGCCTCGACATCCTTGCCCGGTTCGAGATCGACGACCTGGCCGACCGCCTACCGCGGGAACTGAGCGGAGGGCAGCAGCAGCGAGCCGCCATCGCCCGCTCGCTGGCCGTCGGGGCTCACGCCGTGCTCGCCGACGAGCCGACGGCGGCACTGGATCGTCGGGTGCGCCAGATTGTGGTCGACTCGCTGCGCCGCGTGGCAGCGACCGGGGCGGTCGTGGTGGTGGCTACCCACGACGAAGCCGTGGCCGAGGCTGCGGACACCGTTGTGGACCTACGCTGGTGAACCCGTCACCTCGACGCGTCCCGACGGCCCGCCGGCTCCTTCGATTCCACGTCGCGGTGTGGCTGCCGTTCGCGCTGATCACCGCCGTGCTGTCCGCCGGAGCCGCCTTTCTGGGCGACGCGGTGTCGAGCACCCAGCGTGCGTCTGCGGACGGCATCCGCTCCGAGTTCCCACGCGCCGACTCGGTCGCACAGTCGCTAGTAGACCCACGTCCAGAGCCACCCGACGGCGTAGCGCGGCCCGTCTGGGTCGCGGACGGCGACGCGTCGTACGGTCGCCGGTCGACCCCGGCCCGGGTCTCGGTGGCCTCGGAGGGCGAGACCCTCCCCGGCGCGCTCATCACCGGCCGCGCCCCACGGCGCGCCGGGGAGGGCACAGTCAGCCTGCGCGTCGCCGAGGCACTTGAGGTCAGGGTCGGCGGTCAGGTCGCCGTGGAGTCCGAGTTCGGTACCGTCACGGTGGCGATCACCGGCGTGACCGTCAACCCGGCCCGCGAGGACGACTCCGCTATCGCGGCGGTAGCCGAGCGGCTGCCTCGGACCAGCCCGGCGTACTGGCTCACCAACGACACAGCGCTGGTCAGCCGCTCGACTCAGGACACCCAGTTGTCCGTGCGGTCGGTCGATGTCTTCGCTGAGGAGGCGGCATCGGCGCTCCCCCCTTTTGCCATCCGGGCTCACACCGCCGCAACGTGGGCGCTCTGGCTTGTCGCTTTCGCTTCAGCCATCGGCGTGGCTCACGCCGTGGCCCGCACCCGGAGGTCGCGTCGCGCCCTGGTCGAGGCGGGCATGACTCCTCGCCGCGCCCTGTTCACCGTGTACGGCGCGATGACGTGGGCCTGCACCAGCACAGCAGTACTCGGCACTGCCGTGGGCATGGTCGCGGTCCGGATGACACGCGACGCCGTGGATGGGCTCGTCGGGCAGCACTGGCTCTCTGTACCAGTATCCGGCGAGACGCTTCTGTGGCCACTCGGTGCGAGCATCGCCGGGGTGGTCGTCGTCGCGGCCTTTGGTGCAGTTCGGGCAACGTCACCGGGACGGAGGCTCGCTGATGCAACGACCGATGCCAGAATCCGCTCCGCGGGCCGCCTTGCGCTTGGCCTGCTCACGCTGTTCGCCACAGCAATGAGTGTCGTGTACAACCCGTACGCGTCGGCCATGTTCATCGGGTTGGTCGTGCTGTACTTTGCGATCCTTGCCCTCCGTCGTGCCACTTCGTCGCGGGGCAGGGGGGTAGCGATGCGAACCGTCGCCGGATGGTTGGCGGCGGGTGCCACCGTGCCGGCGCTCGCTGTTGGCACGGCGACGTTCACTGCCGTGCATCAGGCCGCCTGGCTCGAGCATGGCGGCCAGGGCACCACCGCAGACACTCCACGGCTGCAACCCTTAGGGTCGCTTGTCGCCGGAGGGATGACCGACTCGACCGCCAGCGAACTCGTTGCCGCCGCCAAGGATCTGGGGCTGGCGGCACGCCGCTACCCGGTGTTCGACGAGGGCGCCTATCAGGTCCGGGTGACCTCACCAGCGGCAGCGCGGTGCGCCGCCGAGGGCGAGGTCACTGTGTCCGCGATCCCGTCGTCCTGCCTGCCCGCGCGTACCTCGGCTCCGATCAACAGCGCGGTCGTGGATGGCCCGAGCCCGGCCGCAGCCGACCCCGGCCTGGTCGACGACGGGAAGGTCGGAGTGCTCTATGTCGACGCCCGCAGTGGGACGGTCGTGGCCACGGTGCTGGTCTCGGCACGACCCGACGGGCGCTGGGGCGGGCTGACCGGTGGCGCCCAGCTCGACCGCACGCAGCTTCCCGCATCCTGGAAGGTGCCGTCCTCCGGAGGAGCGGTCGCTCTCGTGGAGGGTGTCGCCGATGCGTCTCCGCAAGCACAGGCCGAGTTGCGCGGGCTGCTGCAGCACCGTGCCCCCGGCGCGAGTCTGAGCCTGGACAGCGGCGAACCGACCGGCGCCCCGCAGCAGCGCGCC
>JBOFLG010000044.1:0-69928 GCA_051657745.1 Dermatophilaceae bacterium | reverse complement strand
ATGGCCCCGTTCGACTGTCGAGGTCGATCTCCAACGAGATGGGTCACCTCATCGGCTCGGGGGCGGCAAGCAGGTCGAGGGTCAGCTGACCTTGGGTACGGTGGTCCGCGGGCAGTGCCCGCCAGGCCGGGTGGCTGGCGTCGAGACGCGCGGCGAGAGCCGCGATGCGACGACGGTCCGACCCGGTGAGTTCGGCGCGTTCGACGAACGGGTCGTCGATGCTGGCGAGCAGCGCGGCAGCGTCAAAGAGGTGACGCTCACGATCACGGGAGTCAGTCCGGTAGGCGGCAGCCTTGAGGATCAGCGCCCCGAAAGGACGGGGCACCGAGATCGTCACGACAGTGCGAGGCCCGATCTCTAGCCGGGCGTTCATGGTCCGGCGCAATGCTTGGGTGCCACCCTCGATGCGGATCATCTCGTGGCCGCGCAGCTTCTCGATCACTCGTGGCGCCGGGTGGTCGGCGATCAGGACGTCGACCTGGTCCTCGTCGCCGGCGACCAGGTCGACCGCGGAGGTGCCGCGCACGAACCGGTGCCCGGTGTGGTTGCGCCCGTCGATGCTGGGCCGGAATCGATAGCCGACTCCTTCGAGGGCGGTGGCCACCTCGTTCGGTACCCCTCGTCTGGTCTCGATGTGCAGGACGATGTCGACGTCGTTGGTTGGCCGGACGATGCCGAGTCCGCGATGGATCGCGTGGAGCTGGGTCATCAGGCCACCCACGAGCGTCCAACTCGCAGCGGGCAGGGCGTCAGCCAGCTCCGCGACACTGGGCCACGGAGCCGGCCAGCCACCGGGCGCGGCGGTGACCTCGATGGTGGGGCGCACGACGTTCATCGGTACGCCTCCAGCAGCTCGCTGAGTGCCCGGCGGCCGACCCCCCGCAGCCGAGGGTCGGCGTCGGTGGCGCTGTCCATGGCGGCGACGGTCGTGGTGGAGACGAGGTCTCGGACCCGGTCGATGTCGAACCCGGTGGTGCGCAGCACGACAGTCCCGCCCGCGTCGGCCCGCAGGCCGAGAGTGCGGACCACGTCGCCATGGACGGCATCGGACAGGTAGCCGTCGACGCGGTCGCCCGTTGCTTCAGTGATTCCGAGCAGCCGGAGGTTGGTCGAGGCGGTCAATTCGCGCAGGCGGGGGAGTGCCGCGCGGTGCGCCTCGAAGGTATGGACTCGGGCATGGTCCCGCATCCGGGTGAGGAAGTCGTCGGCGCCATCGATCGTGCGCAACACCGATCGCAGTCGGGAGGCTTGGGTGGCGCCCAGCCACTCGGCATCGCGGCCGGACAGGATCGCGATGGCACCCCAGGCGGTGTGCTCGGCCCAGGCGCGCGTCCGACCCTGACGCTGCGATCGGAGGTAGCCGTCGACCGAGCCGCGGTCGACCACGCCGCGGGCGATCCGGATGACCGCGCCGGAGTCGGCAAGTCGGCGAGCATGACGAGCAGATACTCCGAGGATGCGAGCGGTCTCCCCGATTGTGAGGAACTGGCTTGTCATGACAGTTAATGTCCCTTAGAGGACGCAATCTGTAAAGCGGCCGGGGTGTCGCGATCGCGACCTGACGCGGACGGGGCGCACCCGTCATCCGGATGCGCCCCGTCGGTCGACCTGGGGTGTCACTGCGCTCGGCTCAGATGTCGCTCTGCTTGTTGTTCGACATCTGGCCTCGCTGCGCTCGGCTCAGATGTCGAAGTACATCTCGAACTCGTGCGGGTGCGGGCGGAAGCGGATCGGGTCGACCTCGTTCTTGCGCTTCCAGTCGATCCAGGCCGCGATGAGGTCGGCGGTGAACACGTCGCCCTCGAGGAGGAACTCGTGGTCGGCCTCAAGGGCATCCAGCACCTCGGGCAGCGAACCGGGCACCTGGCCGATTGCCTCGTGCTCCTCGGGAGGCAGCTCGTAGAGGTCCTTGTCCACCGGCTCCGGCGGCTCGATCCGGTTGCGGATGCCGTCCAGACCGGCCATCAACTGCGCGGCGAAACAGAGGTACGGGTTCGACGACGGGTCGGGCACCCGGAACTCGATGCGCTTGGCCTTCGGGTTGTCGCCGGTGATCGGGATGCGCACGCACGCCGAGCGGTTACGCGCCGAGTAGACCAGGTTGACCGGTGCCTCGTAGCCAGGCACCAGCCGGTGGTAACTGTTCACCGTGGGGTTGGTGAACGCGAGCAACGCCGGGGCGTGCTTCAGCAGCCCGCCGATGTACCAGCGGGCCATGTCCGACAGCCCGCCGTAGCCGCGCTCGTCGTAGAACAGCGGCGCGCCGTCCTTCCAGAGCGACTGGTGGGTGTGCATACCCGAGCCGTTGTCACCGAAGATCGGCTTCGGCATGAACGTGGCCGTCTTGCCCGTCTCCCAGACGGTGTTCTTCACGACGTACTTGAACTTCATGACGTCGTCGCCGGCGCCGAGCAGGGTGTTGAACCGGAAGTTGATCTCCTGCTGGCCCGCGGTGCCCACCTCGTGGTGGCTGCGCTCGACAGCGATGCCGACATCGGCCAGGCCGAGGCAGATCTTGTCGCGGGTGTCGGCGAAATGGTCGACCGGCGGCACTGGGAAGTAGCCGCCCTTGTAGCGGGTCTTGTAGCCCCGATTGCCGCCCTCTTCGATGCGGCCGGTGTTCCACGCCGCCTCGACCGAGTCGATGAAGTAGTAGCCAGCGTTTGCCTTCGTCTCGAACCGCACGTCGTCGAAGATGTAGAACTCGGCCTCGGCACCGAAGTACGCGGTGTCGGCAATGCCGGTGGACTTGAGGTGTGCCTCCGCCTTCGCGGCAATATTGCGTGGGTCGCGAGGGTATGACTCACCAGTGAACGGGTCGACGATCGAGAAGTTCATCACGAGCGTCTTCTCGTCGCGGAACGGATCGAGAAAGGCCGTCGTGGGGTCGGGGATCAGTTTCATGTCCGACTCGTGGATGGCCTGGAAGCCGCGGATCGAGGATCCGTCAAACATCTGGCCGTTGATGAAGAAGTCCTGGTCGACGGTCGACGCGGGCACGTTGAAGTGCTGCATGATGCCCGGCAAGTCGCAGAACCGGATGTCGACGAACTTCACGTTCTCGGCCTCGATGAAGGCGAGAACCTCGTCAGCAGAGCTGAACACGCTGAACCTCCTGGTTCGGTGCGGGGCTGCGGAACAGCCCGGGGGCAGTGTCGACGACCGTAAGGCGGAGCGGTTTCCCGACCATGACTCGGGTGTTTCGCCGACGTAACGCGGGCCAACGTACCAACCAGCGGGACGCGCGGCTCGGTGGGTGGGACGCGCGGCTCGGTGGGTGGGACGTGGCGGCGGGGCGAGCCGCCGGACCTCGCCTCGAACGTGGGTGATGATCGGCGCCGACCCGACGATCATCACCCACATTCACCGGTGGTGCGGGATGGATGCCGGGCACGCGCCTGGGTGGTCGCCGGTGCGGCGCGGTTCGTCACCGGCCACCTACGCTGGTCGGGTGGGATCGACGAACCGTGCCGGCGCGAGGACGATACCGACGGCGGACGACGCCCCGTTCGGGCGGCGGATACTCGCGTTCGTCATCGACTGGGCCGTCGCGCTGGTCGTGACCTTCCAGGTACTTCCCTTCGACTTCGCCGAACCCGGCGAGGAGCCGCCGACGTTTCTGGGCATCCCGGTGACGTCCTGGGTGGCCCTCGGGGTGTTCGTCGCACTGCGGACCCTGACCGTCTCCGTTGTCGGTTCAAGCCTTGGTCACCGACTCCTCGGGCTGCAGGTGTGGCAGGTCCGGCGTGGGTTCTTCCCTGGGCAGGTGCTCCTCCGCACCCTG
Source organism: Dermatophilaceae bacterium (assembly GCA_051657745.1). Taxonomy (GTDB): domain Bacteria; phylum Actinomycetota; class Actinomycetes; order Actinomycetales; family Dermatophilaceae; genus JBOFLG01. The sequence goes on along the minus strand of JBOFLG010000044.1, from coordinate 66,144 downwards.
CTTGCCAGCGTGTTCGTCCCCGCAATCGTGAGAGTCGGCGACGGCAGACTTCTGCACGACGTCGCCGCAGGCACTCGCATCGTCCACCCCGCCGCAGCACCGACCGACCACACCGGATGACGAGCCTCACCGTGGCGGGCGCACGCGTCACCCGGCCGGGTCGGCGATGACGCGCCCCACCTGGCGACGCGCACGAGCGTCATCCGGCGCCGAGTTCACTTGCCGCGCAGTGCCTTACGGTCCGGACGGGCCCGCATCGGGTCCATGCCCTTCGGCACCGGCGGGCGCAGACCACCCAGTGATTTCAGCCGCTTGTTCACCACTGACGTTTCGGCCTTGCTGAGCACGGGCTTCAACCGGGTGAGGCGCCAGGAGAGCTTCCGCACCGGCACTTGGTCAGCGCCGTCACCGGCCACCCACAGATGCACCGGCACCCCAGGCGCGACCCGGGCGATCTTCTTCTCCTCCTGCCGGAGCAACTTCTGCACCCGCGCCGGCGGGCCTTCGCCGACCAGCACCACGCCGGGCCGACCGAGGGCCCGGAACACCATGGCGGCGCCGGCCAAGTCGGTGGCTTTGACGCCGCGGGCGCCCTCCACGGCCACCGGCTCCTGGGACACGAACCAGCCGCGCTTTCCCAGGCCAGACAGCGCGGCCCCCGTGGCGCCGACCTGCCCGTCGAGGGCCGAATACATGGCCCGGCTGCCGCGACGGTTCATCACGATCGTGGCGGCCAGCAGCGCCGACGGCAGCGCGAGGATGGCGAGGTAGAAGACCCACGGACTGCCGAGCAGCACACCCACGCCGACCAGGACGCCGGCAGTGAGCAGGGCCGCGAGCAGCATCCACCACCCGAGACGACGATCGAGGCTGCGGATGGCGCGGTACGCCTGTCGGATCTCGGCGATACGGCCGGGTGTGGTCGCGGGCTGATCGGACACGGGCGGGTCAGGCTCCTCGCTGGCGGCGGATGCCCGGGGCAGGGCGGCCCGGGCGGTCAGACGATCAGGATACGGCCCGGGCCGCGCGCCCGACCAGCGCTGCCGCCTCCTGGCGCGCGGGGGCGGTCGCGGCATCCGCAAGATGAGCGAGATGCGCCGGCAACGGCCGGCCCCACCGCCGCATCGCGGTGGCCCACAGCCGGCCGGCGCGGTACGAACTACGCACCAGCGGCCCGGCCATCACCCCCTTGAAGCCGACCTCCTCGGCGACGTCCGACCAGTGCACGAACTCCTCGGGCTTCACCCACTTCTCGATCGGGTGATGGGTCGGCGAGGGCCGCAGGTACTGCGTGATGGTGAGGATGTCGCAGCCAGCGTCGTGCAGGTCACGGATCGCGCCCTCGACTTCGTCGTCCTGTTCACCCATGCCGAGGATGAGGTTGGACTTGGTGACCAGCCCGGCCTCGCGCGCCATCGACAGCACCCGCAACGACTTCTCGTAGGTGAACGCCGGGCGGATCCGCCGGAAGATCCGCGGCACCGTCTCCAGGTTGTGCGCGAACACTTCGGGCTGGGCGTCGAACACCTGGCCCACCAACTCGGGGCGCGCGCCAAAGTCGGGCGGCAGGATCTCCACGCCAGTGCTCGGGTTGAGCGCGTGGATCTGCCGGATCGTCTCGGCGTACAGGGATGCCGCGCCGTCCGGCTGGTCATCGCGAGCCACCCCGGTGACCGTGGCGTACCGCAGCCCCATGGTGCGCACCGACTCGGCAACGCGCAGCGGCTCGCCGAGGTCGAGCGGTGCGGGGCGGCCCGTGGCGATGTCGCAGAAGTCGCAGCGCCGGGTACACGTGTCGCCGCCGATCAGGAACGTCGCCTCGCGATCCTCCCAGCACTCGAAAATGTTGGGACAGCCAGCCTCCTGACACACCGTGTGCAGGCCCTGGTTCTTCACCATCGAGTGAATCTGGGTGTACTCGGGGCCGATTCGCGCCGTGGTGCGGATCCACTCGGGTTTGCGCTCGATCGGCGTCTGCGCGTTACGTGCCTCTACCCGCAGCAGGCGGCGTCCCTCGGGTGCGACGGTCACGTCGTCCAGGGTACGTCGCGCCACCGACGACACCCGGACCGGGCGACCCCAGCGACGTCATCCATCGAAGTCCGACCGCTCGGGTGGTCTCGTGCTGGTGCGCAGGTCTGGTGGTGCCGGGCGGGTGCCAAAGTCTGGTGGTGCCGGGCGGGTGCCAAAGTCTGGTGGTGCCGGGCGGGTGCCACGGTCCGGTGGTGCCGGGCTGGTGCCGATTTCCTGCAGTCGGTCGTGCAGGTGCTCGTCGATATCCCGCAGCAACTCGGCCGAGACCCGTTCGACCGGGCCGTCGGTCATCCAGAACGACTCGCCGATACGGAGCTGAACCGCGCCGCCGTCGCGCAGGTCGCCCCGGATGCCGCAGCGCCCGACGGGGCTCGGGTGCCGGCCCGGCCAGAGTGGCACGATCCAGTGCGGTTGCTGGCCGGCCAGCAGCAGGGCGAACCAGAGGTTGTCAGGCGTCCGCACCAGCCGGTAGTCCCACTCGCTGGTCACCGGCGCGATGTACGCGGGCCGCACCGCGAACCAGGTGCGTCGGGCCGTGGCGACGGCCCAGAGCGCGGCGCCACCACCAGCCACCAGGAGGCCGTAGCGGACGACGTCGGGCCGCTCGACGATGAGCAGGCCACCGCCGACGAGCACCGGTGTCGGCCACCACCGGGCGGAGCTGAGAGCGATGAGGTGGGGCCGGTACCGCGGCAGGGCTGGGGCATCGGACACCCCGTCATCCCAACTCTCGGCGGCTGCGAGCGCGCCCAGCCGAGTGAGCAACGCCGCCGCCGGGTCGACCGTCACGGTGCCCTGAGGAGCGAGGTCGAGCGCCGCCGCCGGCCTGGCCACCAGACGCACCACTGGTCGGTGGAGCCGCACTGCCGTGACCCCGGTAGTCACCGCCGCACCGACAAGAGCGAGCCCGCCCGTCATCGCGGTGAGCCATTCATAACTGCTGACGACCCGAACCATCTGAGCCTGCACATCGTGGCCGGCCGCCCAGACCACCTGCACCGTCATCAGGAGAAGCCCGGACGCCACCAACCCCGCGAAGGCCCACCGTGGCACCGCTGCGGCGAGCCGTCGCCACCGAGACGCCGGTCTGGACGGACCACGCAACGCCCTCTGCAGAGCGGCCTCCCACTCCGCCACAGCGCCGACAAGGTGGAGGGTGCCACCGGCATCGACGAACCCTCGCTGCGTCGCGTCATCCTGCGTCGCGTCATCCACGGTCTCGTCATCCACGGGGTGTTGGCGCTGGCCCGCGGCCAGGTAGGCCGCCCCGTCGAGGAGCAGGTGCGTCCGTGGCCCGACCACCCGCAGTCGTCCGCCGTCGACGACACCCGAGGCGCGGTGGCGGTCACCGCCGACCGAGACAACCACCGGAACCGTGAGCCCGCTGCCGTGCGACCACCGGGTGTCGGCTCCTCCGGCCCGCAGGTCTTGGCACCACGCGACCGCGAGCCCGACAACGACACCGGCCAGAACGATCGAGACCGGAAGAACTACGTCGTGGAGCTCGTACACGCCGAGAGGCTAGGGCACTGACCCGGGGCCAGGACGTCGATCAGATGCTTCTCGACCCAGGGCAGAACATCCTGCACGGTGACTCGGCGGCCGGCCTCGGCGGTGAGGCTGGAGATGCCAGCGTCGGCAATGCCGCATGGCACGATGGGCTCCGCCCAGGACAGGTCGGCGTCGCAGTTCAGGGCGAAGCCATGCATGGTCACCCGCTGGCTTACCCGTACCCCGATCGCCCCGAGTTTGCGGTCGGGTCCACGCTCGTCGGCGGCCACCCACACCCCGCTGCGTCCCGCAACCCGCATCGCCTCCACCCCGAACTCGCCGCAGGCCCGGATCATCACCTCTTCCAGTCGGCGCACGTGGGCCACGACGTCGATGGGCACCTCGGGCAGCCGCACGATCGGGTAGCCGACCAGCTGCCCTGGACCGTGCCAGGTGATCTTGCCGCCCCGGTCGACGTCGACAACGGGCGTGCCGTCGACCGGCCGCTCGTGCGGCTCGGTGCGCTTGCCCGCGGTGTAGACCGCGGCATGCTCCAGCAGCAGCACCGTGTCCTCGGCCTCGCCGGCCACCACCTGGGCGTGCACATCCCGCTGCGCCTGCCAGCCCTCGTGGTAGTCGACCAGGTCGGGCCGGAAGCCGAGGTGCACGAACCGCATACCCTCCACAGTACGACCGGCGCGTGACCCGGCAGCGGCCCAGGTCGAGCGAGGGCGTCGGCCGCGGCCAGCCGGGCGCGCGTGTCGAACCACGACGGACGGCTGCGGGAATGCTCCTAGGCTGGCGGCCATGAGCGATGCGCCCACCTCGGATGACGTCCGCCAGGCCGGTCTGGATGAGCCGGCCAGGGCCGGTGCCCACGACCCCACCGGCACACCGGACCGACCCACGTCGGCGCGGCGCCCGCGCCAGGTGCTGCTCGTCGCTGCCCTGGTCGTGCTCGCCTGGTTCGCGGTGGGTGGCGTCGGCGGCCAGTACACCGGCCGCCTGTCCGAGGTGCAGACCAACGACAACGCGAACTTCCTCCCGAAGGACGCCGAGTCCACCGCGGTCCGAGATGCTGTCGCGCGGTTCTCCGACGAGCAGACGGTGCCGCTGGTGGTCGTTGTCGAGTCTGAGGGGGGTCCGCTCGCCGAGAACGCGGTGGCGACGTTGCAGCGACTGGCCGGCGAGCTGCCGGACCTCCCGCTGCCCGACCTTGGCACCGGGGTGACCGTGCGGGATTACCTCGCCAGCGCGGAGCCGCTGGTGCCCATCCCCAGCGCGGATGGCGAGGCCGCGCTGCTCATCGTGCCGATCCAAGAACGGGCCGCGAGTGAAGTGGTGGAGGAACAGGCGCCCCTCGTCGTCATCACCACCGAGGTGCGCGAGCGCAGCAGCGCGCTGTTCGACGGGGCACCTGCCGACGCCTATGTCGGCGGGCTCGGCGGGCTGCTCTCCGACTTCTCTGTGGCGTTCGGCGGCATCGACGGCATCCTCCTCGGCGTGGCGCTCGCGGTAGTCCTCGTCATTCTGCTGGTGGTGTACCGCAGCCCGATCCTGCCGGTGGCGGTCCTGCTCACCGCGCTGTTCGGGCTGGGGCTGGCCGGGGTGGTCGTCTACCAGCTGGCGAACAACGACGTCATCGAGTTGTCCGGGCAGAGCCAGGGCATCCTCTTCATCCTCGTCGTCGGCGCCGCCACCGACTACGCGCTCCTGCTGGTGAGCCGGTTTCGCGAAGAGCTCCACGACGAGTCAAGCTCCTGGGTCGCGATGACCCGCGCCTGGCGCGGTTCGGTCGAGCCGATCACCGCGTCGGCAGCGACCGTCATCCTCGGGTTGCTCTGCCTGCTGCTCGCCGAACTGCAGAGCACGGCGGGGCTCGGCCCGGTGGGTGCGCTCGGCATCGCCGGTGCGTTGGTGGCCTCGCTGACGTTTCTTCCCGCCGTGCTCGTGCTGCTCGGGCGAAAGGCGTTCTGGCCGTTCGCCCCTCGGCTCGACCACCAGCACGCCGAGGACACGGTCGGTACCCGCTCGCTGTGGGGTCGGGTCGCTGGGCTGGTCGGCCGCCACCCCCGCCGCACCTGGGTGAGCACCCTTGTGGCGCTCCTCGCCTTCGGTGCGCTCGCGCCGACCTTCGAGGCCGAGGGGGTCACCGTCGAGGACACCTTCCTCACCGAGGTCGAGTCGGTCGCGGCGCAGCGGGCGGTGGCCGCGCACTTCCCGGCCGGCGCCGCCGAGCCGGTGGTGGTGGTCGTGCCCCAGGCCCAGGCTGAGGCCGCGCTGGCGGTCGTGGTGGCTGACCCCGGAGTCGAGAACGCCTACCTCGGACTCACCCCACCGGGGCCAGGTCAGCCGGCCGGGCCACCGCCCGTGGTGGATGGCCGCACTGTGCTCCAGGCGACCACGACCGGCGCGAGCGACAGCGCCGAGGCCGAGGCGACCGTGGAGCGGCTGCGCGAATCGCTCGACGCGGTCAGTACCGACGCGATTGTCGGTGGCAATGCCGCCACCAACCTCGATGTGCTCGACGCGAGCGGGCGCGACCTGCGGGTCATCGTCCCAGCCATCCTGGTGGTCATCTTCCTGGTGCTCTGCCTGCTGCTGCGCTCGGTGCTCGCGCCGTTCCTGCTGGTCCTGGCGAATGTGGTGTCGTTCGCGGCGACGATCGGCGTCGCCGCAGTCGTCTTCGACGTGGGGTTCGGCTTCGGCGGCAGCGACCCGGCAATTCCGTTGTACGGCTTCGTGTTTCTCGTCGCGCTCGGCATCGACTACTCGATCTTCCTGATGACCCGGGTACGCGAGGAGGCGCTCACCCGCGGCACGCGCCCCGGCATCCTGGTCGGGCTCGCCGTCACCGGTGGGGTGATCACCAGCGCCGGCATCGTGCTCGCCGCGACCTTCTCCGCGCTGTCGGTGCTCCCGCTGGTCTTCCTGGTCCAGATCGCGTTCATCGTGGCATTCGGCGTGCTGCTCGACACCTTTGTGGTGCGCTCGCTGCTGGTGCCCGCGATGGCGTACGACCTGGGCGGCCGGACCTGGTGGCCGGTGCGGCTGCGGGCCGACCGGGGACCGGCGGCGCCCGACGGCCGTCAGTCGGAGGCCGCGGTGGCGCCGGACGGCCGAGCCGGATGACGCGCGTCGCGCTGGCCGGGTACGGCTCGGCCGGGCGCGGCATCCACGCACCGCTGCTCACCCGGGCGGGGTACGACATCGTGGCGGTATCCACCGCGGATGACGCTCGGGCGGCCGCGGCCCGCGCGGACCTCGCCGGGGTCACGGTCGTGCCAAGGCTCGATGACCTGCTCGAGGTGGGTTTCCAGTTCGATGTCGTCGTCCTGGCCACCCCGAGCGGCGGACACGCCGCCCAGGCGAAGCGCGTGGCCGACGCCGGGCTGGCCTGTGTCGTCGACAAGCCGCTGGCCGTGGACGCCGAGTCGGCCGCCGACGTGGTGCGGCATGCCGCCGGTCGCGGCGCGCCGCTCACGGTGTTCCAGAACCGCCGCTTCGACGCCACCCACGCGAGCACCGCCCGGGTCGTGCGCGACCGGCTGGTCGGGGATCCGTTTCGCTTCGAGATGCGCTGGGAGAGATGGCGACCCGAGCCGAAGGACCGCTGGCGGGAGAACTCCTCGGCGGCGGCAGGCGGCGGCATCCTGCTCGACCTGCACAGCCATCTCGTGGATGCCGCGGTGCACCTGTTCGGGCCGGTCACCTCGGTCGCGGCCACGGTGTCCGCGCACACCACCCCGGCCGAGGACGACGCGTTCCTGCTCTGTCGCCACGGATCGGGGGTCGTGTCGCATCTGGGAGCGACCTCGGTGGCCGGCGCGCCCGGGCCGCGGGTCCGACTTCTCGGCACGTCGGCCGCGTACGTGGTGGCCGACTTCGAGGCCGAAGCCCATCCGTGGGACGCCCAGCGCGACCTCGACGACGACCACTGCGGCTGGCTGTACCGCGGGGCCGAGCGCGAGCCGGTTCCCCGGATCCCGGGCGACCAGGCCGACTTCTACCGGTCCGTAGCCGCAGCCCTCGCCGCGCCGGACCCGCAAGCCCGGATGCCGGTCGACCCGTGGGACGCGGTGCACACGCTCGCCGTCATCGATGCCGCCCGAGTCTCGGCGGCCGGGGAACGCCTCGTCAGGGTTGCGGCGCCTGGCCGCTGACCCGCACGGGCGTCATCCGGCTGGCTGGTCTGGCCTCGGCTCGAGGTGCTCGTGACCGTGGCCGGCCCCAGTGTCGTGGCGGCGTCGTGCCCCTGATCGCAGCCGGCCACGCCTCCGCCCCGGCGGCGGCACCTGGGACCTGACCGTGGCCGACGGGCGGACACCGTTCAGCCAGAGGGCAGTCGGCGTGGTTCGAGCCGTTCCTCGTGGACCGTGCCGTCGTCATCCGCAGTGACCACGTACGCATGTGCTCCGGCGCGCTCGCTCACCGCCTCGACGAGCCTCGTCCCGGCGTAGACGATGCCGACGCCGTCATCGGTGCAATGCGTCTCGGGGAGTGTGCGATCGGCGACCATCCGGTGGATGGCGGGGCGCCGGCCGATCTCGGAGTTGTAGTGCACGCCGTTGCCGTAGGGCAGCAGACCGAGCCCGTTGGTCACCGCGCGCAGGTCGGGCCCATAGGAGTCGGTGCAGCCGCCGCGGTACCAGCAGATCGACCCGGCTGACACGCCCGCGAGCACCACCCCGGCCTCCCAGGCGGCCTGCATCGCCGGGCGCAGGTCGTGCACGTCCCAGACCGCAAGGAGGTTGGCGACCGACCCACCGTTGACCCAGACGACATCCTGAGCGAGCAGGTGGGCAGCGGGGTCCTCGACGTTCGGCATCGGGAACAGGTCCAGGGTGGAAGTGTCGAAGCCCGCTACCCGCCCCGCCTCCAGCAGCGCGTACGACAGGTGGGCCGGGTCGCCCGACGCAGTGCCGAGCACGGTCACGCGCGGGCGACGGCCGTGCGCACCGGACAGTTCGACAGCGTGATGCACCAGAGCGTCGAACTCCAGCTGGGTGTGCCCACCGCGGCGGTATCCGCCGGAGGTGGCCAGGATCATCACTCGACCAGCCACCGGCACGCGGTGTCCAGGGTGTCGTGGGTGTGCACAAAGCCGCTGTCGGCCAGGGCATTGCCAACGACCCGCTGGCCGCCGAGGATCTCACCGGCGAACTCACCGAGAACGGCGCGGAGAGCGATCCCAGGAGCGGGCAGCACCGCTGGCCGACCCAGGGCGCGGCCGATCGCCCGCATGATCTGCGCCTGCTGGTGCGGCTCGGGACCCACCACGTTGACCGGCCCGGTTACCTCGGGGTGGTCAAGAAGATGGAGCAACGCACGTACTTCATCGACAAGGGTGATCCACGGCCAGAACTGGCGACCGCTGCCGAGCGGCCCAGCCAGGCCCAGACGGGCGAGCCGGAGCAGCCGACCGAAGCCGCCGCCATCGGGCGACATGACCAGCCCGGTGCGCGCGAACACCACCGACGCCCCCGCATCGATCGCGGGTGCGGATGCCGCCTCCCAGGCACCCACGACGTCAGCGAGGAAGCCGTCACCCGGTGGGCTCGCCTCGGTCAGGCGCTCGTCGTCTCGGTCGCCGTAGAAGCCCACCGCCGACCCCGAGACCACCCGCAGCGGCCGCCCGGTGGCGGCGACCGCTGCCGCCAGCGTGCCGGTGGAGTCGACGCGCGAGGCGAGGATCAGGTGCTTGTACGACGGCGACCACCGGCGGTCGCCGACTCCTGCTCCGGCGAGGTTGACCACGGCATCCACACCGTCAAGCACCCCGGGGTCGAGGATCCCCGAGGCCGGGTCCCAGCGCACGTCGTCGGGTCCGGATGGTGCCCGCCGCACCAGGCGGATGACGTGATCGTCGCGCTCCCGCAACGCGGCCACCAGAGCGGACCCGATCAGGCCGGAACTTCCGGCCACTGCGACTCGTGTCATCGTCGCCCCGTCAGAGACCGAGGTCGGCCTCGAACGCGCCTTCCTCGAGTCGCGACTTGATCGTGGTGAGGAAGCGAGCGGCATCCGCGCCGTCGACGATTCGGTGGTCGTACGAGAGGGCGAGGTACACCATCGAACGGATCGCGATGGTCTCGCCGCCGTCATCGACCGCGGCGACCACCGGCCGCCGAACGACGGATCCCGTGCCGAGGATGGCGACCTGCGGCTGATTGATGATCGGGGTGTCGAACAGCGCTCCTCGTGACCCGGTGTTGGTCACGGTAAAGGTGCCGCCGGCCAGGTCGTCGGGCATGATCCGGCCGCTCCGGGTGCGCTCCGCAACGTCGGCAATGCCTTTGGCGAGACCCCCGATGTTGAGGTCACCCGCATTCTTGAGCACTGGGACGAGCAGCCCCTTCTCGGTGTCGACGGCGACGCCGAGGTGCTCCGCCCCGTGGTAGGTGACATCGTCGCCGTCGATGCTGGCATTGACCATCGGATGGGTCTTGAGCGCCTCCACCGCAGCAAGCGCGAAGAACGGCAGGAAACTCAGTTTGGTGCCCTCGCGCGCCGCGAACTCCGCTTTCGCCCGGTCCCGCAGCCGCGCGATCCGGGTGACGTCGACCTCGACCACGGTGGTGAGTTGAGCCGACACCTGCAGCGACTCGACCATCCTGCGGGCGATCGTGCGGCGCAGCCGGGTCATCGTTTCGGTCGTGCCGCGCTTGGCGAGTTCGGTGCTGTTCTGGGTCGGTGCCGTTCCGGCAGAGCGCGGTGCTGACCCGCGTGCGGCGGGCGCGGTCGTCTCGGTCGCCCGCGCTGCTGCTGCCGCCTCGACTCTCTCGGCCTCCCGCGCTGCTGCTGCCGCCTCGACTCTCTCGGCCTCGGCGGCCTCGGCGGCGGTGGCCGCCGCCAGCACGTCGTGCTTCCGGATCCGGCCGCCGATGCCCGTGCCATGCACGCTGCCGAGGTCGATCCCACGGTCCGAGGCGAGCTTGCGGACCAGCGGGGTCACATAGGCGACAGCGTCACGGTCCTCCGCCGTGCCAGAGGCCAGCCGGATCGCCGCACCGTTCGGGCCGCCGGGTCGGTCAGCCGGGCGTACTGGCGCGGGAGCAGGTGGCCGGGTACTGGCCGCCGGCGCGGCGACCGCGTGAACGGGGGACCTCGGTACCGCGGGTTCGGTCGCCGGTGGGGCCGTCTCGGGGGAGCCCGCCGACGTGCGCGACGCGGAGCCGCCCTGCCGACGCGACTTCCCCGCGCTCGAGGGCGGAGCCGGATGCTGCGGAGCAGCGCTCGTCGCTGGTGCGTCAGCCGTGGACCCGCTCGGTTCGCCGACGATGGCGAGCTCGGCGCCGACCGGCACCGTGTCGTCCTCACCGACCAGGATCGTGGTGAGGGTCCCGGCCACCGGCGAGGGGATCTCGGTGTCGACCTTGTCGGTGGAGACCTCGAGCAGCGGTTCGTCGACCGCGACCTCGTCGCCGACCTGCTTCAGCCACCGGGTGACCGTTCCTTCCGTGACCGACTCGCCGAGCGCCGGCATCGGCACCACCGTGCCGGCGCCTCCGGCAGTGGCCGGGCCGGATGACGCAGCGGGCGGCGGCTGCGGGACATCGACCGAGGCCGGTGCGGGGGCCTTCTCGGCGCTCGCAGTCGTCGGCGTCGGGTCGGACTGGTCTCGGTGACCGTGATCCTGCGCTGGCCGGCCGCCTGCTGCCGACTGGGTGGGGCCGGCGGCGGGCTCGGTTCCGGGTGAGTCTTCCGACCCGGCGACCTCGGCGGGCCCGGCGTCATCCGAGACCGGTCCGGATCCGCCTCCGATCACCGCGAGGTCGGCGCCGACGGGCACGGTGTCGTCCTCGTGGACGAGCACCTCCTCGAGGGTGCCGGCCATGGGTGAGGGGATCTCGGTGTCGACTTTGTCGGTGGAGACCTCGAGCAGCGGTTCGTCAACCTCGATGCGATCACCGACGCTCTTCAACCACCGCGTCACCGTCCCCTCGGTGACGGACTCGCCGAGAGCCGGCATCTTCACGCGTTCTGACATCGGTGGTGCTCTCCTTCGTCGGGCGCTGGCGCGTTCCACTCTAGTGACGTGCGGCACGCGCCTCACGCGCGTAGGTGCCATCGGCTGCGTGGCCGCGCCGGGAGTACCGTGCCGACCGCATCGACATAGATCACCCGACCGTATCCTTTGGTCCCGGCTGTCCGGGTCGGACCCCCACTGCCCTTATCGTGTGGTGATGGCCTGGTGGAGCCGACGCACGGCGCGATCTTCCCCGCAGGTGGGCAGCGACCTCACGGTGGCGCGTGCCCATCTGGCCGGTTTCATCGGCAGTCATCGGGGAGTCGAGGCGTACGTCGAACCAGCCACGAACGTCACCGCGACCACGGTGGTGCTCATCGCCCACGATGGTGAATGGACCCGCCGGGCGCTCCCCTCGCGGCCGGAAGCGTTCGAGGTCGCCCGCGCGCTCGGCATCCCGGTCTACGACGTGAACCGCACCGGCTATCCGGCCCGGATGCGGGAGTGGACCGCCCGGCAACGGCGCGGCGGCGGTGGGTAACCCGCACGCCCGGGGGAAGATCGCCCTGGGCTCCTGCCACGGTGGCGCTGACCAGCCTGATCGACGAAACGGAAGGACGACACATGTCATCGACGAGGAAGCGCCGGCAACCCGCATCTGACGATGTCCAGCAAAGGTTCCGCGAGGCGTTGGACCGTAAACAGTCGCACGGTGGGGCCGACCCGTCGGGCCGATCCGAGCGGTCGAAGGCAGGCGGGGTCCACGGGCCTGAAGCCAGGGCCACCCAGCAGATGTTCCGTCGCAAGAGCGGCGGCTGATCACCTGCCGGTGCGTCCTTCGACCACGCTGACCAGGGTGGCCACGCCGTAGCCGGTACCGCCTTTGGGGATGCCGCCCTTCGGCCCCTTGTCGTTGAATGCCGGGCCGGCGATGTCCAGGTGTGCCCAACTGATCCCGTCGGGGACGAACTCGCTGAGAAACAGCCCGGCGGTGAGCATGCCACCGTCCCGGTCGCCCTTGTGTGCGATGTCGGCTGTTGGGGTGTCGAGTTTCGCGCGCAGTTCCGGAGGCAACGGCATCGGCCAGGCCGGCTCGCCGGCGGCATCCGCGGCCCGCACCACGTCGGCCCGCAGGTCGTCGTCGTTGGCCATCACGCCGGCGACGTCAGCACCCAGGGCCACGACCTGGGCGCCGGTGAGCGTCGCGATGTCGATGATGACGTCGGGCTGTTTCTCGGCGGCCAGGCAGATGCCGTCACCGAGCACCATTCGACCTTCGGCATCCGTATCGAGGATCTCCACGCTCGTGCCGTCCCGCATGACCACGACGTCACTCGGTCGCTGCGCCGTACCGCTCGGCATGTTCTCGGCGAGACAGAGGTAGCCGGTGACCGTGACCGGTAGCCCGAGCTCGGCCACCGCGAGCACTGCGCCCGCGACCGCCGCCGCACCGGCCATATCGCACTTCATCGTGACCATGCCGGCCGCGGTCTTGATGTTGAGTCCGCCGGAGTCGAAGGTGATGCCCTTGCCGACCAGGGCCACGGATGACGCGGCGCCGGTCGGTGCCCAGGTCATCGTCACAATCCGCGGCGGTCGCACCGAGCCCTGACCGACTCCGATGATCCCGCCGAAGCCGCCCGTGCGGAGCGCCTTCTCGTCGAGGACCGACACGGAGATCGTCGCGGCGGAGGCGGCCACCTTCTCGGTGACGGCGTCGGCGAACGACTGCGGGTACAGCAGGTTCGGCGGGGTGTTGACCAGGGTGCGCGCCCAGTCGCGCGCCGCGCCAATCACGGTGGCCCGAGCGACGGCGTCCTTTGCCGCCCGGCCCTGCCCGCTACCACTGACCACCACCACGCGTGGGCCGCTGGCCTTCCGCGGTGTGCGGCCGACCGGCGGGGTGCCGGTGCGCCCGCTGCGCCGCCCGGTGCCAATCGAGATCTCTTTGTCGTAGGCGTAGCACCCGCCGATAGCGCCGTCGGCAACCGCAGCCAAGCGGGTCAGGTCGGGTGTCGGGAGGGCTACTCCGACTGCCTTCTTCGCCCGCACGGACCGGAGTGCCACACCGGCGGCCCGCCGCAGTTGCTCCGGCGCCACGCCATCCGATGATGCGGCCGAGCCAAGCCCGGTCACGACCACCGAGGTCGCCGTCACTCCAGGCACCGCGACGATCCGATGGACCTCATCGATCGCGCCGGTGGCCTCGAGGTCGGCGAGCGCCGTCTTCAGGTGCGCGACCGCGGTGCGCGGTAGCCCATGCCCCGGCGCGAGGTCGGCGCGCGTCCCCGAGGTGACTGCGCCCACCACGAGCGTATCGACGGCGAGCTCAGCGGCGGGGCGGGTGGTCACGGTGACTGTGGTCATGCTCGGCAGAGTAGTCACCGACGGGTCGGCACGTTGACCGGTAGCGTGCCGGTCATGTTCGGTTCGCATCACTCGCCACTGCACGATCGGCACGTGGCGCTCGGCGCCCGGATGGCCGACTTCGGCGGCTGGAGGATGCCGATCGAGTACTCCGGCGGCGGGGTGGTCGCCGAGCACACCGCTACCCGCGAGCGAGTCGGCCTGTTCGATGTGTCGCACCTCGGCAAGGCCCGCGTCTCCGGTTCAGGCGCAGCCGAGTTCGTCAATTCGTGCCTGACCAACGACCTACGCCGAATCGGCCCGGGACAGGCCCAGTACACGATGTGCTGCACCGAGAGCGGTGGCGTCGTCGATGACCTCATCCAGTACCTGCGCGCCGACGACGATGTGTTTCTGGTTCCCAACGCCGCCAACACCGCCCGGGTGGTCGAGCTGCTCGCGGCCGCGGCCCCAGCGGGCATCAGGGTCGAGGGGCTCCATCACCGCTACGGCGTGCTCGCTGTGCAGGGGCCGCGATCCGACGAGGTGCTCCGCCGGCTCGGGCTACCCGCCGACCACCCGTACCTGAGCTTCGTCGAGGCCCAGTGGGAGGGAGCGCCGGTCAGTGTCTGCCGCACCGGCTACACCGGCGAGCGGGGCTATGAGTTGATCCCGGCGTGGGATGTCACCGACGCCCTGTGGCATGCCGCGGCGGACGCGGTCGCCGCCGAGGGTGGCCGGCCGGCTGGGCTCGGCGCCCGGGACACGTTGCGCACCGAGATGGGGTACCCACTGCACGGCAACGACCTGTCGCTCGCCATCACCCCGGTGATGGCGCGGGCGTCCTGGGCGGTCGGCTGGGACAAGCCTGCCTTCTGGGGCAAATCGGCGCTCACCGCCCAGCGGGCGGCGGCGGAGTCCCGAGTGATCCGCGGACTCCTGGTCTCCGGTCGCGGCATCCCGCGCGCCCAGTGCGTCGTCTCGGATGCCGCCGGGCGAGTCGTCGGCGAGGTAACGTCGGGCACGTTCTCGCCCACGCTTCGCCAGGGGATTGCTCTGGCGTTGCTCGACCGAACCGTCACGGTCGGCGACGAGGTGGTCGTCGATGTCCGAGGACGCGTGGTGACCGCGATGGTCACCACGCCGCCATTCGTCACAACCGAGGTGCGTGAACCGTGATTGAGCGCTGGTCCTGGACCTACGCCGATGGTGATGGTGCGTCGATGACCGGGCCACCCACCAGCGACACCGCCTTCCCGACCCAGGGCGACGCCGAGAGCTGGTTCGGGGAGGTGTGGCGCGACCTCGCTGACGCCGGGGTCGCCTCGGTGACTCTGCTCCGCAATGGTGCGGTGGTGTACGGCCCGATGAGCCTGGACCCGGCGCCGTAGCGCCGGGTCGGTGCCCCGGGGGTGAGCGTCAGCGCGGGTACTGGCCCCGGTTCACCAGCGCCCGAGGCATCCGGGAGCGGCGGAACTGAAAGGCGCGCATCGCGGCGTACATCCCGTTGCCCCGGGCCCGAGCGGCCTCGTCGCCGAACTTCTTGATCAGTGCCGCGCGGCACCGTCGCCACATGATGACGGTGTCCACCGCGGCGAGGAACAGCACCGTATAGGTCAGCACCGTGACCAGCAGGAGCATCGACCCGGTGCGCACGAAACTCAGCGCAAGGACCACCAACATCACCGGCAGCATGATCTCGGCGAGGTTGCGCCGGGCATCGACATAGTCGCGGATGTATCGGCGCACCGGACCCTTGTCGCGGGGCGGCAGACCGGACTCGTCACCAGTGATCATGGCCTGGCGGGTGCGGGCCATCTGCTCGCGGCGGCGTTGCCGGTCGAGGTCGCGGGCCTTCTTCCGGTCGGCCACGACGAGCGGTTGCCGCCGGGCGGCCTCCTGGTCGCGACGTCTCGGGGTCGGCCGGTTCTTCGCACCCTCGCGGTGCGGGGGCGCCTCCTCGGCGGCCTGCTCAGTGGTCTTGCTGCGTCCGAACACCCCACCATGCTAGGCGGACCTCGAGTCGCGTCCCGCCAGTCCCAGGCCCGGTGAGCGCGCGGATGCCGCGGTGTCGGCCGCCCAGCACCGCGGCATCCGCGTCGGTAGGTTGGTACGGGTGACCGACACCTCTGCGATCTCCGAGCTGCACGGCATCCGGTCCAGGGTCCGCGCCCTGATGCCCACGGTGCGCGCCGACCTCGAGGAGCTGACTCGGATCCCCAGCGTGTCGCTCGACGCGTTCGACCAGCGTCACGTCGAGGACAGCGCCGAGGCCACCGCCACCCTGCTGCGGGCCGAGGGCCTCGATGTGGAGATCGTTCGCGAGGGTGGCCGGCCAGCCGTGATCGGCCACGCCGACGGCCCGCCGGGGTCGCCCACGGTCCTGCTGTATGCGCACCACGATGTGCAGCCTCCGGGCGAGCACACCGACTGGGACAGTGCGCCATTCGAACCCACCGAGCGTGCCGGGCGGCTGTACGGCCGGGGTGCCGCCGATGACAAAGCCGGCATCATGGCGCACGTCGCCGCGCTCCGGGTGCATGCGGGCGCGCTGCCCGTCGGGGTCACGGTGTTCGTCGAAGGGGAGGAGGAGATCGGCTCGGATTCGCTGCCGGCAATCCTCGAGCGGCACGCGGACGCGCTCCGGGCGGATGCCATCGTGCTCGCCGATTCCACCAACTGGGCGGTCGGGGCGCCGGCGCTCACGACCACGCTGCGCGGCATGGTCCGAGTCGTGGTCACGGTACGCACCCTCGACCACGGCGTGCACTCGGGCATGTTCGGGGGAGCGGTGCCGGATGCGCTCACCGCCTTGGTGCGGCTGCTCGCCTCCCTGCACGACGACGACGGCGACGTCGCCGTGGCCGGACTGACGGCGGGGGAGGCCGCCGATCTCGACTACGACGAGGCGCGGCTGCGCGCCGAGTCCGGCCTGCTCGACGGTGTCGGCCTGATCGGCACCGGCTCGATCCTGTCCCGGTTGTGGACCCGGCCGTCGATCACGACGATCGGTATCGACGCCCCGGCGGTGACCACCGCGTCGAACACGCTGGTGCCGACGGCATCCGCCAAGGTGTCCGTGCGGCTGGCGCCCGAGGAGCATGACCTCGACGCGTTCGCACTGGTCCGCGACCACCTGCTCGATCGGGCGCCCTGGGGAGCACGGGTCGAGGTGACGCTCGAGGAGCGCGGCAACGGCTTCGCCGCGGACGCCACCGGACCGGTGTACGACGAGGCCCGTGCCGCGTTCGCCGATGCGTGGGGTGTCCCGCCGGTCGACATCGGCGTGGGCGGGTCGATTCCGTTCGTGGCCTCGTTCGCGGAGCGGTTCCCGGATGCCGCCATCCTCGTCACCGGCGTCGAGGACCCCGACTCACGGGCCCACGGGGCCAACGAGTCGCTGCACCTGGGTGAGTTCGAGAAGGTGTGCGTCGCCGAGGCGTCACTGCTGGCCCGGTTGGGCAGGATGGATCGGTAGCGGCAGGCCCGGCACTGCGCGCAGTGGGCTCAGTCCTTCGCGGTTTCGCCGGGGAGGGCGAGCATCTGGTCGAGAGCGACCCGGGCCCAATGGGCCACCTCGGGTTCGACCCGAATCGCGTTGACCACGCGCCCATCGACCAGTGATTCCAGCGCCCAGACCAGGTGTGGCAGGTCGATGCGGTTCATCGTCGAGCAGTAGCAGACGTTCTTCTCCAAGAACACGATCCGCTGGTCCGGGTGCTCCGCGGCGAGGCGCCGCACCAGATTGAGCTCGGTGCCGACCGCCCAGGCGGCGCCGGCCGGGGCGGCCGCGATGGTGCGGATGATTCTCTCCGTGGAGCCCACCTCGTCGGCGAGCTCGACCACCTCGTTGCGGCACTCGGGGTGCACGATGACCTTGATGCCCGGCACGGTGCGGCGGGCCGCTTCGACCGCGTCGACGGTGAAGCGGCCGTGCACCGAACAGTGCCCGCGCCACAGCACCATCGTCGCTGCGCGCAGCTCGTCAACGGTCAGCCCGCCCATCGGCCGGTGCGGGTCCCAGACGACACAGTCACCAAGTGCCCCACCGAGGTCGCGAGCGTAGGTGTTGCGGCCCAGGTGCTGGTCGGGCAGGAACAGCACCTTCCCGCCGGCACCGGCCCGTTCCAGCGCCCAGGTCAGCGCGGTCCGGGCATTGGATGATGTGCACACCGTGCCGCCGTGCCGACCGGTGAACGCCTTGATCGCCGCTGACGAGTTCATGTACGTGACCGGCACCGTGGCGTCGGCCACGCCGGCCTCAACGAGGTCGTCCCAGCATTCCTCGACCTGGTCGATCGCGGCCATATCGGCCATCGAGCACCCGGCGGCAAGATCGGGGAGCACCACGGTCTGGTTGGTGGCGGTGAGGATGTCAGCCGACTCGGCCATGAAGTGCACCCCACAGAACACGACGAACTCGGCATCCGGCCGGGCCGCCGCATCACGGGCAAGTTTGAACGAGTCTCCGGTGACATCGGCAAACGCAATCACCTCGTCGCGCTGGTAGTGATGGCCAAGCACGAACGCTCGGTGGCCGAGCGCCGCCCGGGCCGCCCGGGCCCGCTCGACCAGGTCCGAGTCGGATGGCGCGGGAAGGTCGCCGGGGCATTCCACCCCCCGTTCACTGGCGAGGTCGCGCCCGTGCCCGAGCACGAGGAGAGGAAGCGGTGCGTGCCGTGGTGCGTCGGCGGTGGTGGTCACCTCTCGATGGTAGGTCGTCGCTGATCCACGTCTCGCAGGCATGACGATCCGCGGCAGCCGACACCCGGTCCGCTGCCGGTAGCCTCGCGGAGTGCGTGTGCTCATCGCGACCGACGCGTTCGGCTCGACCCTCGGTGCGTCGCAGGCAGCCGCCGCAATGGCCGAGGGGTGGTCGCTCGGTGCGCCGCACGATGAGGTGGTGCCGTTGCCGCTGTCCGGCGGCGGCCCAGGATTTCTCGACGTACTCCAGCGCGCCATCGGCGGCACCACCGTGGCCAGCACCGTCAGCGACCCACTAGGCCGCCAGGTTCCGGCGGCGGTGCTGGTCTCCGGGGAGCCGCGCATCGCCTATGTCGAGGCAGCCCAGGCCGTCGGGCTACACCTCCTCGGTGCCGACGAGCGTGACCCCACCCTGACCAGCACCTGGGGAGTCGGGCAACTGCTGGAGACTGCGCTCGCCGCACGTCCTACGCGGATTGTCGTCGGAGTTGGTGGAGGCGCCACGAATGACGCCGGGGCAGGCATGCTGGCCGCACTCGGCGCGGGTCCGGCATCCGCCTTGGCACGCGGTGGCCTGGTGCTGCGGCACGCCCCGGACGACGCGGTACTCGGGCTGGTCGCGACGGCAGACCGGTTCGCGCAGACCGAGATCCTGCTGGCCACCGACGATGACACGCCGTTGCTCGGCTTGTCCGGAACCAGTGCCGTTGACGCCCCACCCAAAGGCGCCACCCCGGAACAGGCCCAGGGTCTGGAGGCCGCACTCGGACGGTTCACCGAACTTGTCGGGCGGGCGTTGCCGATCTCGCCCACCGACCTCCTCACCGGGGTGCCGCAGCGTCTCGACCGGCAGCCCGGCGCCGGGGCAGCGGGCGGACTCGGTTACGGGCTCCTTGCGCTCGGGGCTCGGCGGGTGAGCGCTGTGGCGCAGATCCTGCGCGCCTGCCGCTTCAGCGAGCTCGCGGCGCGCAGCGACCTGGTGGTGACCGGGACCGGGCTGGTCGACTGGTCGACGATGCGTGGGTCGGTGGTTGCCGGCGTTGCCGAGGCAACGCTCGAGACGGGCCGGCCGACGGTCCTGCTCGCCGGGGAGTGCCAGGTAGGGCGGCGGGAGACGATGGCGCTCGGTCTGGCCGGGGCCTACGCCGTGGTTGAGCATCCAGAAGACCTGGAGGCCATGGTCGCCGACCCGGTGTCGACCCTGCGGTCGCGTGCCGCTCGGGTCGCCCGAACCTGGTCGCCGACGCGCGACATCGGGTGAGCGCGGCCGGCGCCAGGTGACCCCTGGCCGCCCAGCGTGGGCCCGATCGTGCCGGGCCGTGACCGGAACGCCGCGCTGGCCGGCCAAGGACGTATCGTGGAGGCAGCCTGGGGAACAGGTCGGCCGGTCGTGCGGTTGACCACCCTGTTCAGCGGTACCGACCACGAGGAGACCCCTCCATGAGCGACCAGCTTCAGACCACCGCACCCCCCTCGGAGGTCGAGACGCCGGCTCACGGCGTCGTGCTGACCGACGTGGCGTCCACCAAAGTCGCGTCGCTGCTCGCCCAGGAAGGCCGCGACGACCTCCGCCTCCGAGTCGGGGTGCAGCCCGGTGGTTGCTCCGGCCTGATCTACCAGTTGTACTTCGACGAGCGCACCCTGGATGGAGATCTGGTGCGGGGCTACGACGGTGTCGAGGTCGTGGTCGACCGGATGAGTGCGCCGTACCTCGACGGTGCGACCATCGACTTCTCGGACACCATCGAAAAGCAGGGCTTCACGATTGACAACCCCAACGCCGGCAGTTCCTGTGCCTGTGGCGACAGTTTCGGCTGAGCCAGCCTCAGCGGTGCGCCGCCAACTCGCGCACGTCGCCATCACGGCCACGGGTCGGGTTCTCGGTGTTGGCGGGGGGTGCCGTCGGGGTCACATCCGGCGGATGTAGGTTTCCGGGTGTGCAGATCGCCGTCGCCGGGTCCATCGCCACCGACCACCTGATGACTTTCCGGGGGAGTTTTGCTGACTCTCTCGTGGTGGAGCAGCTCGACAAGATCTCGGTGAGTTTTCTCGCCGAGACTTTAGAGATCCGGCGAGGTGGGGTGGCCGGCAACATTTGCTTCGGCATGGCCGTCCTCGGAGCGCGTCCGGCGCTGGTCGGTGCCGCTGGCGAGGACTTTGCCGACTACCGCAGTTGGTTGTCCCGGCATGGCGTCATCACCGATCACGTGCACATCAGCGAGTCGCGGCACACCGCCCGCTTCGTCTGCACCACCGATGACTCCATGGCGCAGATTGCCACGTTCTACGCCGGGGCGATGTCCGAGGCGCGGATGATCGAACTCGGACCCATCCACGATCGTCGTGGTCTGGACCTGGTGCTGATCGGTGCCGACGACCCCGAGGCGATGCTGCGTCACACCGAGGAGTGCCGGGCGCGCGGCATCCCGTTCATCGCCGACCCGTCGCAGCAGCTCGCCTTTGCCGACGGCCCGTTCATCCGCCGGATCGTCGAGGGCGCCGACTATCTGTTCACCAACGAGTACGAGTCGCACCTCACGGCCACCAAGACTGGGTGGAGTCAGGACGAGATCGACGAACGGGTGACCACCCGGGTCATCACCCGCGGCAAGGATGGCGCTGACATCCGCACCCGCGGCGAAGAGCCCATTCACGTGCCGGTGGCGGGTGAGGTCGAACAGGTCGACCCGACCGGCGTCGGCGACGCATTTCGGGCCGGCTTCCTGGTCGGGCTGTCCGGCGGGCTCGGCCACGAACGCTGCGCCCAGGTGGGGTCGGTGCTCGCGGCCCACGTGCTCGAGACGGTAGGGACTCAGGAATACACCGTGTCGCGCTCGGCGTTCCTGGACCGCCTCGCGGCGGCCTACGGAGACGCCGCCGCCGCCGACGCCGACACTGTCGTGCGCATCGCCGCGCACTGACCTCACTCACGCGGATGGCCTCACGACCGGTCGAGCCGCCACCGACACCGTGGCATCTGGACGTGGCGACCGCGGTGCCGGGTCAGGATCTCGTCGCGGCCGGGGCTGACCTCGAGCCCGGGACCCTGCTGGCGGCCTACCGGTGTGGCATGTTCCCCATGGGCCTGGGCCGACGCGGGGGAGGGGCCATCGGCTGGTGGTCGCCGGACCCCCGCGGCGTCATCCCGGCCGGGGGTCTCCGGGTCCGGCCATCGCTGCGCAAGGTCCTGGGCCGCTTCGAGGTTCGGGTCGACACCGTGTTCGCCGAGGTGGTCGCGGCGTGTGCTGACCCGCGTCGTCATGGCCGCTGGATCACCGACGACATCGCCGCCGCCTATACCCGTCTGCACGAACTCGGATGGGCCCACAGCGTCGAGACCTGGCAGGACGGGCATCTCGTCGGTGGCCTGTACGGCGTGGGTATCGGCGGCCTGTTCGCCGGCGAGTCGATGTTCCACCGAGTGCGGGACGCCTCGAAGGTGGCGTTGGTCGGGTTGGTCGAGCGATTCCATCTCGACGGTGACCCGCGGCGCCTGGTCGACGTGCAGTGGGCGACTGACCACCTCCGCGGGCTTGGCGCGCAGGAGTGGCCTCGAGCGCACTACCTCGCGGCCCTCGCCGAGGCGCTCGAGGCGCCGTCATCCGACCTCGGTGCGGCCGGCTGACGGAGCTGCCGCAGGCTCTGCCAGATGGCGCTCGCCGGGCGGGTCGCCGCTCGGTTCGCTCAGCCTCACTCGGCGCCCCCCACGACCACGACGTACTCGACGAAGCGGTCGTGATCGTGGGGGGTGACGGCATGGCCGCGCAGGCGGCCCCAGGCAGGCACGTCCGAACGCGCAGCCACGTCGTCGGCGAGCAGCACCACCACCGTTCCGGGGGCCAGACCGCGGGTCGCGCGGGCCACTCGGATGACGGGCGTGGGGCACCGGGTGCCCCGGGCGTCGACCACCGATGGACGGCTCACCAGCTCCGAACTGCTCACAGCCCCTCCGTGTGGAGTCGGCGGCGGATTTCGGTGACCACCTCGGGAAAGGCTGCGATGAGCTGTCGCACGTCGCCGGCACGGCCTGGGGAGACTGCGGCGAGGGGCAGCGACACCCGCACGTTTCCGTGCGTCAGTACTCCCATCGCGGCCAGAGTATGGCTGGGCTGCAGCAGGCTTGACGAGCACGCCGACCCTGACCCGACAGCGAGGCCACGCGTGGCCAGGTCGTCGACCATCGCCTCGCCGTCGGCGTAGAGCGCGCTGAAGGTGACCACATGCGGGAGTCGGTCAACCGCGTCACCCACCACCTCGACGTCAGGCACCGACGTCGCGGCCGACCGAATCAGGTCGACCAGGGCCCGGGCGTCGTGCGCGTCGCTCGCCCGGTCGCGCTCGCCCTGTCGCCATGCCTCGGCCGCAGCGAGGACGAGCGGTGTCCAGGGCGGGGCCCAACTACGGCCATGTTCGGCATCGCGACGGGGGGGCGGCAGGCTCCAGCGAGTGCCGGTGCGTACACCCAGCAGCCCCAGCGGCGGCCCGCCGAACGTGGCTGCGTCGGCTACCACGACCTCACCCACCGACGGCACGTCATCGCGTCCGAGCGACGCGGTGGCATCGACGAGGAGAGGGACACCGTGGTGCGCGGCGAGCGCGCTGGCCTCGACCAGCGGCTGGCGGGTCCCAACCTCGCCGTTGGCGCTCTGCAGCACCACGGCGGCGAGGCCGCGCTCGACGACCGCGTCGGCCCACCGGCCGAGGTCGACTCTCCCGACCCGGTCGACCGGCACCGGCACCACGTGTGGGTCGAGGAGCACGACCGACCGTTCGACGGCCGAGGCGAGCACCCGGGTGCCGGCTCGGCGGCGAGCCTGCCGCAGACCCGCGAGCCCGATGGCGAGAGCATCGGCGGACGACGCATGGACCGACAGCTCGTCAGGACGCACACCCAGTGCGCCGGCCAGCACTTCGCGGGCGGTGTCGAGCAGCGCCCGCGCTCGGCGCCCCGGCGAATGACGCTGCGCCACATCGGCCCAGCCGATCTCGACCGCCGCATGGAGCGTCTCGACAGCTACCGGGTGCAGCGGCCCTCGGGACGCGTCGAGCAGACCGCTCGAGCGTCCGTGCAGGTCGCCGTCTGAAGAGGTCGGCATGGGGTTAGACGCTAGCCCCCCTGCCGGCTCCGAAACCCGCACGTGCAGTAGTGTGACGACGTTCTTGACCTCATCCAGATGAAGGATTCACGAGTGCCCGAGCACGATCTCCACCCGCGTCGCCGGCAGTGCCGACGGGTTGGGTCGATGGCACTCGCCGGAGTGCTGTCGACCATGTCGTTAAGCGCCTGCGCGAGCGATGAGCTCCGGGGCGACGCCTCGACAGGCTGGCTGCCGCCGGCGGTCACCGAGGGTGGCGAGCGGGTCACCACTCTGTGGGTGGGGTCATGGATCGCGGCGATCGCCGTTGGTGTCCTCGTCATCGGGTTGATCCTCTGGTGTGTCGTCGCGTATCGCCGTCGTCGTGACGACAACGAGCTACCAATCCAGCTGCGGTACAACATCCCGATCGAGATTCTCTACACCGTCGTTCCGATCTTCATGGTCGTCGTGCTCTTCTACTACACCGCGCGGGACGAGGCGGCCCTGCTCGACACCTCGACCACACCAGATGTCACCGTCAACGTCGTCGGAAAACAGTGGAGTTGGGATTTCAACTACGTCCAGGAGGACGTCCACGAGGTGGGTACGCAGGCCATCTTGACAGGTGAGCCGGGTGCGAAGAAGACGATGCCGACGCTGTACCTCCCGGTCGGCGAGAGAGTCGAGTTCGTCCTCACGGCGCGCGACGTCATCCATTCGTTCTGGGTTCCGGCCTTCCTCCAGAAGATGGACACCATTCCGGGTCGTGTGAACCGCTTCCAGGTTGTCACCACCCAGGAGGGCGAGTTCAACGGCCTTTGCGCCGAACTGTGCGGCGCGTACCACTCGCAGATGCTGTTCAACGTCAAGGTCGTGCCGCGATCGGACTACGAGGCACATATCGCCGAGTTGCGCGGAAAAGGTCAGAGTGGCTTGCTCAACAATGAGTTGAATCGCGAAGAGTTGATGGATGGTCAAGTTGTGAGCGAGACAGTCGATGGAGGGAACCGAGGATGAGTGCGGCCACCGAGTCGACGATGTTCCGCGAGACATCTGCGCCAGCGCGCCCACGTCGTCTCGCCCCGGGTGCCACCGTCGTCAAGTGGATGACGTCCACCGACCACAAGGTCATCGGGAATCTTTACTTCATCACGTCGTTTATCTGGTTCATCCTGGCCGGTGTGATGGCATTGGTGATCCGGGCCGAGTTGGCAAGCCCTGGGCAGCAAATCGTCGACAACCCCGATCAGTACAACCAGATGTTCACCATGCACGGCACAATCATGCTGCTGCTGTTTGCAACCCCGCTGTTTGCCGGTTTCGCGAATGCCCTGATGCCGTTGCAGATCGGCGCCCCCGATGTTGCCTTTCCGCGCCTGAACATGTTCGCGTACTGGCTCTACCTCTTCGGCGGGCTGATCGCCGGTGCTGGGTTCCTCACGCCGGGAGGGGCCGCATCGTTTGGGTGGTTCGCCTATGCGCCACTGTCCGATGACGTCTACAGCCCTGGACTCGGTGGTGACCTCTGGGTCTTCGGTCTCGCGCTTGGTGGCTTCGGAACGATCATGGGCGCCGTCAACTTCATCACCACCATTCTGTGCATGCGCGCTCCCGGTATGACGATGTTCCGGCTGCCGATCTTCACCTGGACCGTGCTCATCACGTCAATCCTGGTGCTGATCGCCTTCCCAGCCCTGGCTGCCGCGCTGTTCGCGCTCGGGGCAGACCGCCGTTTTGGTGCACATGTTTTCGACCCCGAGAACGGTGGCGCGCTCCTCTGGCAGCACATCTTCTGGTTCTTCGGTCACCCGGAGGTGTACATCATCGCGCTCCCGTTCTTCGGGGTCATTTCTGAAATACTTCCGGTGTTCTCCCGGAAGCCGATTTTCGGATACAAGACCTTGGTGTACGCCACTATCGCCATTGCAGCACTTTCGGTGTCGGTGTGGGCGCATCACATGTACGCTACTGGCCAGGTGCTGCTGCCCTTCTTCGCGATCATGACGATGCTGATCGCCGTGCCGACGGGAGTAAAGTTCTTCAACTGGATCGGTACGATGTGGGGTGGCAAACTCGATTTCTCGACACCGATGCTGTGGGCGATCGGGTTTCTCATCACATTCCTGCTTGGTGGACTCACGGGGATTATTCTCGCCAGCCCGCCGCTCGACTTTCATCTCTCCGACAGTTATTTCGTTGTCGCGCACTTCCATTACGTTGTGTTCGGCACCGTGGTATTCGCGATGTTCGCGGGGTTCTATTTCTGGTGGCCCAAGTTCACCGGTCGGATGCTCGACGAGCGGCTTGGCAAGATCCACTTCTGGATGCTCTTCGTGGGTTTCCACACCACCTTCTTCGTTCAGCACATTCTTGGCGCCCAAGGCATGCCGCGAAGGTATGCCGACTACATCCCCGAATCTGGCTGGACCTTCGGCAACCAGGTCTCCACGCTTGGCGCCTTCATTCTCGCGGCGTCGATGTTCCCCTTCTTCTACAACATCTGGAATACCTGGCGAACTGCTCCGCTCGTCGAGACCGACGATCCGTGGGGCTACGGTGCATCCCTCGAGTGGGTGACGTCCTGCCCTCCGCCACGGCACAATTTTGACCGCATCCCGCGGATCAGGTCCGAGCGTCCGGCTTTTGACGTCCATCACCCTGAGGTCGCTGCCGCCTCGGCCCGCTACGAGTCCAGGGTCGCCGAACGGCACGGCGTGGTAGCCGTCCTCGGCCCAGCTGACCTTCATGACAACGACACGGTGGAGAGCGCTGACACTGCTCAGCGTCCCCACCCGAAGGGGCGCTGAGCACATGCGGGCGATGGAGCGCATTGGTGTGCTAGTCGGCGTGTTCGCCTCTGCCATGGCGGTCATCTATGGCATGTGGACCGCTCGCAGCACTCTCGGTCTGGAGTATGTCGGGCTGATCGCGTTGATTCTCACTGCATTGCTCGGTCTGATGATCGCCTGGTACCTCTCGATGACGCGCAAGCACCTTGAGCGCGACCCGTCCGACGACCCACTCGGCGATGTCGAGGAAATCCAGGGAGAGTACGGCTTCTTCAGCCCACACAGTTGGCAGCCGCTGTTCCTCGGCCTGGCGGCGGCAGTGTGTTTCCTTGGTTTGGCTGTCGACTGGTGGTTGTTCATCATTGGCGCAGCCTTTGCCGTGCCGGCGTTGATTTCGTGGACATTCGAGTACTGGCGGGGCCCGGACGCACTGTAGGGCGACGGCGAGACGCGTGAGGCTCTCCCGTATCTGGCAGCTCTGCCAGAATCCGCACCGTGTCTGGTGGCGTGAAGTCGATACTTCGGGTGCTGCGGGAGGGCAGGGCTGCGGGCATCACCCCCAGCCGAGTCGGTGGAGGTTGTCGTCGTCGATGCCGAAGTGGTGGGCGATCTCGTGGACGACTGTGACGGCAATCTCGTCGGTGAGGTCCGCAATATCCTCACACATTCTGGTGAGCGGCCCGCGAAAGAGTGTGATCCGGTCGGGCAAGGATCCTGCAGTCCATAGTTCCCCACGGTCGGTCAGAGGGGTTCCCTCGTAGAGCCCGAGAAGGTCGGGTTCATCGGCTGGTGGTTCCTCGTCGACGAGGAAGACCACGTTGTCGAGCATTGCGAGAAGCTCGGACGGGACGCCATCGAGGGCATCACGGACGATGACGTCGAACTCTGCCTCGCTGATTGGATGCACGGTCACCACCTTGCCACCCGGTGATGTTCACGACCGACGAAGGTCCGTGCCACAGGGCCAGCGCTCGGGTCCGGGTAGCAGTGCGCATGGGTCGCCGACTGCCACGGTGCTCGGCGAACTGTGCTCAGACCACTGCGATACAGCCATGACGTGTCGAGGTGGATCGGCGGCCGTACCGTGGGCGGGCGGTACCGCAGCAGGGTCACGCAGGGATCAGCGTTCGGCAGCCTCGATGATGCGGTCGTCGCCTGGCTCTGGCGCTTCGATGGCCTCGTGACCCTCGCCATGGTGATGTGCTGCGGCGAGTTCCGCGGGGGTGACTGGGTTGACGGCGTCCTTGAAGTAGAAGTTGGACAACCGGGCCCGGAGGCGGTCTTTCCGGGCCGCCGGCCGGGCAACACCGTGCTTGTCGATCGGTGCCTCCAGATGGAGAGGCTGCACCGGTTCGTGTTGGACAAGTACCCACTGGTCGGCCGGCAGCAATGCTTCGTGGCGTTCGAAGAAGCGCCCGTCGGGGGTGCGGATAATCACGCCGGTTTCGCGCCCATGCAGGACAGTTTCCCGGTCACGACGTTGGAGGGACAGGCAGATTCGCTTGGTTACCCAGAACGCAATGAGAGGAAGGACGAAGAAGCCGATGCGGAAGAACCACGTGAGGTCGTTGATGGACATATCCAGCTTGATCGCCATGATGTCGTTGCCGGAGGCGAACAGCAGCACCGAGTAGGCAGTGATACCCGCCATCCCGATACCGGTACGCACGGGCGCATTACGTGGCCGCTGTAGGAGATGGTGCTCGCGAGTGTCCTTGGTGACAAAACTCTCGAGGAACGGGTAGACAGCCAGCACGACGTAGACCAGCGGGAGCAGGATCAGGGCACCGGGGAAGATGTTGGCCGAGATAGTGTAGCCGAACACCGAGAACTCCAGCCAGCCCGGAAGCAGGCGTAGGGCTCCATCGGCAAATCCCATGTACCAGTCGGGCTGTGAGCCAGCGGTGACGGCCGACGGGTCGTATGGCCCGTACCCCCAGATCGGGTTGATCTGGACCACGGCCGAGATGAGCGCCAGGATGCCGAAGACGATGAAGAAGAAGCCCCCTGCTTTGGCGGCGTACACCGGCATGACCGGATAGCCAACAACGTTGTCGTTGGTGCGGCCCGGCCCGGGGAACTGGGTGTGCTTGTGGACGAACACCAGGCCAATGTGGGCAATGAACAGCCCGACGAGAAGCGCGGGGATCAGCAGGATGTGCACCGAGTACAGCCGGGGGATGATCGCCTCGCCGGGGAAGGGCCCGCCGAAGATGGCGTAGACCAGGTATGAGCCGACGACCGGCGCGCTTTGGACGAAGCCCTGCATCGCCCGGATGCCCGTGCCCGAGAGGAGGTCGTCGGGAAGGGAGTACCCCGCGAAGCCCTCGACCGCGGCGAGGAGGGCAAGCACGGATCCGATGACCCAGTTGACCTCCCGTGGCTTACGGAAGGCCCCGGTGAAGAAGACCCGGAACATATGAACGACCAGAGCGACGATGAACATCAGCGCCGCCCAGTGGTGGATCTGGCGGATGATCAGCCCGCCCTTGATGTCGAAGGAGATGTCAAGGGTCGACGCGTATGCCTCCGACACCTGCTGTCCACGGAGCGGCACATACGAGCCGTCATAGGGAATCAGGCCCGCGCTCGGCACGTACCAGAATGTGAGGAAGACTCCGGTCAGCAGGCAGACAATCATCGAGTACATGGCGATCTCGCCGAGCATGAACGACCAGTGATCGGGAAAGACCTTCTTCATCAGGTACCCGAGCGGCTTCGCGGCGCCGGTACGGTCATCGACCCACCCAGCGACACCACCCACCTTTTTGGCGGTCGTCGAGGTCGGCGTTGCGGGCGCGTGGTCGCCTTCGCGGAGGTGGTCGGCGGCCCGCGTCGTTGTCTCGGGTGTCGTCGCACTCATGTCAGTCACGCTCCCAGAAACTTGGGCCGACCGCTTCAGCAAACGGCTGGCTGGAGATGAGGTACCCCTCGTCGTCGACGGTGATCTTCAACTGAGGCAACGCGCGTTTGGCGGGCCCGAAGATGACCTTGCAGTCCTGGGCAACGTCGAAGGTGGACTGGTGGCAGGGGCACAGCAGGTGGTGTGTCTGCTGCTCGTACAGGCCAACTGGACAGCCGACATGGGTACAGATCTTCGAATAGGCGACGATCCCCTCATACCCCCAATCGAGTTCCTTTCGGGACTGGATCTTGTCCGGGTCGAGGCGCATCACAAGCACCGCGGCCTTGGCCTTCTCCTCAAGAGGATGCTTCACGCCGCCTTCGCCGGTCTCGGGGTCTGGCAGCAACCCTTCCGGGAGAACGTGCACCACCGAGCCGATCGTCACGTCGGTGGCCCTGATCGGAGTGTTCTCAGGGTCACGCATCAGCCGGAGAGGGCGGAACTCGGCGGTCTCGCCCGGCCCGCTGGGGCCGCCGTTCCAGAAGGTCGTTGACAGGCTGGCCTTCGGCATCTTGCCAAGCGAGCCGCCGACCTGCAGGAGAAGTGGTGCCGCGAAGAGACCGAGGGCGCCGCCCATCGTGTACTTGATCAGCGGACGCCGCGAGAGTTGCGAGGTGCGGGCACTGTCGCGCAGGGTGGCAACCACCCCGGACCGGGCGTCGGAAGACGAACGCATCGGATGCCGTTCCTCGACGAACTCCTCATCGGACATCAGGGTCTTTGCCCAGTGCACCGCGCCGAAGCCGATGCCGAGGAGGGAGAGCGCCAGGGTGGTGCCAAGCGCGACGTTCGACGCGCTGGTCACACCGACACCGGGGATGAATACCGTCTCCTCCACGTCGACCACGAAGTACAGCACCATGAACAGCACCGTGCCGAGCATGGACAGGCCGAACAAGGTGACCACCTGACGCTCGGCCCGAGTGGCAGCCCGTTCGTCCACGTCGGCCATCCGCGGCACATGCGGTGGGTGGCCGGGATTCTCGAAACGCTCGGGGATGCCGCCAGTGCCGGTGACGTGGCCGTCGTCAAGGCGTACCAGGGAACTGCTCCCGGCGGTGGTGCTGGTGGTGTCCTGGTCACTCATCGGATGCCGATCTCTGGTCGCTCTGGTGGTCGGGGCGGATAGGGGGGACTACGCGGCTTTCGAGCCGAGCCAGACGGCGGACGCGACGAGGATGCCGAGCCCGAAGATCCAGGCGAACAACCCCTCGGTGACGGGACCGAGCGAGCCCAGCGTCATCCCGCCGGGGTTCTCTTGCTCCGAAACCGAGTCGAGAAAGGCGATGATGTCGCGCTTGCTCTCCGGGGTGATCGTGGCGTCGTTGAAGACGGGCATACTCTGCGGGCCGGTGGTCATCGCCTCGTAGATGTGCTTGTCCTCGATGTCGCGGCCGATCGCGGGCGCGTACTTGCCGCGGGTGAGTGCGCCACCGGCGCCGGCGAAGTTATGACACATCGCGCAGTTGACCCGGAACAACTCGCCGCCCTTGGCCGGGTCGCCGTCGGCAGGGTCAGTTGCCTCGTCGTTGGGTACGGCGGGCCCCGGCGAGAGCGAGGCAACATAGGCGCCGAGTGCTGCGATTTCCTCGTCGCTGAAGACCACCTCTTTGTCGGGCGCCTGAGCGGCCGGTGCCGCCATCGGCATCCGCCCGGTGCCGACCTGGAAGTCGACTGCGGCAGCCCCGACTCCGGCGAGTGACGGGCCGGCGACCTGGTCGCCTTGACCGCTCTGCCGACCCTCGGCGTTGAGGCCGTGGCAGGACGAGCAGTTGGCGCGGAACAGTGCCTTGCCCTCCTTGACGTTCTGGGCGGGAAGGGCTGCGGTTGTGGCGGCGGCTGGCTCGGGTGCCACCGCTGCGTACACCGCACCGGTGAGGAACAGCCCGACCATAACGAGGACGGCGATCGCCGCTGGGTGGCGGCGGCGGGCGGCCTGTGCGTTCACGAGGTGTGCTTCCTGTCGGGGTCGTCGAGTGATGAGTCGCGGCATTGGTGGTGTCAGTGGCTACTTGAGGACGTAGATCATGATGAACAGGGCGATCCACACCACGTCGACGAAGTGCCAGTAATACGAGGTCACGACGGCCCCGTTGGCTTGGGCGTGTGTGTAACGACGGGTGGTGAAGGTGCGGCCGATAATGAGGAGGAAGGCGATCAGACCGCCGGCGACGTGCAGACCGTGGAAGCCGGTGGCGAGGTAGAAGACCGACCCGTACGGGTCCGAGGAAAGGGTGACTCCCTCGGTGACCAGATGCGCGTACTCGTAGACCTGACCGGCGATGAAGATCGCGCCGAACACGTAGGTGAGGACGTACCACTCCCGCATGCCCCAGGCACTGACCGCAGACAGCGGAGTACCGGCCGGGCGGGCGACGATGCCCTTCTCGGCCTGCATCACCCCAAGTTGGCACCAGGCTGACGAGATCACCAGGATGATCGTGTTGGTCAGGGCGAACGGCACGTCGAGTTTCGCAGTGCGCTCCGCCCACAACTCGGGCTCGAAGCCGCGGATCGTGAAGTAGAACGCGAACAGCGCGGCGAAGAACATCAACTCGCTCGACAGCCACACCATGGTGCCGACCGCGACCATATTCGGCCTCGTCGCCGGCCCCTGACCGGGGATCGACGTGACCGGGCCCGTGGGCCGAACTGCTGTCGTAGATGCCACGTCTCGCATTATGCCGACACTCCTCAGGGATCGACCGAGCGGCCCCCCAAAGGCTCGACAAGCACCGACAGGGCACGGCCAGTGGGCGACGGCGACCCGCAGACCGCCACCGCTACGATTCCGTCATGACCTCGACCGCAGCCAGTTCGGTCTCGGCGCCCGGCGATGGCGCGCAGCCGCTGTACCGGGCGTCGGTGCTGCTCTATAGCGATGACATCACCACCCGCGATGCCGTGCGAGCCGCCTGCGGGCGGCGACCGGCTCGGGACGTGGAGATCGTCTCCTGGCTGGAGTGCGCCACGGCATCCGCGGTGCTCGAGGCGATGGATGCCGGTGGCCACGATGTCGTGGTGCTCGATGGCGAAGCAGTACCAGTCGGGGGCCTTGGGCTCTGCCGGCAACTGAAGAGTGAGATCTATCGCTGCCCGCCGGTGCTGGTGCTGACCGGGCGGCCGCAGGACGGCTGGTTGGCCGGGTGGTCCCTCGCTGACGACGCCGTGCCGCATCCGCTCGACCCGGCCGTCCTCTCCGACGCGGTGGCCGCGCTGGCCCGAGTTCGCGCGTGACTGCCGGCTCTGCCGCAATGGTTCCGAGCCTGGCTAGTCCAGGGTGGCCCGACCTCATCGCTGCGCTGCTTCGTGGGGAGGATCTCTCACCCGACCGGGTGGCGTGGGCGATGACTGAGGTCATGCGGGGGGATGTCAGTGCGGTCCACCTCGCCGGTTTCCTCGTCGCCTTGCGGGCCAAGGGGGAGACCGTCGCCGAACTGCATGGATTGGCCGAGGTGGTGCTCGAGCACGCCATTCGGATCGAAGTGCCCGGCCCGAGCATCGACATCGTCGGCACCGGCGGAGACCGGCTC
Organism: Dermatophilaceae bacterium; assembly: GCA_051657745.1. Classification (GTDB taxonomy): domain Bacteria; phylum Actinomycetota; class Actinomycetes; order Actinomycetales; family Dermatophilaceae; genus JBOFLG01. The sequence goes on along the minus strand of JBOFLG010000044.1, from coordinate 33,295 downwards.
CACTCGGTGAATATCTCGACCATGGCCGCGGTGATCGTCGCGGCCGCAGGCGTGCGCGTGGTCAAGCACGGCAACCGGGCGGCATCCTCATCATCCGGTACCGCGGACGTGCTCGAGGCGCTCGGGGTGTCGCTCACCCTGGCCCCGGATGACGTGGCGCGGGTTGCCGAGGAGGTCGGGCTGACCTTCTGCTTCGCGCAGCAGTTCCACCCGTCCATGCGGCACGCGGCCGTCGCGCGGCGCGAGCTCGGCGTGGGCACGGCGTTCAACCTGCTCGGGCCCCTCACCAACCCGGCCCAGCCGACGTTCGCGGCTGTCGGAGTAGCCGATGCCCGATTCGCCCCCGTGATCGCTGGGGTCTTCGCCGGGCGCGGGAAAGCAGCGTCGGTGTTCCGCGGTGACGATGGTCTCGACGAGCTCACCCTGTCGACGACGTCGACGGTGTGGTGGGTCGATGGCGGCACTGTCACCGAGTTGGTCCTCGACCCGGACCAGGTCGGGGTGCCCCGAGCACCGGTGGAGGCGCTGCGCGGTGCGGATGCCGCGCACAACGCAGAGGTGATGCGCGCCGTGCTCCGCGGCGACACCGGCCCGGTGCGTGACGCGGTGCTGTTGAACGCGGGCATCGCACTTGCCACCGCTGGTGGCTTGGATGGCGCCACCCCGTCGGCCGAGTCGGTGACCGCAGCGGTCCGAGCGGGGATGACGCGTGCTGCCGCTGCGGTCGACTCCGGCGCGGCAGCCACGCTGCTCGAGCGGTGGGTGGCCCGGACGACCGAACTTACTGGGTGACGGCGCGGATATCTTCCGTCCTCACGGTCCGTCGGTGACCGCGACGTGGTGCCGAACGCACCGCACCTGTTGTCTCCAGGAGGTAGCGTGCGCCCGCGGCTCCGGCGACTGGACTCGCCCATGTGCCGTCGACCTCCACCAGCCGTACGCCGGGGGTGTGAAGCCACCGCACCACCGTGTCGCTTTCTGTTGCGGTAGCGGCCGTCGCGGGCGGCACCGGTGCGGCGACGACCTCAGCGCTGGCCCGCAGCGCCTGGATTGCCGGCATCGGATCGACCCCAGGAGTGGTCACGGTGCTGCCGGCCAGTCGTCCGTACCGCACACACACCACCTCCCACTCGCCCGGACGACCGCGCCGGGCCGCCACGAGTTCGGGGATGCGAGCCAGCGGGCCCAGACGTTGGGTGCGTGCCGCCCCGCCGACCAGGATGCTCAGCCGGTCGCGCAGCAACTGGGCGTCCTCGTAGCGCTCGGCGCGGGCGAGGGTCGTCATCCGCTCGCGAAGCGCGGTCAACAGGTCGCGAGTGTCACCGGCGAGCAGGCCCGCCGCGCGCGCCACCACCTCGGCGTACTGGTCGGCTCCCTGCGCGCCGGTGCACGGTGCGCCGCACCGCCCGATGTCGGCGAGCGCGCAGGCTGGGCGGGGCCGGGCCGGGGACAACCGCTCGACGCACTGCCGCAGGGGGAGGACCTCATGGACCGCAGCGATCGCCGCCTCGGCAGCGGATCGCGAGCCGAACGGGCCCACGTACTGGGTCCCGTCATCCGCGACGGACCGCACCACGGACAGGCGAGGGAATGGCTCGACCGTGAGCTTGACCCACTGCACCCGTTCCTGATGACGCGAGCGGCGGTTGTACGGGGGCCGATGCTCGGCGATCAGCCGCAACTCGCGGACCTCAGCCTCGAGCGCGGTGGCGCACACCACCGGCGTGACGGACTCGGCCAGGCCCACCATCTCGCCGATCCGGCGACGGTGCTCGGACGCGGTGAAGTAGGAGCGAACACGGGTGCGGATCGAGATCGACGTACCGACGTAGAGCACCCGGCCGTGCCCGTCCTTGAAGAGGTACACCCCGGGCGCGTCAGGGAGGTGGTCGGCGAGATGCCGTTTGCGGCGGCGGGCCGGCGGGACCCGCGCGGAGCAGTCAAGCAATTCCTCGAGCGAGTGGATGCCGAGCGAACCGACTCGTTCGAGGAGGCCGTGCAGAACATCGACGGTGGCGCGGGCGTCGTGCAGTGCGCGATGGTCGGGCGTGGTGGCCGCGCCGAACAGCCGGGCCAGCGAACTGAGACGGTGGTTGGGGACCTCGTCGCGGCCCACCATCCGGCGCGCCAGAGTCACCGTGTCGAGCACCGGAAAGCCAGGCCATGGGTGCTCGGCGCGCCGGGCGGCGGCGGTGAGGAACGACACGTCGAAGCCAGCGTTGTGGGCGACCAATACTGCCCCTGACGCGAACTCGAAGAAGAGCGGAAGTACTGCCTCGATGCGAGGGGCGCCGGCGACCATCGCATCGGTGATACCGGTGAGCGTCGAGATGAACTCAGGGATCGGGGAGCCGGGGTTGACGAAGGTCTGGAACTCGCCGACGACCTCGCCACCGCGCACCTTGACCGCACCGACCTCGGTGATGCCACAGTCGGTGGGGCTGCCCCCGGTGGTCTCGAGGTCGACCACGACGAAGGTGACCTCGGGCAGTGGTGTGCCGAGGTCGTCGAACGCGCCCTGGACGATGTGCATGCGGTGACCGTAGTGACAGCCTCCGACACTGCCGACGGGGGACGCTGTCGGTGGAGGTCCGTACCGTGGCTGTCACGACCTGGAAGGGGTGAGGGCATGACCCACCACGACATCACCATGACCGTCGACTGCCGCACCTGCCCGGTGCGGGAGGTGCGCTGCGGCGAGTGCATCGTGCCGGTGTTCTTCGAGCTCGAAGCGCGCGAAGTCCGTGGTCAGGGGCGGCTCGACGCCGACGAACAGCGCGCCGTCACGCTGCTCCTCCGGGCTGGGCTGGTCGACCCGGAGACGGCGTACCGGGCCCGGGCGGTCCTGGAGCCGGCGCAGCCCGCTCGGGGGCGCACGACCGGTCGCGCAGTCGGATGACGGTGAGCCGGTGTCATTCTTCAGCGTGGCGGGTTCGGGCCCGCCGGGCCGGTCGCCACGCCGCAGCTGGCGTCGCCCTGATGCTCGGGCTCGCTGCCTGCGCTCGCGCCGACGACGCCGCACGTCCGGCGCTACGGGGCGAGCCGTCGGTCACCTCCGCCCAGGGCACGGCATCCGCGATCGACGCTCTCCTCGCCCGGCGTGCGGATGCCGTGGTGTCGGGTGATGTCGAGGCGTTGCGCGGCACCATGGTCGACCCTGACACCCCTGACGGTCGTCGCCAACTCGCGGCCTTGAGGTCGGCCTCGGCACTTGGTGTCGCCCGGTTCGACCACGAACCGGTGTCGTCGGCCATCGATGTCGCCGACCTGGTGGTCGGGGTTGCCTACCGGGTGCGCGAGGTCGACCGCGCCGATCGTGCCACCCGGGTGCGCTACCGCCTCGAGCGCATCGCCGGTGCGTGGCGGGTCGCTGCGGAGACGCCGGTCGCGGGGGCCCCGGCTGCTCCCTGGCTGGCCATGCCAGGGTTCTCGGTGCGGGAAGCCGATCGGGTCGTCGTCGCTGGTACAGCCACGCCGGCCGAACTGGCCGAACTGGCCGACCTAGCCGCTGACACCCTCACCGAACTGGCCACCTGGTGGCCCGGCACTCCCCGACGCACCCTGGTGCTGGCACCGGCGCGCACCGACCAGGCCGCGACGCTGCTCGGTGCGCCGACCTCGCCCGGGGCAGTGGCGGCCACGACCGAGGGTCCCGCTGGCGCGGATCGGGTCGCCACCGGGGACCGGGTCGTCATCCACCCCGATGCCTGGGCCCGCCTCGGACCCAGCGGTCGGTCGGTCGTGGTGGCCCATGAAGCCGCCCACGTCGCGGTGCGGGCGAGTGTGCCGGTCACGGCACCGGCATGGCTTGCCGAGGGGTATTCCGACCACGTCGGCTACCAGCGCGCCGATGTACCGCATCGTCGGCTGACGGCTCCGCTGGCCCAGGCAGTACGCGACGGAACGGCACCGATCGGGCTCCCGTCGGCCGCCGATATCGACCCCGGCCGCGGCAACATCGAGGTGGCGTATCTCGCGGCGTGGCAGGCGGTCGAGCTGCTTGTCGAGAAGAAGGGCGAGGCCGCGGTGCGCCGTCTGGTGGTGGCATGCTCCCCGCCGACCTCGACGACCGAGGCGGAGGCAGCGTGCGATGCCGCGCTGGTAACCGTGGTGGGGTGGTCGAGGGCCGAGCTCACGACGGCGTGGCGGCAGCGGCTGTCTGCGGTGGCATTCGGCCGGTGACGGCAGGTGCTGATTGCCGCCGCCGGTGGCGTGGCCCGGCCGCGACCGAGGCGGCCACGAGCACTGCGACCAGCCAGAACTGGTTGTAGAACGCCTGTTTGTTGACCAGGCTGGCCACCACGAGAACGAGTGCCAGCCAACGCAGCACCTCATCCACGTCCGGCGCGCGCCGATGCACCGCGGCGGCCGCCACCAGAACCGCTACCAGCATGAGTGCGCCGGAGGCTGCGAACGGCAACTCCACACCGTGCTCGTTGAGCAGGACGAGATACCACGTGTTGGCGAACCGGATCGGCGGGAACTCCACGAGTGCCACCACGGTGTCGTTGACAAACGCCCGGGGGTCGGCCACCAGCCACGGCAGCACTAGCACCCCGGTGAGTCCGCCGGTGGCGAGGGTACGGCGCCATCCGAACCCCGGCCACGCGAGCAGCACCGGCGCAAGCAGGGCGAGGTGCTGTTTGCTCGCACACGCCAGAGCCAGCGGAACGACCGCCCACCACGGGCGCCCTCGGTGGACCAGCACCGCCCACCACACGATGAGCGCGGCCAGGACCGGCTCGGTCCACGCCTGGTCGATCTGGGTGAGGGTGCCCGGAGCGAGCACGAGCACCGCAGCTACCGAGCCGGCCCGTACGGCACGCCCGCCGGCCAGGGCCCAGATTCCGGCGAGGAGCGCCACGGACCAGGCCAGCAGCGCCCAACGGACGTCGCCCGCGATCCATCGGCCCGGCGCCGTCAGGGCTCCCATCCACGGCAGGTAGGGAAAAATGTCGCGGACGCCGGGTGAGCCGACCCACAGCTGGGAGTAGATGTTGTCGCCGCGGCCGAGGGCATCGGCGCCCTGCTGGAGCACCACCCAGACATCGATGCGTGGCGCCCGATCACCCAGGATGGCCACCGCCCCGACGGCGAGGTGGGTGCCGACAGCCACGCCGAAGGCTGCGCCAGCAGCCCGTCGAGTGCCGACGAACAACAGTGCGGCACAGGCGATCCCGCCCACGACGAGCCCGCTGAGCGCGGCAATGAGCCAGCCGTCACGCAGATAGCTGAACAGCGGCACGGTGAGAGTAATCACGACCGACCCGAGCAGGATGACGGGTGCGCACCAGGGCGGCCAGCGGATCTCGACACGCCGGATCAGCCACCAGGCGAGCAGGGTGGTCACCGCGGTGAGCACGAGAACGATCGGCACCCGGAATCGGACGACACTCCACTGCAACAGCCCGAACCAGGCGAGCCAGGCAGTGGCTGCGACCACGGCGGGCAGCCAGGCGCGGGACGTCATCCGCCGTAGAGTGCGTCGACCTCGTCGGAGAAGTCGCGCATGACGACGCCCCGTTTGAGTTTCAGCGACGGTGTGAGGTGGCCGGCTTCGACGGTGAAATCCGTGTCGAGCACTGTGAACGTGCGGATCGACTCGGCCGTGGACACCGCGGCATTGGCGTCGTCGACAGCGCGTTTGACTTCGGCGAGGACTCGGGGGTCGGTGCGGGCCCGGGCGAACGGCAGGTCGTCGATTCCATGGGCTGCGGCCCAGCCCGGGTACATCTCGTGGTCGAGGGTGATCAGCGCGGCAATGAAGGGCTGCCCGTTGCCGACGACGATGCACTGGCTGATCAGCGGATGGGCGCGGAGCCGGTCTTCCAGCACCGCCGGCGCCACGTTCTTGCCGCCCGCAGTGACCAGCATCTCTGTCGACCGCCCGGTGATCCGTAAGAAGCCGCCGTCGTCGAGGTCGCCGAGGTCGCCCGTCCGTACCCATCCGTCGACCAGGGCGTCAGCCGTTGCGGTCGGGTTGCCGCGATACCCGCGGAACACCCCCACGCCGCGTAGCAGCACCTCGCCATCGTCGCCGATGCGCACATCGACGCCCGGGAGGGGCTGCCCGACGGTGCCGATACGCAGCGCGCCCGGCCGGTTGACGGTGGCCGGTGCCGTGGTCTCAGTGAGGCCGTAGCCCTCCAGGACCGTGATCCCCGCACCCCGGAAGAAGTGGCCCAGGCGGGTGCCGAGAGGCGCACCTCCGGAGACCGCGTACTGCATCCGGCCGCCCAGGGTGTCACGGAGGCGGGAGTACACCAGCCGGTCGAAGAGAGCGTGGCGCACCCGCAATCCGAAGGGCACGGCCCCGCGATCCTGGGCCTGCGACCACGCGGTCGCTGCAGCGACCGCGCCGGCGAAGACTCTGCCTCGGCCGCTGTGCTCGGCGCTCGCTTCGGCGGAGTTGTAGATCTTCTCGAACACCCGAGGAACGGCGAGGACAAAGGTGGGCCGGAATCCGGCGAGATCGTCCACCATCGTTGCAAGAGTCGCGGAGTGGCCCATTCGCACCCCCGCAGTGACCGCCAGCACCTCGACGAAGCGCGCGAACACGTGGGCGAGCGGAAGAAACAGCAGGGTCGATGCGCCCTCGGTGCGGACGACTTCTGCGAGCTCTGCGGCGGCGTTCTCGGCCAGGGTGAGGAAGTTTCCATGGGTGAGTTCCACGCCCTTAGGCCGGCCCGTGGTTCCCGAGGTGTAGATGATTGTGGCGAGACTGTGGTGGTCGAGTCCGCAGCGCCGGGTCTCGAGTTCGTGCTCGCCGAGGGCAGCACCGTCCAGGCTCAGCCGGTCGATATCGCCGCCGTCAATGCTCCAGACATGCTGCAGTGCGGGAACCGACCCACGCGCCTCCTCGACCACGGCGAGGTGTCGGTCGGTCTCGACCACCACACCGACCGCTCCGGTGTCGGCCAGGATCCACTGCACGTGCTCGGCCGAGGAGGTCTCGTAGATGGGCACCGGAACCGCACCGGCCGTCCACAGCGCGAAGTCGACGACGGTCCACTCGTATCGGGTGCGGCTCATGATGCCGACGGCATCGCCCACCCCCACGCCCGCCGCAGCCAGCCCCTGGGCAAGCGCGGTCACCTCGGCGGCGAAGGCTGCTGCCGTCACCTCGACCCACCGCTGGTCGGCCCGAACGCCGAAGAGCACCCGCTCAGGCTCGTCGGCGGCCCAGCGTCGTGGGATGTCGGCCAACGTGGTCAGCGTGGTCGTCGGCGCGGCGGGCGGCGTCGAGATCTTCTGCACGTGGCCTCCTCAGGTAACAGCGGCGGAGCGGGCGGTCGAGGGCTCGCCGGTGGTCGGCCCGGCACCAGTATGGCGTCCGCGAGCGAGTACCCTCCGACCATGGCCGACCGGACCCAGTCCTCCGTCGAGATCGCCGCGGCGCCAGGTGCGGTACTCGACGTGATCGCAGACTTCGAGCAGTACCCCGAGTGGGCCGAGCAGGTTCGCCAGTGCACGGTGCTCAGCGAGCACGGTGACGGCTGGGCCGACCAGGTTGAGTTCACTCTCGACGCTGGCGCGATCAAGGACACCTACGTGCTCCAGTACGACTGGGACGTTGCCGAGAACGGCACCGCCGTGGTGTCCTGGCACTTGGTGCGAGCCGGCCTGCTCAAGGCCCTGACCGGCAGTTACACGGTGAGCAGAACCGATGAGCGCACCACCGTCACGTACCACCTCGAGGTCGATCTGACGATGCCGATGATCGGCATGCTCAAGCGCAAGGCTGAGAAGCACATCATCAGTACGGCGCTCACCGAGTTGAAAAAGCGCGTCGAGGGCTGACCGTGATGACCTGGGCCGGGCCGGGCACTGGCGCGCGCGTGGGCAGCACGACACTGGGTGCTCCACCGGTCCGCCGGGTCGAGGAGGCCATGGCCGATGGTTGCTGAGCGGTCCCAGGAGCAGGTCGGTTCGGTCGCCGACGAGGCGGCCCGCTTGGTCGCGAGCATCCTCCGACTTTCCGAGTGCTCCGGCGGCGACGCACCTCCCGCGAGCGAGACGCCGGAGGGCCCGTGGCACCCAACCGCGGCGGCACCATCCCGCGGTGCACAGTACGTCCCGGGGCCAGGAGCGCCGGCCGGCGCTGCGATGGACGGAGAGGCCGCGCCGCCACCGCACGACCCGGTCTGCCAGTGGTGCCCCATCTGCCGCTCGGTGGCGGTCGTTCGGCAGGTCAGTCCGGAGACCCTCTCCGGGTTGGCCGGCCTGGCCGCATTCGGCGCCGCGGTACTCACGGACCTTGCCGGGCAGTGGTCATCTGCCGCCGATTCGTCCACCGATGCCGGCGCCGACCCATCCACCGATGCTGCCGCCGACCCATCCACCGATGCCGAGGGCGAGTCTCCCAGTGAGTGAGGAGCCGCTTGCGATCGGCATCGACATCGGCGGCACCAAGGTGGCCGGAGGCGTGGTCGACGGCGCCGGACAGGTGTTGCGCCGTGCGCGCCGCGACACCCCCGACCGAAGCAAGAGCCCGCGGGTCGTCGAGGACACCATCGCGTCGGTGGTGGCCGAGTTGCTCGCCCACGGTGACGACGTCGTCGCCGTGGGAATCGGCGCCGCTGGTTTCGTTGCGGCTGACCGCGCCACGGTCGTGTTCGCTCCCCATCTGGCGTGGCGCGGCGAACCGTTGCGCGCCGCGCTGAGCACCCGCATCGACCGGCCGATCGTGGTTGACAACGACGCCAACGCCGCAGCCCGCGCGGAGTACCGGTTCGGGTCGGCCCGCGGCGAGAGCCACCTTGTGCTCGTCAACCTCGGTACCGGCATCGGTGGTGGGGTCTTGGTCGATGGCGAGGTGTATCGCGGCCGGTTTGGCTTCGCTGGCGAGTTTGGGCATCTGCAGGTGGTGCCCGACGGCATCCGCTGTCAGTGCGGAAACCGGGGCTGCTGGGAGCAGTACGCCTCGGGTAACGCCCTGGTCCGGGAGGCGCGGGTCTTGGCCTCGACCGGCAGCCCGGTGGCCACCGACCTGTTTGCTCGGGTCGGCGGCCGCGTCGAGGACCTCACCGGCCCGCTGATCACCGATGCGGCCAGGGACGGAGACGCCTTGGCGGGTGAGCTGATTGGCGAGGTCGGGCGTTGGTTGGGCGCCGGCATGGCGAACCTGGCGGCAGCGCTCGACCCCGGCACATTTGTCGTGGGCGGTGGGGTAAGCGCCGCCGGCGACCTCCTGCTCGACCCTGCACGGGAGGCGTTCCGGCGCCAGCTCACCGGTCGTGGATACCGCCCGGAGGCCCGCATCGTGGCTGCCGCGCTCGGCAATGAGGCAGGGATGGTCGGCGCAGCCGACCTGGCCCGTCGCGAGGCGGTCGGAGGCTGAGGCCCATGCACGTCATCCGGGTTGCGACGTACAACCTGCGTGACTTCCTGGACGATTGGCGGCTGGCCGCCCGGCTGGTCCGGGCCGTAGACCCCGATGTGTTGTGTCTCCAGGAGGTGCCGCGTCGGCTGGGCGGCGGATGGCGCACCGCCCGGTTTGCGGAGCGCTGCGGGATGCAGTGGACCGGTTCGCACCGGGGGAGCGGCGGCACCACGGTGTTCACCTCACCCCGGGTCACGGTGGTTGACGCCCGGCATCTGAGTCTGCCGGTGCGATGGCCGGACCGCACCCGCGGTTTCGCGGTGGTTCGGGTGTCCACACCGACCGGCGAGTCACTCACGGTGGTGTCGGTGCACCTGTCGCTGCGCCGGGCCGAGCGGGTGGCGCATACCGAGCGGGTGCTTCGTGCCCTCGACGGACCAGGCCCACTCGTCGTGGCCGGTGATCTCAACGAAGATGAGACTGGTGCGGCCTGGCGGCTGATCGACGTGCCGGACCGGCTGCGGCTCGTGGGGCCGTCCGGGCCGACCTACCCGTCCCGCTCTCCGCGTCGCCGCCTTGATGTCCTGTTCGCCTCGCCCTCGCTGGTGCCGCGGCGACCCTCGGAGGTCGCGGTGCCAGAGGCCGTGTGGTCCCGCGCCAGCGACCACCGCCCAGCCTGGGTGGACCTGGAGGTTCCCACCGCATGACGCATCGGCGGGGGCTGGGGTCAGACGCGGGCACCGTCGTCGGGGTCGGTCGGGTCGCGGTCGCGTGGCTGCCGCACCAGGAGCAGGCCGAACCCGATGAGAGTGAGCAGGACGGCCGCAGCGAACCACCGGGCACTGTGGAACGGCCGCGCCAACGCGACGTACACCAGCAGCGTCGGCCCCAGGACGAGCCCGACCACCGCACCCCAGAAGTGCAGGTCTTCGTGGGGCGGGAGCTCCACCGCCGGCGGCTCGAAATGCTCCTCTGCCCCAGCGTCGTCCCGGGTCTGCTCGGGCTCCGCCGGCGACGAGGCGCGCCAGGACGAACTGGGCACGGCGACGAACGACGCTGACTCGTGATCGGTCTGCTCCGCGCCGCGGACGGCGGTGCCAGCGCCGTCCTCGGCGGGTGGTGGAGGGCGCAACTCGGTGGATCGCGAAGTGGACTCGTCGTCGGATGCCGTGCCGCGGGTCGGCGTGGCCGACTCCCAGCCGGCCACGATGGATGCGAAGCGCGCGTCAATATCGCGCTCGTCCATCTCCCCTGGTCGCTCGGTCACGGCTGGTCTCCTGGCACGTCGGGCTCGACCCGATGATCTTCGCACGCCATCGGCGGCTCTGGGCCGAGGGCCTGGCAGCCTGGCCGAACCGCCCACTGTGCCCGCCGCGGCCGCCGCCACGCGCTGGCCATCATCACGCCGGTCATCGGCGGAATGGCTACCCGACCGGGGGTTCGCGCGCCACCGTCCACCCCGGTCGTGGTGGCACGGTGCACTAGGCTGTGGACGTCGGCTGACGAAGGGTGGTCGGGTGTTTTACTGGGTGCTCAAGACGGTCGTTCTCGGGCCGCTTCTCCGGATGCTGTTTCGGCCGTGGGTCGAGGGCGCCGAGCATGTACCCGAGCATGGTGGCGCCATTTTCGCCAGCAACCACCTCTCGTTTTCCGACTCGATTTTCTTGCCTCTGGTGGTGCCGCGGCGGATGACGTTTCTGGCCAAATCTGACTACTTCACCGGAGCTGGCCTCAAAGGTCGCCTGACCGCGGCGTTCTTCCGCGGGGTGGGCCAGTTGCCGGTCGACCGCGCTGGGGGTCACGCCAGTGAGGCTGCACTGCGTTCCGGCTTACGTGTGCTGCGCCGCGGGGACTTGCTCGGCCTCTACCCGGAGGGCACTCGCAGCCCCGACGGCCGGCTCTACAAGGGCAAGACCGGGGTAGCTCGGATGGCGCTCGAAGCGGGCGTTCCGGTGATCCCGGTCGCGATGATCGACACCGATAAGGCCCAACCCACGGGGGCCACGGTGCCGACGTTGGTGCGAGTCGGTGTGCGTCTTGGAGAGCCCCTCGATTTCTCGCGCTACGAAGGTATGGAGAGCGACCGGTTCGTCCTCCGCTCAGTAACCGATGAGATCATGTACGCCCTGATGGAACTGAGCGGCCAGGAGTACGTCGACATGTACGCCTCCGTGATGAAGGAGCGCATCGCGCGGGAGAAAAAGAACAAGGCTCGTGAGGCGGCCGATGCGGCGCGGCCCGGTCGAGCCGCCGCTGAGTTGGAGGAGGCACTCGACGCACCCGACGAGGGTTCGGACCGACCTGTTCAGGGCCCGGGTGCGGAGCGGCCGCAGCCCGACCCAGGTGCGGAGCGGCGGGCGAGCTGACGGCATCCGGCATGGGTCCGCTGAAGCCGCGTTCGGCACGCACCGGCCGGCGAGAGCCGGTGGTGGTCGTGGCGTTCCACCGTGGCCTCGACATCTTCCGCCCCTGTGCGGCGCTGTACGCGGCGCTCCTGGTCTGGCAGCGCCACGAGGCAATGGTCCGGCCGTGGGTGGCGGTGGTGATACTCGCGCTGATGCTGGCCTGGTCCCTCGGTCTGCTCGTCTACCGAGGACGAACCCGGCGGGTCGTGGTGGTCGAGGTGTCCCTCGCCGTGCTCGGCATCCTTGCGACGACGCTCGCCGAGACGCCGGCCTCGATTGCAGCGGGCCAGTTCACGCTCCCGACGGTGTGGGCCGCGGGTCCGGTGGTGGCAGCCGCGCTCGGGTCAGGAGCCCGTGGTGGGTTGGTCGCGGCGGCGGTGATCGCCGTCGCCGACCTGATCCAGGTCCGGGAGCCCACCCAGGCGACGCTTCACAACATTGTCATCCTCGTCCTGCTCGGCGGGCTGGTCGGGCTCGCGGTCGACCTGGCGCGGTCGGGGTTGGCCCAGGAGGAACAGGTCCTGCGTGAACGGGAACGCCTGCACGAGCGGGAACGCATCGCTCGGGTCGTCCACGACGGCGTGCTGCAGTCGCTGGCCTACATCCACCGCCGTGGCAACGAGCTTGCTGGGCCGGCTGTCGAACTGGCCGAACTGGCCGCTGACCAGGAGCGGGCCCTCCGGCGTTTCGTCTCCGGTGTCGGCGCAGCTGATGCCGGGGCACTCGGGGTCCTGCACGGCGCCGAGGGCGCCGAGGTCGACCTCCGAATCGCCGTCAGCACGGTCGAACGGCCTGGGGTCGATGTCTCGGTGCCAGCCGGGCCGATCCTGGTCGATCCCGTCGTCGCCGCCGAGATCGGTGCCGCGCTGGGCGCCGCCCTCGACAATGTCGCGGTGCATGCGGGCCCGCGCGCACGGTCGTGGGTGCTGCTCGAGGGCGACGCTCGCAGTGTCGAACTGACGGTCCGTGACGACGGGATGGGCACCGAGCCGGCCCGCCTGGTTGACGCCGCCGCCGACGGACGGCTGGGGGTCAGCGCCTCCATCCGTGGCCGAATCGAGGACCTCGGCGGGTCAGCGACGTGGACTACGCGTCCGGGTGCAGGATGCACCGTGCGAATTATCATCCCCCGCGGCTCCGTGGAGCGCCGATGACCTCCGAACCCACGACATCCGCCCACTCGGCCGGCTCGCCCACGGTGCTGGTCGCCGACGATCATCCGGTGTGGTTGACGGCGCTGGAGCGGGACTTGGTCGACCGAGGCCTCACCGTGGTCGCCACTGCTGCCGACGGGCCGGCAGCAGTGCGCCGAGCCCGGGCCACTCAACCCGACGTGCTGGTGCTCGACCTCAATCTGCCGGGCCTGCGTGGTGATGAGGTCTGTCGTGCTCTGGGCGACCTGGCGACCCGGGTGCTGATTCTCTCGGCGAGTGGGGAGCAGCACGATGTGCTCGCGGCCATCAAGGCCGGCGCCACCGGCTATCTCGTCAAGTCCGCGTCTGCCGACGAGATCGTCGATGCGGTGCTCGCCACGGCCCGCGGTGAGGCGGTCTTCACGTCGGGGCTGGCCGGCCTGGTGCTGGGCGAGTTCCGCCGTCTGGCCACCGAGCCGGAGCAGGACGCGGCCAGTGAAGCCGCCCGCGCCCGCCCGATTCCCGAGCTCACCGCTCGCGAGACCGAGGTGTTGCGCTTTGTCGCTACTGGCATGTCGTACAAGGAGATTGCGAGCGAGTTGTTCGTCTCGCACCGCACTGTCCAAAACCATGTGCAGAACACTCTCGGCAAACTGCACCTGCACAATCGGGTCGAGCTGGTGCGCTTCGCGTTGTCCCGAGGTCTCGAAGACCATGACCCACGCGGATGACGCGCGACGCTTCGGCAGGTGACCGGCATCCGGCCGGCCGAGCCTGAGCCACCGGGCGGCGCCTATCCTTAGGCACCGTGAGTGCGCCCACCGCCGACGACCTGACCGCCCAGCTCGCTGCCGGCGCGAGCCTGCCGGCTGCCCAGCAGCCGGAATGGCCCGACCAGCAACGCCTTGACGACGCGGTCGCCACCCTCGCCAGTTACCCGCCGCTGGTGTTTGCCGGGGAGTGTGACGTGCTCCGTCAGCGGATGGCGGCAGTCTCCCAGGGCGAGGCGTTCGTGCTCCAGGGCGGAGACTGCGCGGAGACGTTCTCGTCGGCCACCGCCGACAACATCCGGGACCGGGTCAAGACCATCCTGCAGATGGCTGCCGTGCTCACCTACGGTGCATCGGTCCCGGTGGTGAAGGTGGGCCGGATCGCGGGTCAGTACGCGAAACCGCGTAGTAGCGGGAACGAGACCCGAGACGGCGTCACTCTGCCCGCGTACCGCGGGGACATGGTCAACGACTTCGAGTTCACTCCCGAGGCCCGGCAGCCCGATCCGCAGCGGCTGGTGCGGGCCTACCATGCGAGCAGCGCGACGCTGAACCTCGTGCGCGCTTTCACCTCCGGCGGCTTCGCCGATCTGCGTCACGTGCACGACTGGAACAAGGGTTTCGTCGCCAATGCCGCCAACGCACGGTACGAACGGCTTGCCCGGGACATCGACAAGGCAATGCGGTTCATGCAGGCCTGCGGCGCCGACTTCGACACGATGCGCAGTACCGAGTTCTTCTCCGCACACGAGGCCCTGCTGCTCGACTACGAGCGACCGCTTACCAGGGTCGACTCGCGCACTGGTGAGCTCTACGACACCTCTGGCCACTTCGTGTGGGTGGGCGAGCGCACCCGAGCCATTGATGGCGCGCATGTGGACTTCGTGGCGCGGGTGCGAAACCCGGTGGGCGTCAAGGTATCCGCGAACGCCGATGTCGATGATTTGTTGCGCATCGTGGAGGTGGTGGACCCACGGCGTGAACCGGGCCGGCTGACCTTCATCACCCGGATGGGCGCGGGGCGGGTCCGTGAAGCGCTGCCCGCGATCGTCGAGAAGGTGACTGCTTCGGGTGCGCAGGTCAGTTGGGTGTGCGACCCGATGCACGGCAACACCTTCGAGTCGGCCTCGGGCTACAAGACTCGCGACTTTGATGATGTCGTCGAGGAGGTGCGCGGGTTCTTTGAAGTCCACCGCGGCCTCGGCACGCATCCGGGCGGCATCCATGTCGAGCTCACCGGCAACGACGTCACCGAGTGCCTTGGTGGTGCCGAGCGGATCCTCGACGCCGATCTCGCCAAGCGGTACGAGTCGGTGTGCGACCCACGGCTGAACCACCAACAGAGCCTCGAGCTCGCGTTCCTCGTCGCCGAGATGCTCACCACGGACTGACCCGCCCGGGAGATGGACGGTGGGCACGCCGCCCGGTGAGCTGCAGTTCGACGAGGTACATCGCCGCCAAGACAAGCGCGCCACCGAGCAGCATTCGTGCGGTGAGCGACTCGCCGCCGAGCAGCACCGCGAAGAATGCCGCGAACACCGGCTCCAGTGCCATCACGATCGCGGCTCGAGTCGCGGTGAGATGGGCCTGCGCCCAGGTCTGCGCCCAGAGCGCGAATGCTCCGGCCCCGAGCGCCAGGTACAGCAGTGCGGACCATGACGCGGCGCCGGACGGCAGCGTGACGCCGCCCGGTATCGCGCCCACCGACGCCACCATGGCAATCACGGCGGCCTGCACGGTCGCCAAGCCGACCGCAGCCGATGGCGTGGACCACCGCCCAAGCGCGATGATGTGCCCGGCGTAGAGAACTGCGGAGGCGAGGGTGAGTACCTCGCCAGTGCCGATCGCCACCCCACGCAGCGACAGCACCGCAATACCGGTCATGGCGATCAGAACTGCGACCCAGGTGACCCGGCTGACCCGGTCCCGAAGCAAGAGCGCGCCGAGGACCGGAGTGAGCACCACATAGCTGCCGGTGACGAACCCCGAGACCGATGCATCCGTGTGCTGCAGCCCGACGGTTTGCAGTACCTGTGCCGCGCCGTAGAGAGCCCCAAGGACACCCCCGACGCACAGGTCGCGGCGCGCCATCGCGCGAACCTGCCGTCGGAACACCACGAGCATCACCATGGCCGCGATGGCGAACCGCACCGCGAGGAAGTCGACCGGCGGCACGGTGACCACGAGGTCGCGGATCAGAAAGAAGGTGGACCCCCAGACCGCGGTGACACAGACCAAGACCGCAGTGGCGAGCCGAGCCGGGCCGATCCGGGACCCCGGCACGAGCACCCCCACCTAGCGGCCCGGTCAGACGACGGTCACGGTCACGGTGCTCCCGCGCGGCGCCTGGCCGCCGGCCGGGTTCTGCAGGCGCACGGTGCCGAAGTATCCACCCAGCGCCTCCTCGACATTGACCTGAAAACCGGCCTCCTCGAGAATTCGCCGCGCCTCGCCGACCTGCTGACCGATGACACTGGGCACGCCCACGAGGACTGGGCCTGCCGACACCACGAGCGTCACGGTGTCACCCTTGAACAGCGTGCCGTTCGGCGGGCTCTGGCTGATGACCGACCCCGCTGGCACCGTGTCGCTGTTCTGATCCGGGCCAGCCTGAACGTTCAGCCCGAGCCCCTCGAGTTCCGTGCGGGCCTGTGGCGCGGGCCTCCCGGTGAAGTCGGGGACGTCGAGCGGTTGCCGACCGCTGCTGATGACGAGTCCGACTGCGGTGTCACGTTTGAGGCTGGCACCGACCTCCGGATCCGAGGAGATGACCTGCCCTTTGGCGACCGTGTCGTCGAACCTCTCGGTGACCGTGCCGACGGCGAGATTGGCCGAGCCGAGCCGAGCGCGGGCATCGGCCAGACTGCTGCCGAGAAGTTGGGGAACGGCGTAGCGTTCCGGCCCTTTCGACACCACCAGTTCGATGTCAGAGCCACGCCGGACTGTGGTGCCGGGGCCCGGCTGCACGCGCAGCACCTGGCCCGCCGCCGTATCTTCCGAGAAGTCCTCGACGACGGTGGCGTCGAGGTCGGCGGCTTGGAGGTCGTTGATCGCAGCCGCCTGAGTCAGGCCTACGACCGCTGGCACGGTGGCCGCAGCGCCGGGGCCGACGATGAAGAACCATGCCGTGGCCGCGGCCAGCGCGGCGGCTGCGAGCACCGCCACCCACCGCCGCCGGCGTCGTGCCGGCGGATGTCCGAGCACTACGCCGTCGAGCGGTGCCGACGGCAGATCCAGTGCGGTGGTGTGGTGCACCTGTCCGGCCGCGCCGGCCTCGGCCGGGTAGGTCGCGATCCGGCGAGGCCCGGCCATCTCACCGACCGATGACCGGGCCGGGAGCACGGCCGTCGCAGTAGGCGCGGCCATCGACGGCCCGCCCTGCGCACCGTCACGCCAGGTGTCCAGGGCGTCACTCGACAGGACCGTGCGAACCCGACGCACCAACTCGAGGAACACGCCGGCGTCGGCGGGACGCTTGTCGGGCTCGCGCGAGGTGGCCTCGGCGACCAGGTCGTCGAGTTCGGTGGGCAGGTTCGGCATCCGGCTTGATGGTGTCGGGACGCCGCCGTGCACGTGTTGGTACGCCACGTGGATGGGGTTGTCACCGGTGAAGGCCTTGGTGCCGGTGAGCATCTCGAAGAGCACCAGGCCAGCGGCATAGACATCGGAACGGGCATCGGCGACGCTGTGCTCGACCTGTTCGGGGGCGAGGTAGGACGCGGTGCCCAGCAGGAGGCCGCGTGAGCTGGTGATGGTCTGGCTGCTCACGGCTCGGGCGAGGCCGAAATCGGCGACCTTCACGGCGCCGCTGTCGCTGAGGATGACGTTCTCGGGCTTGACGTCGCGGTGGATCAGGCCGGAGCGATGAGCCTCGGCAAGGGCGAGCAGGAGTGGCTCCGCGATGTCGAGCGCTGCCCGGGGCGAGAGCGGGCCCTCGGTGGTGAGCACTTCGCGCAGCGTTCTGCCGGACACGTACTCCATGGCGAGAAAGGTGTGTCCGTCGTCCTCGCCTTGGTCGTAGACCGCTACCACGTTGGGATGCGACAGGGATGCCGCCGCGCGTGCCTCCCGCTGGAACCGCATGACGAACGTGTCCTCGCGGGCAAGATGAGGGCGCATTACCTTCAGCGCTACGTCCCGCCCGAGGCGCTCATCGACGGCCAGGTAGACCGACGCCATACCCCCGTCGGCGAGTCGACGAATCACGCGATAGCGACCGTCGAGGGTGCGCCCAAGCAGGGCGTCGCCGGTGGATGACACTGAAAAAGTGTAGGTGCTCTGCGCCATGGTGGTCGTCATCCTTCCCGCATCACCACGTGCGGCGCAGGTGCAGCACGGTGGCGACGTACCGCCGAGTGTCGGGGTGCATCCCGCTCCTCCGGACTCCCTCGAGCCCCTGGGAGGAGGCAGCGATCACCTGCATCACCCCGATCGCGTTCGCCGGCGACACGGCTCGGTGGTTCCATCCAGGCTCCTGGTACGAGATCGCCAGCACCAGGCGCGGATCCACGCCGTGCCGCCGCGCGGAGGTCGTCGCCGCGTCGATATGGCACGCTGGCGCCCGTGGATGACGCGATGGAGCCGCAGGGGAGCGGCATCGAAGGCCTGGTTGGCCGGTGGCTGACGATTCCCGACCTCGCCGACCGGGTGGGGATGTCGCTCGGCGGCGCTCGTCGACTCGTCGAGGACCGGGAGGTACTGGCTGTGCGAGTGGGGGAGCGCCAGATCCTGAGCGTCCCGGAGGCGTTCGTCGGCGACGAGGGGCCGCTGCCACCACTGCGGGGGACGTTCACCGTGCTCGCCGACGGCGGCATGGACGACGCCGACATCATTCGATGGCTGTTCACCGACGACGACACGCTGCCGGTGCCAGGCAGCCCGCTGGACGCTCTTCGTGCTGGCTTCACCACCGAGGTGCGGCGGCGCGCCATGGAGCAGGCGCTCTAACCGTTGGCGGTGGCCTGGGGCCGCACCGAGACTCGGCTCACGCCGAGCGAGCCGTCGCCGAATCGATGAGGGCGCGCAACACGCCGTGCGCCTCGGGCACCAGGCCGGCGATGTCCAGCGCCTCCCGCGCCGACAGCGCGAGGGTTGCGATCTCGGACTCCACCTGATCGACCGCTCCCGCCCGGCGGATCACATCGCGGAGCAGCGTGACCTCGCCTGCGGTCAGGGCCGGGTCGCCGACGCAGCGTTCGAGTGCGGCGCGCCCGTTCGGGTCGGTACCGGCCAGGGCGTGAGCGAGCAGCACCGTCCGCTTGCCCTCGCGCAGGTCGTCCCCGGCTGGCTTGCCGCTCTGCTCCGGGTCACCGAACACACCCAGCAGATCGTCACGCAGCTGGAATGCCCGACCGAGGTCTAAGCCGTAGGCCGCCAGCGCGGCGCGGGTAGCGTCATCCGCCCCGCCCACAAGGGCGCCGATGAGCACGGGGTGCTCGACCGTGTACTTGGCGCTCTTGTAGGTCAGCACCCGGTGTGCCCGGGCGATCCGTTCGCGGTCAGGAAGGTCGTCCCACGGCCGCATCGACTCCACGACATCGAGAAACTGTCCACCCATCAGCTGGGTGCGCATGTGGTCGAACAGCGGTCGGGCACGGTCGAGTTCGGTGGTTGGCAGCCCGCTGGTCCACCACATCTCGTCGCACCAGCCGAGGCACAAGTTGCCGGCGAGGACGGCGCCGGCGAGCCCGAACCGATCAGCGTCTCCACCCCACCCTCGCGCGGCGTGTCGGGCGGCCAGCGCCCGATGCGCGGCAGGAGCGCCGCGCCGAGTATCGGAGTCGTCCATGACGTCGTCGTGCAGCAGTGCCGCAGCCTGAAACAACTCCATCGCGCCGGCCAGTCGCACGAGGTGATCGGAGTCTGGCATGCCCACCGCGCGTGCGCTCCAGTAGAGGAACGCCGCCCGGAGCCGCTTGCCGCCTTGGAGCAGGCTGCGGATGGCGCCGAGCAGGTCGTCGATGTCGTCGCCGAGTCCGGCAAGCACGTCGGTCTGGCGGGCAAGCTCGGCGTCGAGCTGCTGCTGGACCCGACGCCGCAGGTTGGCGGTGTCGAGCGGGCTGGGCACGGCTTCCTCCTCGCTGATGCCGCGGCGCGGTGCGGTACCGGGTGCGTTGAGCCTACGGCGCGGTGCCTCGGCTACCCTCACCGCCATGGACCGGTTGGACGGTGGGGGCCGCCCCGCGCATCTCGTGGCCTCGATCCCTTCGCATTTGAGTACGGCATCTCCCTCGATCAGTTTCGAGTTCTTCCCGCCCAAGGACGACGCCTCCGAAGCTGCGTTGTGGGATGCCGTGCGGCGGCTCGAACGGGTGCGCCCGGCCTTCGTGTCGGTCACCTACGGCGCAGGTGGCACCACCCAGGACCGCACCGTGCGAGTGACCGGGCGGATCGCCGAGGAGACCACACTCACTCCACTGGCGCACTTGACCTGTGTGGACGCATCGGTGGCCGACGTGCGACGGGTGGTCGGGCACTACGCCGCCGCTGGGATTCGCAACATCCTTGCCTTGCGAGGCGACCCGCCGGGCAATGTGCGCGGCGCCTGGACACCGCACCCCGATGGTCTCGACCACGCCGAGGATCTTGTTGAGTTGGTGTGTGGGCTTGGTGATTTCACGGTGGGTGTGGCGGCCTTCCCGGACGTCCATCCGGATAGTGCCGATCTCGACCAGGATGTCGAGGTGCTCGTGCGCAAGGCCGACGCCGGTGCGTCCTTCGCCATCACCCAGATGGTCTTCGACGCAGAGTCCTATCTGCGTCTTCGCGACCGGGTGTCGGCTCGTCGAGACTTGCCGATTACCCCGGGTCTGATGCCGGTGACGAACCTCCGGCAAGTCACCCGGATGGCCGAGTTGATGGGGACCCCGCTTCCGTCGGCCGTGGTGTCCCGGCTCGAGGACGTGAAGGCGGACCCCGCAGCCGTGCGTGCTGCTGGGGTCGAGATCGCCACTGAAATCGGCCGACGGATGCTCGATGAGGGAGCGCCCGGCATCCACTTCATCACCATGAATCGCTCGACGGCCACCCTCGAGGTGTTCGATCACCTCGGCCTGGAGAGTTCCCGGTCAGTCGTCAGGTGACGGTTCGCATCCGGTGACCCGACTGCACTGACGATGGGGTGGGCGCGGCTGGGGCAGCGGCCGTCCTGGGCGTGCACTGAAGCCGCCGACCAGAGCATCGGCGGCGTCAGTAATGTCGGTCGCGCTGGCCCCGGGTGTGCACGCCCCTCCATCCTGCGCACTCGCGGCCGGCGCGACCGCAGTAGCAGGATGTCGAGAACCGCGAGCGTCGCACATGGGTGCGGCTACTCAGTTCGCACCGCGCACCGAACATCGGATGCCGGCACCCGTTGTCAGGAGACGTCCATCGGGTGCCCTCCGGTGACCCGAATCAACTCGTCGTAGGTCGTGCCGAACACGGTATGGCTGTGCCCAGCAGCTGCCCAGACGCGGTCGTATCTGCCGAGTGTGACGTCGATGATCGTGCGGATCGGCCGTGGGTGACCGACCGGTGCGACGCCGCCGATCGCCATCCCGGTGTGTTCACGGACGAACGATGGGTCGGCACGCTCGAGTGCCACGAGGCCCTCGAGGTCGGCCACCTGGTCGACATCGACTCGATGGGCACCGGACACCAGAACAAGCAGTGGCCGCACGGTGCCCTCCCGAGTGGTGGCCGCGAAGACCAGGCTGTTGGCGATCTCGGCCGAGGTGACGCCGAGTGCGGAGGCAGCCTGTGCGGCGGTGCGAGCGGCTCCCGGAAGGTGCGTTACCTGAGGCGCTATGCGGTGGACGGCGAGGGCGGCAAGGACCGCAGCGACCATCGGGTGCGAGGTCAGGTCAGGGGTGGAACTGGCCGATTCAGCGTCCATTCTCGGGATCGTAGCGACGACCGGGACCGGGCTGCGTCGGGTGGCCAGTGGTCGTTCGGGGACCGTTATCTCGAGGTGGCGAATCGGTGTGACTCCGCGGTGGCAGCACGGGCTACAGTAGAGACACTCGAACGTTCGTTCGACTATGTCACCGTATGGAGGCCCCACCGCCATGACGTCCGCTTCGGCCACGCTCGATCTCCTCGACCGCGCCCGCGAGGCCATCCTGGCGGGCTACACCGCCACCGCCGCATCCCGGCGGTATCTCGCCGCCTCTCTTGCCGCGCTGCGAGGCGCTGCGGCACTGGTCGCCGGCACTCCGTCACGACCTGCGCTGCCGCTGACGGTCGGATCCGGCCCGCATGATGTGTGGTTCCTTGCCGCGACTGTGGCCCCCGATCTCGCCGAGTGGTCCCAACGGTTCGCCGTGGTGACTGGACGCCGAGTGGCGATCGAGTCCGGTGATCTGCGCGTGGGGCCCCGCGAGGCTGATGACCTGCTCCGAGACGCTGAGGTTTTCGTCGACCTTGCGGCCGCCCGTCTCGGTGTGCCGAGCGCCCGCCTGGAGCGCCGGCTGGCCCCGGCACGATCCGCGTGACCCGGCGGGGCCACGCCCTCGGGAGACTAGGGTGGGCGTGCTGGCAGGGCATGCTGGGTGAGGTGGCGCCCTGTCGTCGTGAGTGCCACATCGACTGGAGGAGCCGGCCGTGTCTGACGAGCGCACGTACATTCCACGTGCCGGGTGGCGTGCGGCGGCCGTCCACAGTGTCGTCGATGAATGGGCGGCACGGCGTCGGAGCGAGATCGGACGTGACCTTCGGGTTCTCGACGTCGGCGGAGGAACCGGCGGAACCGCCGTTCCACTGGCCGTCTCCGGTCACGACGTCACCGTCGTCGACCCGAGTCCAGACGCTCTTGCCGCGCTCCGTCGGCGAGCCGGCGAATCCGGAGTCACCTCCCGAGTGCACGCTCTCCAAGGTGACACCGACACGGTCGGCCAGCTTCGCTCGGCCGCTCGGCCCGAGTTCGACCTCGTGTGCCTGCACGGCGCGCTCGAGATGGTCGACGATGCTGATGCCGCGCTCGAGAACATCGCGGCGGTGCTTAGCCCTGGTGGGGTGCTCTCGCTCGTGGTCGCCCAGCGGCTGCATGCCGTACTCGCTCGCGCTCTGGCTGGCGAATTCGACCGAGCCCGTGCCGTGCTCGAGCGCCCCGACGGCAGATGGGGTGATGACGACCCCGCGCCACGTCGGTATGACGAGACCACCGTGCTGGAAATGCTGAGAACACGGGGTTTCGTTCCCAGTGACGCGCACGGTGTCCGGGTCTTCGCCGATCTCGTCCCGTCGGTGCTCATCGACACGGATCCTGGCCGAGTCGCTCTGCTGGCGCTGGAGGATGCCGCCGTCCGGCACCCGGGCAGCCCACTTGGAGCACTCGGCAGCGTCCTGCACGTCCTGGCGACTCGCCACTGACTGGCGCTCCCGCCGATGAGCCGCCGCCAGTTCGCGCTTCCGGAGCGGTCACGCGTCGGCCAGCTCGACGACACCGGTTGCACGGTGCTGCATGTCGACATGGATGCGTTTTACGCCTCCGCGACGCTGCTCTCGTACCCCGACCTTGCTGGCACCCCGGTGATCATCGGCGGGAGCAGTGGTCGGGGGGTGGTGTTGTCGGCCACCTACGAGGCGCGCCGGCACGGTGTCACGTCGGCGATGCCGATGGCGCGGGCCCGTCGGCTCTGCCCACGGGCTACGGTGCTCCCGCCGGATCACCGGCTCTATGGGGAGATCTCCACTGCGGTCATGGAGATATTCCGTTCGATCACACCAGTGGTCGAGCCGCTCTCGCTGGACGAAGCGTTTTTGGACGTGTCCGGCGCGGTCCGCCGGCTCGGTACACCGAGCGCCATCGGAGCGATGATCCGCGAGACCGTGCACGACAGCCAAGGCATCACCTGCTCGGTGGGGGTCGGGTCGACCAAGTTCATCGCCAAGTTGGCCTCCGGGCTGGCCAAACCCGACGGCATGGTGGTGGTGCCTCCCGCCGAGGCGGTGACGTTCGTACAGCAGCTTCCGGTCGCCGCGCTCTGGGGCGTGGGAGATCGCACGGAGCAGGCCCTGCTGGGGCTGGGCCTGCAGACCGTCGCAGACCTTGCCGAAGTGCCGCTGGAGATCCTTACCCAGGCGGTCGGCGAGGCCGCCGGCCGACGTCTCCACGAGCTGGCGTGGGCTCGCGACCCACGGTCGGTGGAGCACCAGCACCGGGAGAAAAGCATCGGGAGCGACGAGACCTTTCCGGTCGACCTCGAGGACCCGGTCGAGATTCGTCGCCGCCTCCTCGCGGTGAGCGACCGCACTGCGAGGCGGATGCGCTCCGCCGGGCTCACCGGCCGCTCCGTCACCCTCAAGGTCCGGTTCAGCGACTTCACGACCATCACCCGCTCGAGAACCCTCGGCGAGCACACCGACAACGGGCAAGATCTTTATCGGGCCGCGGCGGGGCTGCTCGAGGCGCTGGCTCTCGGCCGGGCCCGGATCCGGCTTGTCGGAGTGCGCGCCGACAAACTGCTCCCACGCGAGACGGCACCGATCCAGGGCGTTCTCGGTGAGCCAGAGCGCGGCTGGCGCGACGCCGACCGCGCCGCCGACCTGGCGCGGGCCAGATTCGGCTCGGGGTCAGTGCAGCCCGCGACTCTCGTGCAACCTGACACTCCGCCTACCGCGCGGGCATCACGCCGCCTATCCTGATACCTCAGGGACTTTGCGAAAGGTGTCCGGCCGGGACGCCGCCAACCACGGGAGGATCCGTGCCCCTCTCCGACCACGAACAGCGCATGCTCGACCAGATGGAGCAGGCGCTCGCCGCTGAGGATCCGAAGTTCGCCTCGCAGATGCAGGGCAGCAGGTTGGCTTCCCTGCAACGCCGACGGTGGCTCGTCGGGGGCGTTGGCGTACTCGCCGGTTTCGGTCTGGTGCTGGGTGGGGTAAACAGCACGATGTGGGTGGGGGCCGCCGGGTTCGCGGTCATGGTTGCCTCGGTAGTCTTCGCGGTCACCCCGCCGCGCCGTTCCCGTCTCGCTGCTGTTCGCCCCGACGGTATGCCGGCCAGTACCGGTGGCTCTCGCCGTAAGGGCCAGCGGTCCTTCATGGACAAGCTGGACGAGCGCTGGGAGCGTCGCCAGAACAAGTGGTGACATCTCGCCACAGCATGGGCCGACACCGTGAGCGTGACGTGACGGCGCACCCGGCGGTGCCGTCATCAGCGGGCACACGCGGTGGGTGTCGCAGACGCCCTGATCGCGTCAACTGATAATGACCCCGGCGACATACAGCCCCACGATGATGAACCCAGCGACCAGCTCGATGCCGATGCTTTGGCCTACCGCTACCGCCGCATGTCTGGTCCGCTCCCACGCGTGACGGGTGTCGCGACCGCGGCTGAGTTCGATGACATAGATCCCAGCGACGAATCCGACGAGGGCACCGATCACCGGGATGACGAAGAACCCCACGACGGCGAGCGCCACGGCCAGCAGGAGCGTGCCGGTGCTGATCCCGCGCTCACGCATCCGCCGGCCAGGAATCAAGTACTGCAACACCCACCCCGCGCCAGCGATGACGACGCTGATGCCGAATACCACCCACCCGGTGGTCGAACTCTCGGCCACCGCGAAGACGAGAACCCCGGCGAGGATCAACAGCATCCCAGGCAGGAGGGGCACCACGATCCCAATGAGCCCCACCGTGATAAGCAATGCGGGGATGACCGACCACAGGTCGTCAGAGATACCGTTCACCGCGGGTCAGACGGCGGCGCCGCCGGTGGGCGGCTCGAGCAACTTCTCGCTCTCGTCGTGGATGTCGGCGACCCCCACCAGAGCGGGGATGTGCTCGCGACCGTGGTGGGCGCAGAAGAGCAACTCGCCACCACCGTGCAGCGTGGCGCGCACATATGCCTGCGCGCCGCAGCGGTCACAGCGGTCCATGGTGGTGAGGGTAGGTGCCAGTGCGGCATTCACGTCGGCCTCCTCGGCTCGCTGCGTCGGGCGTTGAATCGTCAGCGCCGCCCGTGACTGACGGGCGGCACCTGTCCAACAGTCAAGCATGTCGAGTCGTTCCCGTAACGCAGGGCCCCTGACGTGGCGTCGGTCGTATCCGAATCTCCGCCCGGCCGGGCGAGTTTCGCGACCTGTTCGGGCACGGCGTCGTCATCCGCACGGCGCGGTGCGCCTGTCGATTGCGGTCAGGGCTGGCGGCTACCCTCCTGACGTGCCGACGACCGCTGCCAAGCAGACCGCGACCAGTAAGTCCGCTTCCGCCTACACCGCCCATCACCTCCAGGTGCTCGAAGGGCTCGAGGCGGTTCGCAAGCGCCCCGGCATGTACATCGGCTCCACCGACTCTCGTGGCCTGATGCACTGCCTGTGGGAGATCATCGACAACGCGGTCGACGAGGCGCTGGGTGGTCACTGCGACTCGGTCGAGGTGGTGCTGCACCGTGATGGTTCGATCGAGGTGCGCGACAACGGCCGAGGTGTCCCAGTCGATATCGAGCCGCGCACCGGCCTCACCGGCGTCGAGCTCGTATACACCCGGCTGCATGCCGGCGGGAAGTTCGGCAGCGGGTCCTATACGGCATCCGGCGGCCTGCACGGCGTCGGTGCGTCGGTTGTCAATGCGCTCTCGGCCCGTCTTGATGTCGAGGTCGACCGTGGCGGCCGCACCTACGCAATGAGTTTCCGGCGCGGCGAACCAGGGAGGTTCGCTGATGTCGCTGGCGCGGCAGAGGCGAAGAACCCGGCGCACCAGTTCACCCCCTTCACCGACAACAGCGAACTCGACGTGGTCGGCCGGGCGAAGCGGGGCGTCACCGGGACTCGGGTGCGCTACTGGGCCGATTCGCAGATCTTTCTGCGCGACGCCGCAGTTGACCTCGAGGGGCTCGCGGCGCGCGCCCGGCAAACCTCGTTCCTGGTCCCGGGGCTGCGGATCGTCATCCGTGACGAGCGGGGCGAGGAGCCTGTCGAGGAGGTCTTTCTCCACGACGGTGGGATCGCCGAGTTCGCGGAGTTCCTCGCACCGGACTCCGCGCTGACCGACGTCTGGCGTCTGGAGGGCAGCGGTATGTTCACCGAGACGGTGCCGGTGCTCGACGGTAACGGCCACATGACGCCAACCGCTGTCGACCGTGAGTGCGTGGTCGACGTCGCCCTCCGGTGGGGAAGCGGCTATGACGCCACCGTGCGCAGTTTCGTCAACATCATCGCCACCCCGAAGGGTGGCACCCACCTGGCTGGTGTCGAGCAGGCCCTCCTCAAGGTGCTCCGAACCCAACTCGCCGCGAACGCGCGCAAGTTGAAGATCGGTTCCGACAAGGTCGAGAAGGATGACGTGCTCGCCGGCCTGACCGCCGTGATCACCGTGCGGCTCGCCGAGCCCCAGTTTGAAGGCCAGACCAAGGAGGTGCTGGGCACCGCCGCGGTCCGCGCGATTGCGGCCCGAGTGGTCGAGAAGGAACTCACCGCCCGGCTCGTCTCGACCAAGCGCGGGGAAAAGCAGCAGGCGGCACTGCTGCTCGAGAAGGTCACCGCCGAGATGAAGTCGCGGATCAGCGCACGTCTGCACAAGGAAACCCAACGGCGCAAGACCGCGCTGGAGTCGTCATCCCTGCCCGCGAAACTCGCCGACTGCCGTAGCACCGACGTCGAGCGCACCGAGTTGTTCATCGTCGAGGGCGACAGCGCGCTCGGCACCGCCAAACTGGCCCGCAGCAGCGACTATCAGGCGCTCCTGCCGATCCGCGGCAAGATCCTCAACGTGCAAAAGGCGTCGGTGACCGACATGCTCGGCAACGCCGAGTGCGCGGCGATCATCCAGGTGATCGGGGCCGGCTCGGGCCGCACCTTCGACCTCGACTCGGCGCGGTACGGCAAGGTCATTGTCATGACCGATGCTGACGTCGATGGCGCCCACATCCGGACGCTGCTGCTCACCCTGTTCTTCCGGTACATGCGCCCACTGGTCGAGGCCGGCCGGGTGTATGCCGCGGTTCCACCGCTGCATCGCATCGAGGTCGTGAACGCGGGCTCGAAGGCCAACGAGGTTGTCTATACCTACTCCGAGGCCGAGATGCGGCGCACCATGGCGTCGCTGTCCAAACGGGGCCGGAAGGTCAAGCCGATTCAGCGGTACAAAGGGCTCGGCGAGATGGATGCCGACCAGCTGGCCGAGACGACAATGGACCCGGGGCACCGCACGCTGCGCAAAGTCACTCTGTCCGATCTGGATTCGGCCACCACGGTGTTCGAGCTGCTGATGGGTGGCGATGTCGGCCCGCGCAAAGACTTCATCGTCGGCTCGGCCAACGACCTCGACCGCGAACGCATCGACGCCTGACCCCCGTGCCCACACCGGAGCGCCACCAGGTCGGACTGCGCACCCTGGTGTTGTCCCGCACTGGCGTTCTGCGCCAGAGTGGTGCCAGTGGACGTGACGAGGCGTCCAGCGAGAAGGGGACGCGATGAGCACCGACACCTCGGCATCCGATGCGACGAAGGGTGAGGAGCGCACCGAACTCAAGCGTGTAATGGGCCCGAAACTGCTCTTGCTCTTCATCGTCGGTGACATTCTCGGCACCGGGGTGTACGCGCTCACTGGCTCCGTGGCGGCTGAGGTCGGGGGAGCGGCCTGGGTGCCGTTCCTCATCGCATTCGGGATAGCCATGGTGACGGCGTTCTCCTACCTCGAACTCGTCACCAAGTATCCCCGCGCCGCCGGTGCCGCGCTCTACACCCATAGGGCGTTCGGCATCCACGTTCTCACCTTCATGGTCTGCTTCACCGTGATGTGCTCGGGAATCACCTCGGCTTCCACCGCTTCACGGGCGTTCGCCGCCAACATGCTCACCGGTTTCGGGGTTGAGGAGCCGAGCACCACCACGGTGATGCTGGTGGCGCTCGGCTTCATGGCGGCCGTCGCGCTGGTCAACCTCCGGGGCGTGTCCGAAAGCGTGCGGGCGAACATCGTGCTCACCCTGGTCGAGCTATCCGGGCTGCTCCTCGTCATCCTGGTTGGGTTCTACGCCATCAGCGCCGGCCAGACCGACTTCTCGCGCACCGTGGTGTTCGACAGCCCGAGTGACAAGAGCGCGTTCCTCGCCGTCACCGCGGCTACCTCGCTGGCGTTCTTCGCGATGGTCGGGTTCGAGGACTCGGTCAACATGGCTGAGGAGACCGTGGACCCGGTTCGCAACTTCCCGCGAATGATGATCACCGGCATCGGAATCACCGGGCTGATCTACATTCTGGTGGCGCTGTTCGCGGTGGCGATCGTGCCGGTGGGGGTGCTCGGAGAGAGCGAGACGCCGCTGGTCACCGTGGTCGAGACCGCGGCACCCGGTGTCCCGATCGCCGATCTGCTGCCCTTCATCTCGATGTTCGCCGTGGCGAACTCGGCGCTAATCAACATGCTGATGGCAAGCCGACTGCTTTACGGAATGGCCCGTCAACAGGTGTTGCCGCCGTTCCTCGGACGGGTCGGTTCCCGGCGCCGGACCCCCTGGGCGGCAATCCTGTTCACCACCGTGATCTCGTTCGGGCTGATCGCGCTGGTGACCCAGCGGGCCGAGGGCGAGGTCATCTCCGCGCTCGGCGGGACGACCGCACTGCTCCTGCTCGGCGTGTTCACGATCGTCAATGTGTGTGTCCTCGTACTTCGCCGAGACCGGCTCGACCGCCGACATTTTGTGGCTCCCACGGCGTTGCCGGTGGTCGGTGCTGCCGCGTGCGGGTTCTTCGTCGGGCCGTGGACCGGGCGCGATCCGATCCAGTACCAGATCGCCGGATGGCTGCTCGTCATCGGTGTCGGCCTCTGGGCGGTCACCTGGATCACCAACCGTTTTGTCTACGCGAAGAAGACCTACCTGCGGGATCCGGAGGAGCTCGCCGAGCCCGAGGGCACCGTCAACTGAATGAGTTGCTGTCCGGTCAACGGTCAACCGGATGGGCTCGCCCGCCCCGGTGATGGTCCCGTCGACCCGCGCACGACCAACTCGGTCGGCACCACCATGTCGGTGGGTGGTTCGTCGGCGACCATCATGCGGAGCAGGATCTGTGCGGCGGCACGGCCCTGGCCTGCGACATCCTGACGGACCGTGGTGATCCCGAGCACGCTCGACAGCACGTAGTCGTCGATGCCGACGATGGATAGGCCGCCCGGCACGTCGATGCCCTGCTGACGCGCGCTCTCCCGGACCCCGATCGCCATCTCGTCGGAGCCGGCCACGATCGCCGTCGGTCGGTCCTGGTCCGCAAGCAAGACGGCGCTGTCGCGCGCCGCCGCATCTGCGGTCCAGTCCGAGCCGAGAACCCAACGGTCCGGGACGGCAAGCCCGGCCTCGGCGAGAGCCGCTCGGAACGCGTCGAGCCGCACCGACGGGGTGTGGGCGTGTGCCGCGTTGGTCGGCACCAGGCCGATGTACCCGACGCGGCGGTGCCCAAGATCCAGCAGATGCCGGACGGCGGTACGGACGGCGGCCGCGTCGTCGATGCGCACGCACGCGCGGCCCGGCAACGGCGTGCCGACGGTCACGAGCGGCAGTTCGAGACGGTCGACCAGCGCGACCTCGTCGGTAGTCATCGGCACGTTGAGCGAGACGATGCCATCCACGCGTTTCCACAGCATGCCCTGCGAGAGATGCAGCCGGTGCTCGTAACTGTCGTCCTCGAGGTCGAACAGGATGACGTGGTGCCCGTGCTGGCGCAGGGTCTTCTCGATCGCGCTCAGCAGGGTGGCGAAGTACCACCGGGTGAGGAACGGTGCGACCACCGCAACCACCCGCGTACGGCCCGAGGCCAGCGACGTGGCGTTCGGAGAGGCCACGTAGTGCAACTCATGGGCAACGCGGAGGACGCGTTTCCTGGTCTCCGGAGAGACCCGGTCGAGACCCCGCAGGGCCCGAGAGACCGTGGCGACTGACACCCCGGCCACTCGGGCCACATCGGTGATGGTGCTGATGGCCGCACCTCTGTTCGTCAGGGGTTCCGGGTCAGCCCTTGAGCCCGCCGGCGAGCAACCCACGGACGAAGAACCGCTGTAGCGCGAGGAACACCGCCACCGGAACGATCATCGAAATGAACGCACCGGCCGACAAGAGGAACCACGCGCTGCCTCGGGTGCCGGACAATTCGGCGATCCGCACGGTCACCGGCGCGAAGTCCGGGCCGCTGAGGAACACCAGCGACACGAGGAGGTCGTTCCACACCCAGAGGAACTGGAAGATGCCGAAGGCGGCGATCGCCGGGGTCAGCAGCGGCAACAGAATCCGGAAGAAGATCGTCACGTGACCGGCGCCGTCGACCCGGGCCGCCTCCATGAGTTCACCGGGGAGTTCGCGCATGAAGTTATGAATCAGGAAGGTCGCCAACGGCAGGGCGAAAATCGTGTGCGATAACCACACACTCCAGTAGGACTGGCCGAAGCCGAGCTTGTTGGTGTAGATATCGAGAAGGGGGATCAGGGCGATCTGCAGCGGGACGATCTGCAGGGCAAACACCGCCACGAACAGCGCATCTCGCCCGGGGAAGGGCATCCACGCGAACGCGTACGCCGCCAGCGACGCGAGAAACAGCGGAAGCAGCACGGCCGGGATGGTGATCACGATCGTGTTGATCAGGTACTGGGAGAAACTCGAGGTGCTGCTTGGCTCGAGTGCCTGGCGGTAGTTGTCCAGGGTGAACCCACCGGGGTCACTGAACGCGGTCCACCAGCCGCTGGTGTTGATGTCGCGCTGGCCGCGGAACGAGGTGACCAGCAGGCCAAGCGTCGGCGTGGTCCACAGCACGGCGATGACGATGGCGACGACCGAGGCCCATGGCGAGGAGACCGAACGAGCCGCGTCTCCGGCAGCGGACTTGCGGCGTTTGGTGGTGGTGGCGGTGCCACCCGGGGTGGTGACGTCGGCGATGCTGTCGGAGGTGGCGGTGGGCTGGGCGGTGCTCATGGTCACGCTTCCTTGCGCATCTGGACGATGTTGTAGGCGACGATCGGGATGACGAGGACGAAGAGCAGCACCGCGAGTGCGGCACCGAGCCCGCCGCCGTCGAAGCGGAAGCTCTGGCTGTAGAACTCGTTGGCGATCACCGAGGTATCGAACTGACCGCCAGTCATGGTGCGGACGATGTCGAAGACCTTCAGGGTGCCGATACCGATCGTCGTCAGGACCACGATGAGCGCTGCCCGAATGCTTGGCAGGGTGATGAACCGGAACATCTCGAAGCCACGGACACCGTCGAGTTTCGCTGCCTCGATGATGTCGTCGGGGATGGCCTTGATCGCGGCGGAGAGCACCGTCATCGCGAACCCGGCCTGGATCCACACCATGACGATGATCAGCATGAAGGTGTTGACCGGGGCGTCGATAAGGAACTGCTGGGTGTCGAAACCGAGCGCCTTGAAGATGCCATTCAGGAGCCCGATCTGCGGCCGTTCGGTCTGCTTGAACTGGTAGACGAACTTCCAGATGATGCCGGCACCGACCATGGAGATCGCCATCGGCAGGAAGATCAGCGCCTTGGCGAACGCCTCGATCCGAGCGCGATCGATGAGGATGGCGTACAGCAGCCCGACCGCGGTCGCGAGGAACGGGACAAGCACCACCCAGAGCGCGGTATTGCGCAGCACGGTGAGCAACTCGGGCTGGGTGAAAATGTCGGTGTAGTTCTGCAGCGTGTAGTCGCCATCGCCCCGCCGGCCCCGGAGCGACTGGTTGATTGTCAGCATGGCCGGGTAGAGCAGACCGACCGAGAGCAGCACGACGGCCGGAGCGACGAAGAGCACTCCTTGGGTCTTCTCGCCACGACGCCCCGTGAAGAGGGATGCGACGAAGAGCACCAGACCGAACACGACCGCGAAGACAGCGATCGCGAAGAGCATCAGAAGAAACTTGCCCCCGGTGCTGTCGGCACGCAGGAACGGTTCGGGGATGGCCGCGGGCGCGGCTCCGCCGAGAACTGTGGTTGTCATGGACGTCACCTTCGGGGTCGTGACGGGAAGGGGTCGAGCCGAGGTGGTGCGACGGTGTTGCACCACCTCGGCTCGATGGCCTGACGAGGCGTCAGGCCGGGTAGGTCACTTCGGCCAGGACTGCTCGATGAAGTCGAGCGTTGCCTTGTCGTCCTTACCGACGATCCAGTCGGTCATACCCTTCCAGAACGTGCCGGCACCGACGGCGCCCGGCATCAGGTCGGAACCGTCGAAGCGGAAGGTGGCGTTCTTGTCGGTCAACTGCTCGGCGGAGAGTTTATCGATGGCGCCCTTGAGCAGCGCGGCGTCGGCGTTCTTGTTCGCCGTGACGCAACCACCCAATTCACTGCAGGTGCGAGCCCGCTCGTTCGCCCAGTCGACCGTCGAGAGGTAGGTCTGGAACGCCTTCACCTCGGGCCGGTCAGCGAACGCAGTGACGAACTCACCGCCACCGAGTACCGGCTTGGTGGTCTCGTCCTTGGCTGGCAGGTAGAACGCGAACACGTCGCCGTCCTCGGCGATCTTGGTGCCCTCCGGGAAGTTGGCCGCGTAGAACGAGGCCTGCCGGTGCATCCAGCACCCGCCGTCGAGTACCGGCAGGCCGGCATCCTGGAACGAGGTCGAGGCGATGGTCTTCACGTCGCCGTACCCGCCGTTGACGTATTTCGGGTTCTTGAGAATCTTGCCCGCCTCGGCGATCGTCGCGAGGATTGCCGGGTCGTTGAACGGGATCTCGTGCTTCACCCACTTGTCGTAGGTCTCCGGACC
>JBOFLG010000043.1:0-15587 GCA_051657745.1 Dermatophilaceae bacterium | reverse complement strand
GAGGATGTCAGCGAACTCGATGCCGAACTCGACCTCTTGGCCACCTGGCTTGCCCTCCCCGCGGTGACGTCATAGTCGGCGCCAGGTACGTCGGCGGTTACGGGTCACCGAGTGTCTCCCAGTGCAGGGCGTCCACGGTTCGGCCGTGAGGCAGGAGGTCGGCTGCGGTCTCGCGTCCCCAAATGGTGAAGCCGAGGTTGTCGAGGACCCGATTGCTGCCGGCGTTGTCCTCGGCGGTGCGCGCGACCAGCCGGCGTACCCCCAGCCCCCCGTCGGCGCGCCCCACGAAGGCGTACCGCACCACCGCCCGTGCTGCGGCGGTGGCCACCCCTCGGCGGCGTGCGCTCGGGACCACCTGGTATCCAAGTTCGACAGTGTCGTCGTCGACAGTGCCCTGCGTGACGAACACGAGCGCCTCCCCGAGTGCCGCGTCGGTGACGGCGTCGGCGATGCACCAGCTGATCGTCGTGCCCAGCGACATCCGTTCGCGGCGCATGAGCAGCCACTCGGCGAACGTGTCCGGGTCGAGCACGGCGCGTCCGGGCATGTGGTGCGTTGGCTGGTCGCGCGGCTCGAGATGCGCGATGTCGTCGTCGCGCCACGGACGCAGCCGGATGCCGCCGGCCTCCTCGGTGAGCAGCACCGGAGGGTCCTCCCACGGAGTGACCGGCTCCACGACATCGTCCGAGCCCAGGCTTGCGCACCAGGCGTCAACCGCTCGTTCCCGGTCGGCTCCGGCGGTGATCAGTTCAGGCAGAGTGCCGTGTCTGGTGAAGCCGCACGACCAGGCCACCCGCCACGACGCGAAGTTGCCTCGTTCAGCCCGCCAGTGCACCCGGGTCCCGCCGTGCCCGAACCACCATTGGCAGGCGAGCCGGAGTGCGCCGGCCATCAGCCCGCGACCGCGGGCGTCCGGGTGCAACGCGAACCCAGCCTCCGCGGTGCGCGCCGCACGCGGGCGGAGCTCGATGGTGCCGAGATAGCGACCAGTGGGGTCGCTGGCATCGGTGACGGCCCAGCACCGTTTGCCGCAGTCACCGGCGTCCCAGCCATGCCGGATGACGCCGAGGAAGTCGTGCGCGTCCGCGAGGTCGTACGGGCGCGGTACTGAGGTCCAGCGCTGCGACAGGTGGTCAGTGGCTTGCTCGACGATCCGTGACGCGTCCTGCGGACGATGCGCCCGGAGTCGCACCGTTCCGTCGGTGAGTTCAGGAACGCAGTGGGGATACGTCATCCCTGGCTCACCAACCACCACGCCAGCCAACCACCTGGAGTGCCATCGGCGAAACTCGCCCCGCCGGTCGCATCGTGGTCGGCTGGCCGCACGCGCTCGACTACGCTGGCCGGGTTCGCTTTCAGCGATACGGATGTCGTGCTGCCAAGGGAGTCCCACTCGTGAAGATCGTCGAGAAGCTACTGCGTGCCGGCGAGGGGCGCATTCTCAAGAAGCTCGACAACATCGCTGCGCAGGTGAACGCTATCGAAGACGACTTCGAGAAGCTCAGTGATGCCGAGCTGCGCGCCGAGACCGACACCTTCAAACGTCGGCTGGCTGAGGGCCAGACCCTCGACGACCTGCTCCCCGAGGCGTTTGCCGCGGTCCGCGAGGCGAGCAAGCGCACCCTCGGGAAGCGGCACTTCGATGTCCAGCTCATGGGTGGCGCAGCGCTCCACCTCGGCAACGTCGCGGAGATGAAGACCGGTGAGGGTAAAACCCTTGTCGCCACCTTGCCGAGTTACCTCAATGCGCTGACCGGCAACGGGGTGCACGTCGTCACGGTCAACGACTACCTCGCTGAGTATCAGAGCGAACTAATGGGCCGGGTGCATCGCTTCCTCGGGCTGGAGACCGGCTGCATCCTCGCGTCAATGACGCCCGAGCAGCGCCGGGCGGAGTACGCCAAGGACATCACCTACGGCACGAACAATGAGTTCGGGTTCGACTATCTCCGCGACAACATGGCATGGGGCACCGCTGAACTGGTGCAGCGCGGGCACCATTTCGCGATCGTCGACGAGGTTGACTCGATCCTCATCGATGAGGCGCGAACTCCACTGATCATTTCTGGTCCCGCCGACGCGCCCACCAAGTGGTATACCGAGTTCGCACGGGTCGCAGCGCGGCTCGATCGCGGTGAGTTGGAGTCGGGCGAGGGCGACTACGAGGTCGACGAGAAGAAGAAGACGGTCGGCGTTCTCGAGCGGGGCATCGAGAAGGTAGAGGACCATCTCGGCATCGACAACCTCTACGAGTCGGCCAATACCCCGCTCATTGGCTACCTCAACAACTCGATCAAGGCCAAGGAGTTGTTCCAGCGCGACAAGGACTACGTGGTCATCGATGGCGACGTGCTCATCGTCGACGAACACACCGGGCGGATGCTCGCCGGTCGCCGCTATAGCGAGGGGATGCACCAGGCGATCGAGGCCAAGGAAGGGGTGGAGATCAAGAACGAGAACCAGACCCTCGCCACGGTGACTCTGCAGAACTTCTTCCGCATGTACGACAAGCTCTCCGGGATGACGGGCACCGCGATGACCGAGGCGGCCGAGCTCAACTCGATCTACGCCCTTGGAGTCGTCCCGATCCCGACCAACCGGTCGATGATTCGGCAGGACCAGGCCGACCTCATTTACCGCACCGAGGAAGCCAAGTACCGCGCAGTGGTTGACGACATCGCGGGCCGGCACGCTCAGGGCCAGCCGGTGCTCGTCGGCACCGTGTCGGTCGAGAAGTCCGAGTACCTCTCTGAGCAGCTTCGGCGGCGGGGTGTTCGGCACGAGGTGCTCAACGCCAAGCATCACGAGCGCGAGGCCTTGATCGTGGCCGAGGCCGGGCGCAAGGGTGCAGTCACGGTCGCCACGAACATGGCTGGTCGTGGCACTGACATCATGCTGGGCGGCAACCCCGAGTTCCGCGCGGTCACGGCCTTGAAGCACCAGGGCCTGGACCCGCACGAGACACCGGAGCAATACGAAGCGGCCTGGGACGAGGCGCTCGCGAAGGCTGAAGCCGAGGTGGCGCGTGAGCATGACGAGGTGACCGAGTCGGGTGGCCTGTACGTGCTCGGCACCGAGCGACACGAGTCACGGCGCATCGACAACCAGTTGCGCGGTCGCTCCGGTCGGCAGGGGGACCCCGGCGAGTCGCGCTTCTACCTCTCGCTGGAGGACCACCTGATGCGGCTGTTCAATGCTGGCCTGGTCGACCGGGTGATGACCACCGCCAAGCTCGACGACGACCAACCGATCGAGTCCAAGTTGGTCTCTCGCTCGATCCAGTCGGCTCAAGCCCAGGTCGAGGCGCAGAACTTCGAGATCCGCAAGAACGTGCTCAAGTACGACGACGTGCTCAATCGCCAGCGCACCGTCATCTACGACGAGCGTCGCCGGGTGCTTGAGGGTGAGGACCTCCACGAGCAGCTGCGGTTCTTCGTCAACGACGTCATCGATGGGTACGTCGACGCCGAGACGTCCGAGGGGTTCCCCGAAGACTGGAATCTCGAGCGGCTGTGGCAGGCGCTGAAGGCCCTCTACCCGGTGTCCGTGACGGCTGACCAGGTGGAGGAGGCGGCAGGAGGACGCAGCGGGCTCAGTTCCGAGCGGATCAAGGAGGAGTTGCTGTCCGACGCGCACCACGCCTACGACGCGCGCGAGGAGCGACTCGGGTCAGAGGTAATGCGTGAGGTCGAGCGGCGCGTGATGCTGTCGGTGCTCGACCGCAAATGGCGCGAGCACCTGTACGAGATGGATTACCTTCAGGAGGGGATCGGCTTGCGGGCGATGGCCCAGCGGGACCCGCTGGTCGAGTATCAGCGCGAGGGTTTCCAGCTCTGGAGTGCGATGAACGAGGCCGTCAAGGAAGAGTCCGTTCAATTGGTGTTTCATGTCGACGTCAAGGTCGACGAGCCCGAGCACGCACCGGCTCCGATCCATGTCTCGCAGATGCTCGGTGCGATGGCCGGGGCGCCGTCGATACCTGGCGGGGGTCCTGCGACACCGGGCGCGGCATCCACGGAGTCCGAGACCGAGTCGTTGGCGGAGGGGGAGACCGAGTCGTGGTCGGGCGCCGGCGCCACGACGGCACCCGGCGCCAGTGCGACACGACCCCAGGTCGAGGTGTCCGGGGTGGGAGTCGAGCGCCCTCGCCACGCCGCATTGCGCTACTCCGCCCCGACCGAGACCGGTGAGGTCGAACAGCGCGATGGCGGCTCATCGCAGCGAGTGCCCGGCCTCACCGACGAGCAACGTGCATTGACACCGAAGAACGCTCCGTGTCCGTGTGGGTCAGGCAAGAAGTTCAAGATGTGCCACGGTCGGCGGTGACGCTGGTGCCGATTGGCGCGTCAGCGGTCGGTGGCGTGGACGTCATCCGACGTGGAGTGCACTGACCTTCCATCGGCCATCGTGGCCGGCAAGGCGAATCGCGACGGCTCGAACGCGGTCGCCCAGCCGGACGACAACGGCTGCTTCCGCCACGCTGTCGGCCGGTTCGCAGACGCGGACTCGAAGTACGGTGATGCGGGCTCGTGTTTCTGTGGATGATCGGCCCGGTGCGGCTCTGCGCGCCACCGCCGCGCCGCGGCGAGCGACCACCGAGTAGACCTCCGGGGTGGTCCAGCGCAAGACCTGAGGCGCGGGGCGAATGCCGGTCATCACCTCGAGCAAGGCGCAGGCGATGCGCCCGGCCCACTGGTGTGGATCGGGCAAGTGGAGCCGCGCCGTGCGCTGCGGCCTGAGCATCTGGGCATCGGACGCGACGGTGAAGTCGACGGCGAGGGCGTCCTGGATGTAGCCGGGAACTCGCGGCGCGTTGGCCGCCCGCACCTGACTCATCGCCTCCTCCAGGCTGATCGGCGGCGGCAGCTGCACCGCAGGAAGAGGCTCGTGGGGCGCTGACCCTCGGAACGAGTCGGCGGTCACCAATAGACCCGTTCTGGGGCGCGCGGAACTCGCCATGACCGAGCGGCGCCGGTGTCGGTGCTGCCGCCGTCCCGGTTCGTCGCATGCCACGTTGGACACCGGCCCGGCGTGTCGGAGTCGACAGGTGCGTCTGGGACGGCAGCCCTGGGCGGCCCTGCCGCGGTCGCCGACATGCGAGGGACCTGGTCGGCCACCCGACGGACGGTGAGGAGGCTGAGTGTCGATCTGGCCGCCCGATACGCCCCCCGGACCTTCATTCGAATCAGTGTGATGCGGTTTAATGCACTTAGCACGCTTTTAACCCTAAACGACGCTATTCGGCATGGCAAGGGCATCGTCGGGTGGTCGCGGGCAACGTCACCGCCAGCCTCTCGACCCGGCCTGGCGTCCCTCGGGCACTGCCGCGAATCGGGGTGTTCGTCCTCCGGGTGGGGTGTCGGGTGCGGCGACGTGCGGCACCATTGAGACCCACTGCATCGGTTCTGACCGGGGCTCAGCCGGGGCTCAGCCGGGGCTCAGCCGGGGCCTCGGCCCGTGGCCGCTACGCTTCGCGGCGTGAGGTGGGAGGCACTGTTCGAAGACCTCGAGGGGCAGTTCGCCGCTGAGGAGCGTCGCGAACTCGACGGCGAGGTCGCCGAGCGGACCCGCCGTGAACGGGCCTTGGTTGGCCTCGAGGCGCGGCTTGCGTCATCCGTCGGCACCGTGGTCCGGCTCGGTCTACTGGGAGGAGCCCGCGCCGATGGCGAGGTCCGCGATCACGGCGACGGGTGGGTGCTGCTCGCGGCCGGACCCATCGGTGCTGACCTCCTGGTGCCGCTCGCCTCGGTGGCCACCCTCAGTGGGTTATCGGATGCCGCCGCGCCCGCCGGTAGTGCGCGCCGGTTCGGTCTGGGCTACGCGGTCCGGGCTCTCGCGCGGGACCGGGTCACGATCGCGCTGATGCTGCGCGGCGGCGGCATCGTGCTCGGGACCATCGACATCGTTGGCGCCGATCACCTCACCATCGCTGAGCACGCCGAGAGTGAGGCTCGGCGCCGCCAGAATGTGCGCGGCGTGACCACGGTGCCCTTCGGTTCGGTGCTCGCCATCGAGTCGCGTCGCCGATACCGCTGACTCGAGCGGGTCGAGCGGGTCGAGCGGGTCGAGCGGGTTGAGCCGCAGCGGCCGCGCCGACGTGGTCGGCAGCGAGGTGGGCGCGCGCCGGGCGGCGGGTGATCGTCAGTGGTGCGCCGGGCGAGACCGACGGTCGGCTATGGCTTCTCGGCCGGCTCGGTGCGGGTCGCGACGAAGTTGCGGGTCTCGGCGTACATCCGTTGGATGTAGGCCTCGAGTTCGTCGGTTTCGACACGCCATTGGCCGCGACCGCCGACCTTGATGGCGGGGAGCTCACCGCTCCGCACGAGCGCGTAGGCCTGAGCCGCGGAGACACCGAGGATCTCCGACACCTCGGTGAGCGGGATGAAGCGGCGCGACACGAGGTTAGTGTGCCACCGCATCGCCGGTGTCGAGCGCGGTGATCCACCGACAGGCCCGAACCGACTGGTTATCCACAGGTGGCCAGTTCGCACCGGTGTCTGCTCGTGGAGTCCGGCAGGATCGTTGCTCATGACCGACCTTCCTACCCCGGAGGCGTCCCGGCCGAAGGCGCAGCCGTGGCGTGATTCGCGACTGATCGCCGGGGGGCTCCTGATTCTGGTGTCGGCGGCGCTCGGTGTCGGCGCACTCATCGACGTCTATGCCAACCGTTTCGTGACGACCGTCGCGGCCGGAACACCGAGGCTCGCCAGGCGAGGGCGGGGTCGCACGTGGTGACGACGGTTCTCACCGCCCTCACCCAGCGGCATGAGGCTCGATTCGTGGCCGTGCTCGGCCGAAGCGGCAACCTCACCGTGGTGCGCCGCTGCGCGGACCTGGCCGAGTTGCTTTCGGTCGGGGCGGCGGGCGTGGCACGAGTCGCGGTTCTCTCGCCCGACCTGCGCGGTGTGGACCGGGAGTCGCTGCGCCACCTTGCGGAGCACGGCATCCGGGTAGCCGGTTTGGTCCCACCGAACGACGAGAGCGGCGAACGGCGCCTGCGCCAACTCGGCGTGAACACCATCCTGCGGCCCGACGACGACGCCACCGCTGTCGAGCAGGCCCTCGCCGTGGCCGCTGGCTGCTGGAGACCGGCCCCGGTGCGAGACCTCGGACGGCGCGTCGGCCCGGTGGGTGCTGACCGGGCCGACCCAGTGCCGACCCGGCACGCGGGCGAGGTCAGGCCGGCCAGTCCAGTGACCGTCGTCTGGGGGCCGACCGGGGCGCCTGGTCGAACCACCGTCGCGGTGACCACAGCCGCACAGTTTGCCGCGGCTGGCATCCGGACGATGCTGGTCGACCTCGACACGTGGGGAGCGAGTGTGGCGCAGGTGCTTGGCCTGGTCGATGAGGCGCCCGGAGTGGCCGCGGCTGCTCGGGCATCGGAGCGGGGGGTGCTCGACGTGCCGGGTTTGGCGCGTCGTGCTCCCGAGGTCCTTCCTGGCCTCCGGGTGCTCACCGGGTTACCGCGGGCCGACCGATGGCCCGAACTACGCGCGGCCGCGGTCGAGGACATCCTCCGGCTCGCCCGGGGTGTGGTGGACCATGTCGTGGTCGACGCAGGCTTCGCGATCGAGGATGACGAGGAGCTCAGTTACGACACGGTCGCACCCCGCCGGAACGCGGCCACGCTCACCGCGTTGGAGCACGCCGACGCGCTCGTGGTGGTGGGTGCGTCCGACCCGGTAGGCCTGCAGCGGTTGGTCCGTGCGGTTCAGGATCTCGCAATGATCTGCGCACCGTCGCCGATGGTGGTGGTCAACAAGGTCCGCACCGGTGTGGCGGGGCACCGTCCCGAGCAGGCGGTGCGAGAGGTGCTTCGCCGCTTCGCCGGAATGGATGGCCTCCGGATGCTGCCGTGGTCGCCGGATGAGTGCGATGCCGCCTTGCTCGCCGGCCGTACCCTCACCGAGACGGCGCCCG
This sequence comes from Dermatophilaceae bacterium, assembly GCA_051657745.1. Classification (GTDB taxonomy): domain Bacteria; phylum Actinomycetota; class Actinomycetes; order Actinomycetales; family Dermatophilaceae; genus JBOFLG01. The sequence goes on along the minus strand of JBOFLG010000043.1, from coordinate 7,667 downwards.
CTGCTCCGCTCACCCGCTCAGTTGCTGAGCTGGCTGCCGCACTTGACGCGCGAGCGGCGCCCGGGGCGGGCAGTGGCGGCCCCGGGCCGCCGACGTGCGCGGGGACGCCGCGGCATCCAGCCGGGTGATGCTGCCGCTCGAATCTGACACGATTGGCCCCGTGGCAGACCGGCTCAGCAACCTCGACACCTCCTTCCTCCACCTCGAGGATGCGACCACGCCGATGCACGTCGGGTCCGTCATGGTGTTCGACGTTCCCGAGGCTGGCTTCGACCACGAGAACCTTCTCGCCCTGATCGCCGAACGCATCGCTCACGTCCCGCGGTACCGGCAGCGGGTCCGAACCGTCCCGGGAGGCCTAGCGAACCCGGTCTGGGTCGATGACCACTCGTTCGACATCACCTACCATGTGCGGCGCAGCGCGCTGCCGAGACCGGGGTCCGACGAGCAGCTCGAGGAGCTCGTCGCCCGGATCCAGCCCCGGCCGCTCGACCGCTCGCGCCCACTGTGGGAGGTCTATCTCGTCGAGGGGCTGGCCGACGACCGCTTCGCGATCATCACCAAGACGCACCACAGCCTCGTCGACGGAATCGCGGCAGTCGACATCGGCGCGGTGCTCGTCGACGGTAACCCGGCCGGGGGTGAGCGCCCGTCGACGATCTGGCGTCCGCGGCCCGAGCCCACCGGGGTCGAACTGCTGGTCGGGGCGTTGGCGGATGTCGCGCGACGACCAAGCCAGCTGGTGGACACCGTGCAACACGGCGTGGCTGACGTCACCGCGACGGTCGGCAAGGCCGTCTCTGTCGCCAGTGAGGTGCTGTCGACCGTGGCGCGTCTGTCCGCGCGGCCGGCACCGACATCGCCGCTCAACGCATCAGTGGGCAGGGCCCGGCGCTACGTCATGGTCGGCACAGATCTAGAGGACTACCGGATCGTGCGTTCGCGACTCGGGCCGGGCTCCTTTGCCGAGGAGGTCAGTGTCAACGATGTTGTGCTCGCTGCGGTGGCCGGTGCGTTCCGGTCGTGGTTGCTCACTCGTGGCGAGTCGGTCTACCCGGGGACGACTGTTCGCGCGATGGTGCCGGTGTCGGTGCATGACCCCGACGATGGCCCCCCGGGCGCGGCGCTGACCGCCTGTTTCGTTGACCTGCCGGTGGGAGAGCCCGGCCCGTCGATGCGGTTGCACCAGATCGCGTTCTCGATGCGCCAGCAGATGGAGGGTGCGCCGCGACGTGCAGTGTCAGCCGACACCCTTGCCGGGCTCGGGGGGTTCGCACCACCGACGATTCATGCGCTCGGGGCGCGGCTCGGTGGCGCGGTGTCGCGCCGGCTCTACAACGTGGTGATCACCAACGTGCCTGGGCCCCAGACGCCGCGCTACGCGGCCGGTGCGCGGATGGTCTCGACGTATCCGGTGATCCCGCTCGGTGCCGGGCAGGCGCTGTCAATCGGGCTGACCTCGTATGACGGCGGGGTGTACTACGGCTTGTACGCCGATCGTGACGCGATGCCCGATGCCGATGTGCTCGGGCGGGGCCTGGTCGACGCCCTCCATGAGTTGGTTGACGCACCGGGGGTGCGGGCCCGATGAGCACCGACGACGCGTGGTTCGAGCAGCCGAGGTCGACCACGGCAGGCGGCGTCGCGGCACCACCGCCGGTTCGGCACCTCAGCCCTGGTCGTCGCTCGGAGGCGGGATGCCGGTGACCCGGGTGTACGTGCCGGTCGGACCCGATGCCCTCGATGGGCTGGCCGCCGGCCGGCCGCTGTCGGCTCCCTTGACCGCCCACGCGGTGACCCCGGCCGTGGGGCGGCCTGGTCTCGTGGTCGATGAGGAGGAGCTCGAGCACAGCGCCTGGCTGGCGGCGGTCATGGACGCAGCGGACCTCACCGATGGTGGAACGCGGCGTCGGGTGGTCGCCGCCGCCGATGTCGAGAGCAGTTCGGTGGTGCCGACCGGCGGACCGCCCTCGCGGGTCGAAGTGACCGCACCCGTGGAGCGGTCGCGGGTGGTCTCGTTCCACATCGACGAGAAGCCGGGCGCCACTGGCCCGCACGACCTGCTCTGGTACGACGTCACCGAGCTGGATGCGGTTCACGCACTTCTCGGGATGTCGTGACTCGCGTCATCCGAGCGGTACCCTCGCGATACCCGGCGGAGTGCGGGTGTCCCAGGTTCACGGATGACGTACGGGCCACCTCACCCGAACCCTGCCATCGTGCGCACTCGCCTGACTGATCGAGGTTCCACCCGCATGGATGCTGTCACCTCTGTCCCGTCGCCGGTCAACGAGCCGGTACTCGACTACGCGCCCGGCAGCGTCGAGCGCGCCACCGTCGCGGCCGCACTTGCCGATCTCGGCGGCGCGCGGCACGACCTGCCACACACCATCGGAGGGCAACGGGTTGCCGGGACGGGGCCGCGGGTCGAGGTCCGCCAGCCGCATGCTCGCCGGAGGATCCTTGGCACCATGCGCGGTGCCACCCGAGCGGATGCCGCCGCGGCCGTCGACGCCGCGATGGCCGCGGCGCCGGCCTGGCGCGACCTGGCCTTCGACGACCGGGCCGCGATTTTCCTCAAGGCGGCGGACCTGCTCGCCGGGCCGTGGCGGGCGCGGTTGAACGCCGCGACCATGCTCGGCCAGAGCAAGACCGTGCACCAGGCCGAGATCGATGCCGCCTGCGAACTGGTCGACTTCTGGCGCTTCAACGTGCACCTCGCCCGGCAGGTGCGTGAACAGCAGCCGCTGGCGAACTCGCCCGGCGTATGGAACCGCAGCGACCACCGTCCGCTCGAGGGGTTCGTCTACGCCGTGACCCCGTTCAACTTCACCGCCATCGCCGGCAACCTGCCCACGGCCCCCGCACTGATGGGCAACACGGTGGTGTGGAAACCGGCACCGACTCAGCAACTCGCCGCCCAGCTGACCATGGAACTGCTTGAGGAGGCCGGGCTGCCGCCGGGAGTGGTCAACGTCGTCACCGGTGACGGCGTGGCGGTGTCGGATGTCGTCCTTGCTCATCCCGAATTGGCCGGGCTGCACTTCACTGGGTCGACGGCGACGTTCCATCATCTGTGGCAGGAGATCGGCCAGCACCTCCCGCGATACCGGCACTATCCGCGAGTCGTCGGTGAGACCGGCGGCAAAGATTTCGTGCTCGTTCACCCGAGCGCCGACATCGACGTGGCGCGCGTCGCGCTGGTTCGCGGCGCGTTTGAGTACCAGGGCCAGAAGTGTTCGGCAGCGTCGCGCGCCTACGTGCCCCGCTCGGTCTGGCGCCGAATGCGCGACGACCTGGTCACGGTCACCGACGGGCTCGCCATGGGTGACGTCACCGATTTCAGCAACTTCCTGGGTGCGGTCATTGATGAGCGCGCCTTCGCGAAGCATCGAGCGGCGATCGACCGGGCTCATGCCACGCCGCATCTCGACGTCGTCGCTGGCGGCACCTACGACGACACCGACGGCTGGTTCGTGCGACCCACCGTGGTGGTCAGCGACGACCCCACGGACGAGATGTTCCGTACCGAGTATTTTGGCCCGATCCTTGCCGTGCACGTCTTTCCCGACCGCCGGTACACCGCAGTTGTCGAGCAGCTGGAGGCGTTCGCCCCGTATGCGCTGACCGGAGCCATCATTGCCCAAGACCGGTCGGCCATCGCCGATGCCACGCACCGTCTGCGGTTCGCCGCCGGCAACTTTTACGTCAACGACAAGCCCACCGGCGCCGTGGTCGGCCAGCAGCCGTTCGGTGGCGGCCGCGGGTCAGGCACCAACGACAAGGCCGGCTCGGCCGCCAACCTGATGCGCTGGACCTCGACCCGCTCGATCAAGGAGACGCTCGTCCCTCCGGTAGCGCACACCTACCCGCATATGGCGTAACGCGAATCGGCCGTGCGGCGCGGGTGCGTCCGCACGGGTGCGGCATGGAGGTCGACGGGGCACCCCGGGAACCCCGGGCGCTGACGTTCCACGGCCCGGGCTGACCTCGAGGTGGCACGGCATGGCCGGATCAGCGGGTAAGCCACGTCCGCAGCAGCTCGATCTCGATGTCGAAGGCCGCTCGGATTGGCACGGCGGCTGACCGCTCGATCTTCGCTCCGATGAACGGCACCGTGGCTCTCAGCTCGGCGTCGAGACATTCCGTCGACCCCGCCCCCGAGGGGCCCAGCGTGAGGGTGCCGGTCAGGGTGAGCGGGGCACCACTGACGTGAAGGGTGAGGGCGGCCCGGTGGCCTCCTCCGTCCGGGATCCATTCGAGCACCTCGACGACGGTCAGTCGGTCCCCGACGAAGGAGCGGGCGACATCGGGAAGGCCGGTGGCGGGCAGGTCGCGCTCGGTGCGGACTCGGTGCCCGGTCACCCTGGGGGTGATGTCGGTGGTGTAGCTGCCGCCCTCGCTGGTGGCCGCGCATTTGGCGTCGTGGAAGGACCGGTCGATCAGCACCGCGTACACCGCGTCGGGGGCGGCCGCGAGATCCTCCCGCAGCGTCAGTCGCATGCCGAGATCCTCTCACCTGCGGTGTGTCGATCGAGCGGCCAGTGGCTCACCCCTGGCGCAGCCGCTGTGAGACCTGCGCGAGTGCCGAGCCCGACGTGTCGATGACGGACGTCAACCGGTCACGTCGGCGCCGGAACTGCACGAGCACATGGTCGAGTTCGGCCTGCAGGGCACCGGTCAGGATGTCGCGTTCTCGCGCCGTCCCGGCGTCGGCTTCGCCGACGACGCCCCACGCCGGCACGACCCGGCCATCGCGAACCGCCAGACCCGCGGATGACGCCCGCGCCTCCAGTGCCCGACCCCGAGCGACCAGGTCTGCCAGGTCGGTGGAGTGCTCCTGGAGTGCCCGGCCGATGCGGTCGAGCTCGGCAGCGGTCGTCGAGGCGGCAGCGCCCAGAGCCGCTGCACGGCGTTGCGTGGCTGCTGCCAACGAGCCGGGCCAGTCATCGTCAAGACCCGCCCGGGCGTCGCTCAGGGCCGCCGCCTGCGCCGTCATCCGCTCGGCTACCGCGCGGACCGTCGCGGCAGCTGACGACATCGACCCCGGGTCGCCTGGGACAATGGTCACTGGTCCGCCGGCGAGGTGGAGTGGGGTGCCGGGCTGGCCGGGCCGGGGCCAGGTGGGTGCGGCGGGTTCGGGTGCACGGCGTGGCGGGCCAGCACGGGTGCCAGGTCGTCGACCGTCTCGCTGATCGCGCGCAGGGTGTCTGCCACTTGGTCGAGCCAGTCGTCGAACCTGCGCTGGGGCACTGGTTCGCCGGTGATGACCAGGCTGGCGAGGATGTCGTCCTCGCCAGCGGTCGCGACCTCGCGCAACGACTGGAGTCGGGCGAGGGCCGCGCGGGCGCGCGCCGGGTCGGGACCGAAGGGCACCAGACCATGCTAGGCGCCTGATCTGATCCGGCATCGGGTTGCCCACAGCCAGGCTCGGGGCCCATCGGCGGTGGGCGCCGAGTGGTGGCTCGGAGAACGCGCGACCTGCTCCCGGCGTCATCCGGCGGTGGCCGGAGTAGATAGGGTCAGGTCGCACACCACGGGGTGCCTCACCACTCCCGGGCGAGCCGCGACGAAGGAGTGCCACCGCAGCATGCCGACCATGCTCGTTCCCACCAGAGACGCCGTTCTCATGGGCATCGTCGAGGCGTTCGACGATCTGGTGCCCGGAGGTCAGTGGCCGCACTTCGTGCCACGGTATTTTCGCCATGTTCCGCTTGAGGAACTCACCTCACGCGGCCCTGACGTGTCGGCCGGTGCCGCGAGGAGCCACCTTGAGTTGGCCCGAGAGCGCCCGGCCGGAACCACGAAGGTTCGGGTCTTCAACCCGTCCAGCGAGTCCGCCGGCTGGAGTAGTGCGCGCACCGCCATCCAGATCGTGACCGACGACATGCCGTTCCTGGTCGACTCGGTCACCGGTGCGCTCGTGCAGCGCGGTATCGACATCCACCTCATCGTGCACCCGCAGCTGGTCGTCTCCCGAGACGCGCACGGGCACCTCGAACGGGTCGAACCGCTCGACGTCACGGCCGGCTTCCGCGGGGCGAGTGTCGGGCAGCGCGCCGAGTCGTGGATGTTGCTGTCGGTTGATCGCGAGGGTGAACCGCAGCGGCGTGCCGAGATCGAAGCCTGCGTCCGTGAGGTGCTCGACGATGTGCGCTCTGCAGTCGAGGACTGGCCGACGATGCGCAGCCGATGTCTGGTGCTGGCCGACGAACTCGTGGGTGCGCCGCCGCCGGGTATCGCCGCCGATCAGATCGAGCTGGCCGGCCGGTTTCTGCGCTGGATGGCCGACGACCATTTCACCTTCCTCGGCTATCGCGACTATGTCCTGGAGCGCACTCCCGATGGCGAGTCGCTCGCCGGCGTCACCGGGTCCGGTCTCGGGGTGCTGCGGGGTGACCCCCAGGTCGCCGAGGAACGCCCGCGGCTGACGCCTCAGGCGTCGGCGAAAGCGCATGAGGCATGGCCCCTGGTGCTGACCAAGGCCACCTCGATATCCACCGTGCACCGGGTCGCACATCTCGACTACGTCGGCGTCAAGCAGTACGACGAGTCCGGTGCCGTCATCGGCGAGCGTCGCTTCCTCGGGCTCTACGCATCGACCGCCTACACCGAGTCCGTGATGCGGGTGCCGGTCGTGGCCGAGAAGGTCCACGCGGTGGTGGTCCGGTCCGGCGTGGCGCCCGACAGCCATACCGGCAAGGACCTCCTCGAGGTGCTGGAGTCCTACCCGCGCGACGAACTCTTCCAGGCGGACGTCGAGCAGTTGTTCGAGACCGCAATCGCAGTGACCCAGTTGCATGAGCGGCGCCGGACGAAGCTCTTCATCCGCGAGGACGACTACGGACGGTTTGCGTCATGCCTGGTCTATCTCCCGCGGGACCGGTACAACACCGCCGTCCGCACCCGGATGGCCGACATCCTCGAGCGCACCTTCGGCGGCGAAGACGTGGAGTTCGCCGCCCGGGTTAGCGAGTCCGCCCTGGCCAGGCTGCAGTTCATCGTGCGGGTGCCCCGCGGCGGGCGCATCCGCACCCTTGACCGTGACGAGCAGGAGCACCTCGAACAGCGCCTCGTCGAGGTGAGTCGCACCTGGTCGGACCGGCTCGGCGACGCACTGCGAGCGGCCTGGGGCGAGGCGGAGGGGGACCGGCTCATCGACCGTTTTGGTCGGGCCTTCCCCACCGCGTACGAGGAGGTGTTCGGCACCACCCAAGGGATCGCCGACGTGAGCCACCTCGACCGACTCGGCGCGGACCGTGGAACCAGCGTGGCGTTGTACCGCCCGACCGACGGGCCGCCCGAAGTCCGGCGCTTCAAGTTGTTCCGCGTCGACCCGCTCTCGCTCACCGATATTCTTCCGATCTTCTCGGACATGGGTGTCGAGGTCATCGACGAACAACCCTTCGAGATTTGCCGGGCCGATGGAGTGACACTGCACGTCTATGACTTCGGTCTGCGCGTGCCTGATCGGGCGGTCTGGGACGCTTGCCCCCACGATCAGTTGCGCGAACTTTTCGAGGGCGCCGTTGCGGCGGTGTGGGACGGTCGTGCCGAATCCGACGGGTTCAACCGGCTGGTGTTGGCCGCCCACCTGACCTGGCGCCAGGTCGTCATCCTCCGTGCTATCGCCAAGTATCTGCGGCAGGCCTCCCCGACCTACTCCC
>JBOFLG010000042.1:0-5978 GCA_051657745.1 Dermatophilaceae bacterium | reverse complement strand
GAGATGTCGGCCGGGATGATGCCGGCGTTCGACGCCCCCGGGGTGATCAGGCCCGGACAGTTCGGCCCGATCAGCCGGGTGCTGCCCGCAGCCTGGGCGTACGCGTGGAACTCGGCGGTGTCCTTGACCGGCACGCCCTCGGTGATCACCACGCAGAGCGGGATGCCGGCATCGACGGCCTCGATGACCGCAGCCTTGGTGTGCGCAGCGGGTACGAACACGACCGAGACGGTGGCGCCGGTCGCCGCCATTGCCTCGGCGACGGTGCCGAACACCGGTACGGTCGCGCCCTCGTCGAACGTCACCGTAGTGCCGGCCTTGCGCGGGTTCACGCCGCCGACGACCGTGGTGCCGGAGCGCAGCATCCGCTGGGTGTGCTTCATGCCCTCGGAACCGGTCATGCCTTGAACGATGACGGTGCTGTCGGCGGTGAGGAAGATGGCCATGGGTGGGGTGTGTCTCTCTCTCGTCGGGCTGCTCGGGCGTCGGTGGTCAGGCCCGAGCGGCCAGTTCGGCGGCGCGGCGGGCGGCGCCGTCCATGGTGGGCTCGATGACGACTCGCGGGTGGGCCCGCTCGGCGAGGATCCGGCGGCCCTCCTCGACATTGTTGCCGTCGAGGCGCACGACGAGCATCCGGTCGTCGCCGTCGCCGAGGGCGTCAAGCGCGCCGACGATGCCGTGTGCGACGGCGTCGCAGGCGGTGATCCCGCCGAACACGTTGACGAACACCGACTTCACCTGCGGGTCACTGAGGATGACGTGGAGGCCGTTCGCCATGACCTCGGCCGAGGCGCCCCCGCCGATGTCGAGGAAGTTCGCCGGCTTCTGGCCACCGAACTCCTCGCCGGCGTACGCAACGACGTCGAGGGTGCTCATGACCAGTCCGGCGCCATTGCCGATAACCCCGACCGAGCCGTCAAGCTTGACGTAGTTGAGGTTCTTCTCCTGGGCCGCGATCTCGAGCGGGTCGGTGGCACCGGTGTCCGCGAGTGCCTCGTGGTCGGGATGCCGGAACGCGGCGTTAGCGTCGAGCGAGACCTTCCCGTCGAGCGCGACGATGGCGCCGTCCGTGGTCTTCACCAGCGGGTTGACCTCGACGAGCGTGGCGTCCTCGGTGCGGTACACCTCCCACAGGGTGCGGATGACGCCCTCGATCTTCGCGCCGGTCTCCGCGTCGAACCCGGCCGCCTCGACGATCTCGCGAGCCTTCGCCTCGTCGATGCCGACGTTCGGGTCGACGGCGACCCGCGCCAACGCCTCGGGCCGCTCGACGGCGAGGGTCTCGATGTCGACGCCGCCTTCCTTGCTGCACATCGCCAGGTAGCGGCGGTTCGCTCGGTCCAAAAGGAGAGAGAAGTAGTACTCCTCGGCGATCTGCGCACCTTGGGCGATCATCACCTGATGCACGGTGTGGCCCTTGATGTCCATGCCGAGGATGGCGCGTGCGTACTCCTGCGCTTCATCCGGGTTCATGGCCACTTTGACGCCGCCAGCCTTCCCTCGACCGCCGGTCTTCACCTGGGCTTTGACGACCGTGACGCCGCCGCTCGCTGCGCCGACTTGCTCGGCGGCGGCACGAGCCTCGTGCGGTGTGGTGGCGACCGCTCCGCCGAGCACGGGCACGCCGTGCTTCTCGAACATGTCACGGGCCTGGTACTCGAAGAGATCCACGGTTTGCCCTTGTCCTTCACTGTCGGCATCGTCCGGCGGGTTCGGGCAGTGAGCCTAGTGCCGAGCCGTGGAGCACCTCGACCCGGACCGGTTCGAGGGCCGCGGCAGCCCCCCGGAGTCGACGCTCGGAGCAGTTGGTGGTGAGATGACGACGTGCGTCGACTTATCGCCCTCCAGACCGCCGCTGTGACGGCACTCCTCTTCCTCACCGCGTGCGGCGACGACTCCGATCCCGCACCGAGCGGCTCCGGGTCTTCCCCGGCGGCATCGCGCTCGTCGGGCTCACCATCGGCTTCCGCTCTTCCGACTCGGTTGACTCTCACCCGCACCGGCGGCTCCGGCGGGTTTGCTGACGTGCTGTTCGTGCAGAGCGACGGCGCTGTGGTCGGGTCGACGAATGCCGGCTCGATCAGTTGCCGAGCCCCGGCCGAGCTCACCGGCACGCTGGCGAGCAGCCCGCCGCCATCGGTGCCGGCCGCTGCGGGAGCGGACCAGATCGAGGTGGTTCTCATCCGCGGCAGCAAAGAGGTGCCGCTCGGCGCGGGCCAAGGACGCGACGCGGTGTCAGAGGCGGCGCGGACCCTCCTCGACGACGTGCAGAAGGCTGAAGGGGCGCGCACGGTCTGTCGCTGACGGTGCGAGGCAGGTGCCTGGCCGGGCTGGGGTTCGGCGGACGCCGCGCTCGACGGATCGGCGTGGGGCGGTGGTCCGTTACCGCAGCACACCTGCTGGGGCCGCGTACGCCACTGTTCAGCCCCGCGTTGGCCGCATCTCGTTCATTCCGGCGACGCCTCCGAATCACCACGCTCTGTGATGTGGGTCACATACAAATGCGTCTGCCCAGGTCAGAGCCCGCCTGGGGAGCCCGAGTCAAGAGAAGGTAAAGATGCCACCGGCGCAGGAGTTTGTATCACGGAACGATCACGCTACGGTTGTCCAGCCCACGGAGGCCAGTGCGGTCACCACCAGTCCTCTCCCCTGAGGTTGATCCCTGTCGTGAGTTCTCCCGCCTATCGCGGGCGCCACTATGCGGGGCGCCATCGCGTCCATCTACGCAGCGCGCGCCTGCCTCGTGCCCTGAGTGCGACGTTCGTTCTGCCCACCACCGCTGCCGCCGCCCTCGTGGCCACAGCCACGGGTGCCACGGTCGCTGAGTCGACGCCGCTCACCCTGGACCTCAGCGGATCTCAGACTGCGATGGCCCGCACTCAGCAGGCCGCCTCTGACGAGAGCACCACGGAACTCGCCCTCCGTCGTCAAGACGTTGCTACCACCAGCGCGGCGATTCAAGGACGCACCGAAGCCACCGCCAGAGCCGCGCGGGCCGCCAAGCGCAAAGCAGACGCCGAGGCCGCAGCTCGGGCGAAGGCCGAGCGCGAGGGCAAGAAGTGGGTCCGGCCGATCAAGGTCTGGAACATCACCTCAGACTTCGGGCCGCGGTGGGGCAAGACCCACGACGGCATGGATCTCGGCGCGCCAACCGGCACCCCGCTCTACGCGATGTCCAAGGGTGTCGTCACCGGCTCGTTCTACGACTCCAGTTTCGGCAACAAGGTCGAGATCACCTACTGGAACGGCGACACCTCCTGGTACGCCCACCTCAGCAAGCGGAGTGTTACTGAGGGTGACACCGTGATGCCGGGTGACCTCGTCGGGCTGGTCGGCAACACCGGCCACTCCTTCGGCGCGCACCTCCATCTTGAGATCCAACCGGACCCCGACGTCGACCGGGCAATCGACCCCTATCCGTGGCTCCAAGACCGCGGGCTGACCTGAGACCACAGCAACGCTGTCTGGTAAGCGGGTGAGGCCCACGGCCCTTCATCGCCGGTGCGCCGCCAGACCTGGCACGGCAAGGCCACGAGCCTTGGTCGCGGCCCGTGGCCCCAGCATCTCTGGCGCGTCTACAACTTCTCCAACGGGGCGAAACGCAGGACGAAGCGTTTGACTCCGAGTTCACCACCGAAATCGACCTCAGCCTGGGTGCGCTCCCCCTCTCCGAGAGTGCGCACGACCGATCCAAGGCCATAGCTGTCGTGAGTCACCTTGTCACCCGTGGCCAGCGGGATGACGGGCCGGTTCCCCGGCGAGCGCACTCCTGGCCGCACCCCGAGCGTGGCCACTGCAGGGCGCTGTCCAGGGCGGCCAACCGCGGCCGCGCCAGACAGTTCGCGTTCCCAGGTGACCAGTTCAGCGGGCACCTCGTCGAGGAAGCGCGACGGCGGGAAGTACTGCGGCGTCCCCCATGCCGCACGCAGCGCCGCCCGGGAGAGGTGCAGCCGCTCACGCGCTCGGGTGATGCCGACGTAGGCCAGCCGCCGTTCTTCCTCGAGCTCGGTCGGGTCGCCAAGGCTGCGCAGGTGCGGGAAGGTGCCATCCTCCATGCCGGTGAGGAAGACCACCGGGAACTCCAGACCCTTGGCGGTGTGCAGCGTCATCAGAGTGACGACCCCGGCGGCCTCGGCCTCGGCGGTGTCGGGGATCTCGTCGGCGTCGGCGACGAGTGAGACCTGCTCGAGGAAGTCCACCAGGCTGATCACCTCCCCGGTCTCCCGCCGGGCTTCATCGAACTCCCGGGCCACCGCAACCAACTCAGCGAGGTTTTCGACCCGGGTCTCGTCTTGCGGGTCGTGGCTGTCCCGTAGCTCGGCGAGGTACCCGGAACGGTCGAGCACCGCGTCGAGCACGTCGGAGACCCCGGAGTCGTCGCTGTCGCGAACCTCGCCAAGACTCTCGAGCAACGTCGTGAAGCCACGCACCGCGACGACGCTGCGGGTGGCGATGCCCGGGGCGTCCTCGACCCGGCCGAGAGCAGCGACGAACGGGATCCGTTCCCGATCGGCAAGAGCAGCCACGCACGCTTCGGCCCGGTCGCCGATGCCGCGTTTGGGCACATTGAGGATGCGGCGGAGGTTCACCGTGTCGGCCGGGTTCGCGATCACGCGGAGGTAGGCCAGAGCGTCCTTGACCTCACGACGCTCATAGAAGCGAGTGCCACCGACGACCTTGTAGGGCAGACCGACCCGAACGAAAACCTCCTCGAGCGCACGGGACTGTGCGTTGGTGCGGTAGAAGACCGCAACATCCCCCGGCCGGTAGTCATGGTCGTCAGTGAGCCGGTCGATGGTGCGGGCCACGAACGATGCCTCGTCGTGCTCGTTGTCACCGACGTATCCCACGACCGACGCGCCGCTGCCGCTGTCGGTCCACAGGTTCTTCGGGCGCCGGCCCTGGTTCCGGGAGATGACCGCGTTGGCGGCGTGAAGGATGGTCTGGGTCGAACGGTAGTTCTGCTCGAGGAGGATGCTGTGGGCGTCGGGGTAGTCCTGTTCGAACTCCTCGATATTGCGGATCGTCGCGCCGCGGAACGCGTAGATGGACTGGTCGGCGTCACCGACCACGACCAACTCGCCCGGTGGTAAGTCATGGGGCTCCGGCTGACGACCGGTGGCGGGCCCGACGAGTTCGCGGACCAGCTGGTACTGGGCGTGGTTGGTGTCCTGGTACTCGTCGACCATGACGTGCCGGAATCGACGCCGGTAGTGCTCGGCAACCTCGGGAAAGACCTGGAGCAACTGCACCGTGGTCATGATGAGGTCGTCGAAGTCCATCGCATTGGCGGCTCGGAGCCGCCGCTGGTACTCGGCATAGGCTTCGGCGAGCACCTGCTCCTGATGGGTACTCTCCTGGGCCGTCCGACTGGCGAACGTCTCCTCGTCGACCAGCTCGTTCTTGAGGTTGGACACCTGGTGCGAGAACGAGCGCGGCTGGTACCGCTTGGGGTCGAGATCCAGGTCGCGCAGCACCATGGACATGAGCCGCTGGCTGTCGGCGGCATCGTAGATGGAGAAACTGGATCGCAATCCGACCTTGTCGGCCTCACGACGCAGGATGCGCACACAGGCACTGTGAAACGTCATCACCCACATCGCCCGGGCCCGCGGCCCGACCAGCGCCCCGACGCGTTCGCGCATCTCGGCCGCCGCTTTGTTCGTGAAGGTGATGGCGAGAATCTGGCCGGGTTGGACTCCGCGCGCGTCGAGCAGGTGGGCGATGCGATGAGTGAGGACCCGAGTTTTGCCGGACCCGGCACCGGCCACGATGAGCAACGGCACCCCCTCGTGCAGCACCGCCTCGCGCTGCTTCGGGTTCAGCCCCTCAAGCACCGAGTCAGCCCGCCGGGTGGATGCCGGCGGGCCAGGCTCGGCCTGCCAGCCCGCGGCGGCCGCCTCGGCCCACGTGGGGACACCCGCCGCGGTGACAGACGCCAACGGAGCGGGTTCTGACGCGGCCGCATCGAGGTGCGC
>JBOFLG010000041.1:0-10601 GCA_051657745.1 Dermatophilaceae bacterium | reverse complement strand
GCCAGCGGCGGTCGCTGTTCCAGCCCACTGCTGGCCCGCCCCGACGAGCGGAACACCCAGACCTTCATTGCCGCGAACTTGACCACGGCGGCGGTGACGGTGGTCACCGCCACCACCATGGTCTCGACCCAGGCTGGCGGGTTCGCGGCCACGGCATGCACCAGGTCGAGGCCGCTCGCCGTCATTCCCAGCGTGAGCAGGAAGACACCCAGGCCCTGCACCTGGTGGCGGGCGGCGCCGTCGCGGCCCCGCACGCCGAAGGTCCAGCGCCGGTTCCCCCACGTGTTGAGCACGGCCGCCACGAGCAGCGCCAGCGCGTTGGACAGCTGCGCCGAGTCGAGCACCTGCCGTAGTGCGGCGAAGCCGCCGAGATGGATGATCGTGCTCGCTCCGCCGACCAGGCCGAACACCAGCAGCTCGCGTCTCAGGCCGCCGCGCTCCCGCCCGGCCGGCGCCAGAGATGCCGGCGTCCCGGCCACGGATGACGTCAGTGCCCCGGCCGTGAGTCGCGCGGATGCCGCCGAGAAGCCCGTCATGACCCGGACCCGACTGGCGCGGTGAGGTCGTAGAACGTCTGCCCGCCCATGGTCACTTCGGTGAACGTAACGGCGACCCACTCAGCGATCTCGGTCGAGCTGCTCGACCCGCCCTGCTGGTTGCGGAACCCGCTGCCGGCCAGGAACCAGTGGATCTCGGCGTCGGCGACGTGCTGCTGGAACTCGACAAGGGTCGGGCTCGGGTCCGAGCCATTGAACCCGCCGATGGACATCACCGGCTCTTCGGCGGCGAGTTGCAACCCGGCCGCGTTCTGCGAGCCGACGGCCGCCGCGGCCCAGGTGGAGGAGTCGGCACCCTCCTGCAAGGCGGCGACGACCTCGGTGTCGGGAGCGGTGGCGTCGAGCAGTCCGCCCAGACCGCCACCTCCGCGGCCCGGGCCGGCCGTGGCCCCGACTGGTCGGCCCGGTGGCATCCCGCCGGGTCGGCCGTCGGGCATCCCGCCGGGTCGGCCCTGTCGCATCCCACCGGGTGCGGCCCCGCCGCCGGGGCCGCCCTGTCCCGTCCCGCCGGGGCCGCGGGCCGCGCTCGCGGCGTCAGCGGGTCCCGCGACGACGATGGACCCGGAGTACCCGCTCGAGATCGTGCTCGCGCTGTAGGCGGCAGGGCCCGCGAGCGTCGCCACCATCGCACCAGCGGCGGCGGCCACGCCGGCGCGGCGCGTCATCCGCACCGTGAGGAGCATCGCCGCGGCGGCGAGGAGGCCGGCGACGAGAATGCCCGGTCGGAGCCAATCCGCGTAGGCGTTCGAGCGGCCGAGTAGCACGAACGCCCAGACCGCGGATGCCGCGGTGGCGGCCGACAGGGTCAGCGCGCCGACCGCCGTCCGTCGGCGCTGCCATGCCTCGCCGGAGCCCATGCCGACCAGTGCGGCGATCGCTGGCGCAAGTGCCACCGTGTAGTACTCGTGGAAGATGCCCTGCATGAACGAGAAGACCAGCGCGGTGGTCACCAGCCAGGTGCCCATGATCAGGTAGCTGGCGCGCCGGGCGTCGGTGCGCGGAGCCCGACCGCGGAACCACAGCCCGGTGAGCAGCAGGAGCAGCGCGGCGGGCAGCAGCCACGAGATCTGCCCGCCGACCACCCCGTCGAACATTCGGGACAGGCCGACGTCTTCCGAGAACCGGCCGCCGCCACCGCCGCCACCTCCGCCGACCCGGCCGACCTCGGTGCCGTTCAGCCGGCCCAGGCCGTTGTAGCCGAGTGCGAGCTCCAGAAACGAGTCGCCCTGGCTGCCACCGATGTACGGCCGCATCGAGGCGGGCACCAGTTCGACGATCGCCACCCACCACCCGGCCGCGACCAGGAAGGCGCCGGATGACGCGAGACCTCCGACCAGCCGACGGCGCCAGGGCGTGCTGGCGCACCCCAGCCACACCAGTGCGACCGCCGGCACCACCAGCAGCACCTGCAGGCTCTTGGTGAGAAATCCGAGCCCGGCGAGCATCCCCGCGAACGCGATCCACCGCACCGAGCCCGCCTCCACGGCGCGCAGCGTCGCCCACACGGCGAGCGTCATCAGCAGCGTGAGCAGCGCGTCCGGGTTGTTGAACCGGAACATCAGCACCGCGACCGGAGTCAGGGCGAGCGCAGCGCCGGCGAGCACCGCAGCGCCGTGGCCGAATCGTCGGCGCACCGTGGCGTGCACGACGGCCACGGTGCCGACCCCCATGAGCACCTGCGGCAGCAGAATCGAGAACGGGCTCAGCCCGAGGAGCTTCACTGACAACGCCATCGCCCACAGCGAGGCTGGCGGCTTGTCGACGGTGATGGAGTTGCCGCTGTCCGAGCTGCCGTAGAACAGCGCTGTCCAGGATTCGCTACCGGCCTGTGCCGCAGCGGAGTAGAACGCGTTCGCCCACCCATTGGCGGTGAGGCCGGCGAGGTATGCCGCGCCAGTGAGCGCGAGCAGGGCGAGTAACGTCGGGCGGGCCCATGCGGGGTCGTGCGCTGGCCCGCGCCCGAGCCGGATGGCGCGCCCCCGCCAGTCGCGCGGTTCGGGCGATGCCGTTTCGGGTGCTGCGGTGGGCGACGCTGCCTCGGGCGCTGCGGTGGGCGACGCTGCCTCGGGCGCTCCGGTGGGCGACGCTGCCTCGGGCGCTCCGGTGGGCGACGCTGCCTCGGGCGCTGCGGTGTCGCACGCCGTTGTGGGTGGTGCGGTAGCCGATGCTGCGTCGAGCGGTGCCATGGTTGACGCCGCCCATGGCACGCCGGTGTCGACCGGTTGGCTGATCCCCGGGCTCGCCCGGGGCGGCGTGCTGTCGGGTGGGTGGGGCAGCGTCGAGGTGTCCATGCCGTCGAGCGTCGCCCGCACTCCTGTGCCGATCCTGTGCCTGTCCTGGTGCCCGCTGATGCCTCGTTCCCACCGACTGGTGTCCTGCCCGCTGGCGCCCCGTCCCGCGAGTCCGTGCCGGCCGCAGGTGCTCGCTGGCCGCCCGGCGAGGAGACGGTCAGGTCGTGGGGAGGAGGACGGAGAAGGTGGTGTCGCCGGGGCGGCTGTGGACCTCGACGCGACCGCCGTGGGCCTGTGCGACCGCCGCGACGATGCTGAGACCGAGCCCGGTCGAGCCGTGGGCGCGGCTGCGGGAGTCGTCGCCGCGGACGAAGCGCTCGAAAACTGTGGCACGGAGCCGGTCGGGAATTCCAGGGCCATTGTCCGACAACGAGATACGGATGCAGCCGCTCTCCACGCGCAGGCAGGTGACCACCCGAGTGCCGGCCGGGGTATGGACGCGGGCATTGGCGAGGAGGTTGGCGAGGACCTGGTGCAGTCGTGCGGGATCGCCGGGCAGTTCCACCGGCTGCTCGGGAAGGTCGAGCTCCCAGGCGTGGTCGGGCGAGACTGCGTGTGCGTCGCTCACCGCGTCGACCGCGAGCTGCGACAGGTCGACGCGCTCGCGCTCGAGCGGGCGGCCGGCATCGAGCCGGGCGAGCAGGAGGAGATCGTCAACGAGCACCTGCATCCGTACTGCCTCGCTCTCGACCCGGCCGATGGCGTGCGCGACGGCTGCCGGGACGGGACTGGGCTGGCGGCGGGCCAGCTCGGCATACCCGCGGATGGAGGCGAGTGGGGTCCGCAGTTCGTGGGAGGCGTCGGCAGCGAATTGCCGCAACCGAGTCTCGCTCTCCTGGCGGGCCTGGAGTGCCGACTCGACGTTGTCCAGCATCCGGTTGAGGGCGAGCCCGACCTGGCCGACCTCGGTGCGTTCGTCGGCATCCGCAGCGGCCACCCGCTCGGCGAGGGCGACGTCGCCGCGGGAGAGCCGGAGCCCGGAGACTCGCGACGCGGTGGCGGCGACCCGGTCCAGCGGCGCCAGGCGACGCCGGACCAGTGCAGTGCCGCCGACACCGACCAGCACCAGGCCGACGACGGTGCCGGCCACCACCACGGCGACGAGTCGGCCGAGCAGCTCGTCGACCTGCGCGGTGGAGACCCCGACGATGAACGCGGTGCCGTCGGGGGATGTGCGGGCCGTGACGAGATAGGTGCCGACGTCGCCACCGATCTCCACCCGCATCGGCGCGCCGCCCACGTCGGCTGCCTCCAGCGTCGCGATCTGGGCGTCGTCGAGGGTGTCGGTGGTGCCGGTGTCGTTGATGACCGCGTTGAGCCGGGTGCCGCGAAGATCGGTCGCCACCTCGCCGCTGCTGGTGCGGACGAGTACGAGCTGGTCGCCCCCGCCCGGGGCGCCAATCGGGCCGCGTGGCGCACGGTCGGGGTTGGCTCCCGCGCCGGCCCAGCGCCCGTCGACGCGTCCGACCGCGCCCCGCAGGTCGCCAGCGAGCTGCCCGGTCAGGTAGCGCCGCGTCTCGAGCACCGTGAAGGTGCTCGTCGCGAGCAGGACGAGCGTGAAGAGCGCCAGGACCGAGGCGATGAGCTGGGTCCGCAGCGTCCAGCGGGCAGGTACGTGCGGCATCCGGCTGGCGGTCAATCGGCGGGTTTGAGCACGTAGCCGACGCCGCGCAGGGTGTGGATCATCGGCGCCCGGCCGGCGTCGATCTTCTTGCGGAGGTAGGAGATGTACAACTCGACGATGTTGGCCTGGCCGCCGAAGTCGTAGTTCCAGACCCGGTCGAGAATCTGCGCCTTGGAGAGCACTCGTTTCGGGTTGCGCATGAGGTAGCGCAGCAGCTCGAACTCCGTTGCGGTGAGGGTGATCTCGTGGCCGTCTCGGCTCACCTCGTGGCTGTCCTCGTCCATGGTGAGGCCGCCGACGACGAGGAGTGACTCGCCCTCGCCGGCCGCAACGGTGGTGCGTCGCATGAGTGCCCGCAGTCGTGCGACGACCTCCTCGAGGCTGAACGGCTTGGTCACATAGTCGTCGCCGCCGGCGGTGAGCCCGGCCACGCGGTCCTCGACGGCGTCCTTCGCGGTGAGGAACAGCACGGGGAGGTGGGGGTCGGTGGCGCGCATTCGGCGCAGCACCTCGAGGCCGTCGAGGTCGGGGAGCATCATGTCCAGCACCACGGCATCCGGGCTGAACTGGCGGGCCGACCGCGCTGCGCTGACGCCGCTGGCCGCGGTTCGCACCTCCCATCCCTCGTAGCGCAGCGCCATGGACAGCAGTTCGGTGAGGTTCGGTTCGTCATCGACGACGAGCACCCGCACCGCGCCGCCGTCGGCGCGGTGCAGGGCTGGCGCGGTGCGCGGGGCGGTGGTGCTCATCCGAGGATCCTGCCGGGCGATCCTGAGCCGGATCCGTGGGTTCCCTGTGCGTGTGCTGTGCTCGGATGCGGCCCGGTGGCCGGATGCCGTTCAGTGGGCTGGATGCCGTCCGGTGGCCGGATGCCGTCCGGTGGCCGGATGCCGTTCAGTGGGCTGGGTGCCGTCCGGCCGCCCGCTATCCGTTGAGTCGGGCCGGACACCGCCCTCGCACCAACCGACGAGGGCCTGCCGCACCGCGATCAGCGCGACGGCAGGCCCTCGTTGATCGACGGCTCGGTCAGGCGGAGTCGAGTCGCTGCCTCAGCGTGGCGAGTTCGTCAGCGAGCTGGGTGGGCAGTTCGTCGCCGACCGTGGCGAACCACTCCTCGATCAGCGGCAGCTCGGCACGCCACTCGTCGGGGTCGACAGCCAGGGCGGCGTCGAGCTCGGCCGCGGTCATCGCCAGGCCGTCGGTGTCGAGTGACTCGGGGGTCGGCACGTGCCCGATCGGGGTCTCCACGGCAGCGGCCCGGCCCTCGATCCGCTCGATAGCCCACTTGAGCACCCGGCTGTTCTCGCCGAACCCTGGCCACAGGAAGCCGCCGTCGTCATCGCGGCGAAACCAGTTGACGTAGAAGATCGTCGGGAGCTGCGCGGCATCCGCGGTCTTGCCCAGATCGACCCAGTGCTGGAAGTAGTCGCCGACGTTGTAGCCGATGAACGGCAGCATCGCCATCGGGTCGCGGCGCACGACACCGACGGCGCCGGTGGCTGCCGCAGTGGTCTCGGATGACAGCGTGGCGCCCATGAAGGTGCCGTGGTTCCAATCGCGTGACTCGGTGATCAGCGGGATCGTGGTCTTGCGACGGCCGCCGAAGAAGATCGCCGAGATCGGTACGCCGTTCGGGTCGTGGTACTCGTCGGCAAGGATCGGGCACTGCGAGATCGGTGTGCAGTAGCGGCTGTTCGGGTGGCTTGATGGCGTCTCGCTGTCCGGCGTCCACGGCTCGCCCGTCCACGAGGTCGCGCGAGACGGCACGTTCTCGAGCCCTTCCCACCACACGTCGCCATCCTCGGTGAGTGCGACGTTGGTGAAGATCGAGCCGCCCTGCTCAATGGTGCGGATGGCGTTGGGGTTGGTTGTCTCGTTGGTCCCGGGAGCCACGCCGAAGAAGCCGAACTCGGGGTTCACCGCGTACAGCCGACCGTCATCCCCGAACCGCATCCAGGCGATGTCGTCACCGACAGTCTCGACGGCCCACCCCTCGATGGTCGGCTGGAGCATCGCCAGGTTGGTCTTGCCGCACGCGCTCGGGAAGGCTGCCGCGACGTAGTAGACCCGCTGCTCGGGCGACGTGAGCTTGAGGATGAGCATGTGTTCAGCCAGCCAGCCCTGCTGACGCGCCATCGAGGAGGCGATCCGGAGCGCGTAGCACTTCTTGCCCAGGAGGGCGTTGCCGCCGTAGCCGGAGCCGTACGACCAGATCTCGCGGCTCTCCGGGAAGTGCGAGATGTACTTGGTCTGCGAGCACGGCCAGGCAACGTCGTCGGTTCCGGGGGGGAGCGGGAAGCCGACGCTGTGCAGGCACCTGACGAAGTCGGCATCGCGCTCTTCCATCGCGCGCAGCACCTCGGTACCCACCCGAGCCATGATGTGCATCGACACGACGACGTAGGCGCTGTCGGTGATCTCGACACCGAACATCGTTGTCTCCGAGTCGAGATGGCCCATCACGAAAGGGATGACGTACATGGTGCGGCCGACCATCGAGCCCCGGTAGAGGCCGGTCATCGTGGCTTTCATCTGCTCGGGCGCCATCCAGTTGTTGGTGACGCCGGCGTCATCCGGGCTCGCCGAGCAGATGAAGGTGCGGTCCTCGACGCGGGCTACGTCGGTGGGGTCGGAGGCGGCGTGGAACGAGTTGGGCTTCTTCATCGGGTCGAGGCGAGTGAAGGTGCCGGTGGTCACTAGCGCGGTGGTGAGCCGGTCCCATTCGGCCGGGCTGCCGTCGCACCAGACCACGGTGTCGGGCGCGGTGAGGGCGGCGACCTCCGCGACCCAGGCACGCAGCCCGGGGTGGGTAGTGCCGGGCTGCTCCGTGGGGGCAGCCGGGTCGGCCGCGGGGGCAGCCGGGTCGGCCGCGGGGGCAGCCGGGTCGGCCGCGGGGGTGCTCGACTGCGGTGTCAAGACGGACTCGCTGCGCGCGCCCTCTGTGGTGGTGGTCATGGTGGTCCTTCCGCCTATTCGGCTGGTGGTGGCCACCCCTGGTCTGCGGGCTCCGGGCCGCAGTAGCGGTGGCCGGGCGCCCGCCGCTGGGAGCCTGCGACTCACGGTAGGGCGGGCTACTCGGCGGTAACCGGGTGCAAGCGCTTCCGCGACTATGAGGCGGCTCACAGCGTGGGCCGATGACCGAAAACTCTTGCAGGAGTGCCGGAAGCGCGGGTCAGGCGTTGGCGGCTGGTCGTCATCCGGTCTTGGGGCGCCGGACGCGTGGGCCGGCCAACAGGCAGCGCTGGATGACGCCGGCCCACCTCTCGCACGCCGGTTACCCGTGGCTGAGGCCATTGCCCGTCGGTCTGTCGGTCTGTCGGTCTGCCGGCCTGGCGGTGAGCCCGAGCGAGCGTGCTTCGGCCGGCCGCATCGTCATCCGATTTCCTGCACGGCTGGGCGCTCCGGTAGCCTTCACAACCGTCGCGCCCTACGAGCGCGGCATGCGCCCGTAGCTCAACGGATAGAGCATCTGACTACGGATCAGAAGGTTAGGGGTTCGAATCCCTTCGGGCGCGCACTGTGTTGAGACAGTAGAACAGGCCCCGACCAGCGGAAACGCCCAGGTAGGGGCCTTGTTCTGTCCGGCCTTGACTCCTCTCGTGACGTGAGGCCTACTCCTCAGAACCCTTCCCACCGTCAAGGATTGCCCACGGATTGCCCACGGCGGTGCCGCGTGAGTAGGTCGGTGGCGGCATCTACCTGGTCTGCCGTCGCCTGCTTCATGAGGTGCGAGTAGACGTTCCGGCTGCCGAGCAGATAGCCGACCTCGGCGACAACCGGCGCCGGAACCAGGACCTGGCGGTGGGCGAGGTGAAGACCGGTGAACAGGTCGGTGCAGGCTCGGTTGTGGCCGTCATCGCGGTCTGCGGCGGCAACCAGAGGGCCGGTGTCACAGACGATCACTCAGGAACGCCCGAAACCTTCGGCGAGCAGATCGTCGTGGTTACTGCCGAGGTCGGAGCGACCGCTGGCGAACGACGCGAACCACGACGGCGGCCAGGTGGGTTCGGGTCGCTGCTCGTGCTGACGGCGGACCGCAGCGAGCGCCTCGGGAACCTGCTCGTCGGGGAGGTTCTCGACGAGGCGCTTCAACTCGTCACGATCAGCGCTCATGACAATGAGCGTAGTCCAGCCCTCCGGGCGGCTGAGGACACTGGCGCGACTGACGCCAGGCCCGTGCCTGCGGGTGAGTGTCCAACTGGGTGTCAATCGCGGTGGCGTGGGACGCACTCGCGTGGACGTGTACGGACGTGGCGGGCGAGTGTGGCCGCGGTTCGCAGCACCGCCATTACCATCCTCGGCCGCACCGGCGCCACCAACATCGCCGCCGCCACCCGACCCCACGCCCGCAAACCCCAACGAACCATCACATGCGCCCCCACCTGCTAAAACACGACCTGACCGGTGGGCCTGCCCCGGACGCAACCCACCGAAGACAGAGTCGATGGTGCAGCCTCCCAGCATGACATTCGTGCTGACACCACAATCTAGGAGATGCCTTGGAAAAGGGCCTGAGCGCGGGTTGTGAATTGACCCGAAGCCGCTATGTTCGCTAAGCGTCCTGACGCCCCTGTGGACCTCTCCTCACGTTCCATCCGAGTGGTCTCTTCAGACTGTGTTCCACCCTCTCCCGTAACCGGTAGGTCCTGGTGATCCAGGTCGGCCGTCAACGAAGGAACCGTTTCGTATGCCTGTTGCCGATGACGAGGTGTTGACCAACGCCGACGCCGATACAGAGACGCGGCGATCGCGTGGTGCGGGCCATCGGGCGCCGCCTTCCGACGCCCACCCCGGGCAGCGGCGAGCGCTGATGGGCGCGACGACCCTGGGCGCGGCCGCCGCGCTCGGTGCCGTGTTGTTTCCCGAGCAGGGGTCGCGTTCCGGTGCTGGCTGGTTCTCTGCGGGTGGTTCCGGTGGTGGTGATTCTGCCTTGGCTGCCACGACAGCACGGCGCCCCCCGGCCGCCACCCCCGGCACGAAGGTGAAGGCTCGCAAGGTGGCCGCACAGCCGGCGGCCGGCATGCCAGCTGCGGACCGCGACAGCAGTTACACCGCTGCCACCAAGCAGGGCAAGGCCGCGCAGCAGAGCATAGGTGTGGCAGTGAACAGTGGTACGGGGAAGGCCCGAGCGAGCCTGGCCGCTGCGTCTTTTGACCCGGCGAAGTTGCTCGCCCCGGCGGGGAAGATGTCGGCGGAGCTGGTTGCGCAGGGTATGACGAACTCCAGGGCGGACCATGAGCACCTGCTCGGCCGTACGACGTTCGGTGCTCGACCCGCGGACCGGGCTGCGGTAGCCAAGCTCGGTATCGATGGGTGGCTGGCCCAGCAGTTGGACCCGACCACACTGGCCGACCCGGGCGGGGATGCCGTGCGGGGCGCGTTTCCGTTGGCGGGTAAGGACATTTCCGGCGTACGCGGCTCCGTGGAGGAGTTCAGTTGGAACGCGGCGTTTGAGACCGGGCAGATGACGCTCGGTCTGCAGGTGCACAGCAGCCGGCAACTGTACGAGGTCGTCGTCGATGTGCTCGCCAACCAGTTGAACGTGGCGACCCCGTCGGACAATGTCTGGGACAGCGTCTCTGACTACAACCGGACGGTGATCCGCACACACGCCTTTGGGAAGTTCGAGGACATGCTGCTGGCCGCGATGCGGCATCCGGCGATGCTGCGGTACCTGAACAACGACGAGTCCGAACGGGAGAGCGTCAACGAGAACCTCGGGCGCGAGTTGCTCGAACTGCACACCGTCGGGGTGCTCTCCGGCTACACCGAGACTGACGTGCGCAATAGCGCGCACATCCTCTCTGGACGCACCTTCGTGTGGGAGACCGGGCAGTTCGAGTACAAGGAAGAGCGGCACTGGAACAAGGGCGCCGTGAAGGTGCTCGGCTTCTCGGACCCGAACACCGGTGATGGTCTGGCGATGGGCGATGCGTACCTGACGTACCTGGCCCGGCATCGGGGCACCGCGCAGACGGTCGCCCGCAAACTCGCTACCCGGTTCGTCTCGGACAACCCGCCGACCAGCCTGGTCGACCGCCTCGCTCAGACCTATCTGGACAACGACACCGCGATCGTGCCGATGCTGCGCACGCTGTTCGCCAGCACCGAGTTCTGGGCGGTACCGCA
>JBOFLG010000040.1:0-2831 GCA_051657745.1 Dermatophilaceae bacterium | reverse complement strand
GCGTCGGGTTCGTGAAGATCGTCGCGGATGCCGCGCACGGCGAGATCCTCGGCGCGCACCTGATCGGCCCCGACGTCACCGAGCTGCTGCCGGTGCTCACCCTCGCCCAGAAGTGGGATCTCACCGCGCACGAGGTGGCGCGCAACGTCTTCGCGCACCCGACGCTGAGCGAGTCGATTCTCGAGGCCGTCGAGGGCGTGCTCGGCCACCAGATCCACCTCTGAGCGGGCCGTCAACGGCATGCCCGAGTCTGGCAGGCACGGTTGACCAGGTCGGTTGACCAACCTGGGTAGCCGACCTACGCTGACCAGATGGTCACGGTGAAAGTGCAGTACGCCAAGACGCATCTTTCGTCGATCCTCAAGGATGTCCAGGCTGGGGAGGAGGTCGTCATCGCGCGTGGGAACACGCCTGTCGCCAAGCTGGTGCCGATGCCGCGGCGCGGCCGCCGGCAGCTCGGGTTCCTTACGCTTGACGTTCCGGACTCGGCGTTCGACCCGCTCCCTGATGATGAGATCTCGCTGTGGGAGAACGGCATCCGGTGAGCTACCTGCTCGACACGCACGCCTTCGTGTGGGCGGTCGCCGACCTCGACCGCCTGGGCCCGGAGGTGATGGACGTCCTCGAGAGTGACGCCGACGTCTACGTCTCCGCGGTGACCGCGTGGGAGATCGCGACGAAGACCCGGCTCGGCAAACTGCCCGGTGGAGATCAACTGGTCGACGACCACGACGGCCACTGTCGGCGGCTGCTCGCGCGGCGGCTGCCGATCACCGACGAGCACGCGCTCCGCACCGGGCTCCTCGACTGGGGCCACCGCGACCCGTTCGACCGGGCGCTCGCGGCGCAGTGCCTCACCGAGGGCCTGACCCTGGTCACCCGCGACCGTGCCTTCGCCGATGTCGCCGACCTCGCCACCCTGTGGTGAACGTCGGCTGATGCCACGGTGAACGATCGGGGCTGACGATGGCCGACGATGAACGCTCCCGCGAAAGGTTGGCGCCGACGCAGCCGTGCGGCCACGCTGCGTTTGCGCGCTGCTGACCGGCATCGCACGATCGACGCATGACGTCATCAGTGCCTGGTCCTCGGCGATCCGTCCGCTCGCTACCGTCCCGCCGGCTGGTGGTCTCGTCGGCCGTCGGTGCGGCCGGGCTGTGGGTGGTGCAGGCTGCCGACCTCTCCCGAGCTCATGCCGCGGTGCCCGGAGCGCGCGACGTGGCGTTCGACCAGGGGGTGGCCAGCGGCCAGGTCACCGATCGCGCGGTGACGCTGTGGACGCACTGCGCCGGGCTGACCGGCGCGGCCCGCCTCACCGTGGAGGTCGCCACCGACCCCGAGTTCGGGTCGGTCGTGGCCCGTACCGCGGCGCTCGCGGATGCGGATGCCGCCGGCACTGCCCGGGTGCGCGTCGGTGGTGGCCGGCTGCGCGCCGGGGAGCGCTACTGGTACCGCTTCGAGTCCGCCGACGGGGTGAGCTCTCCGGTCGGCCGGTTCCGGCTCGCGCCGCCACCCGGCTCGGCCGAACCGGTACGGGTGGCGTTCTTCTCCTGCCAGGAGTTCGGCGCCGGCTACTACGCGGCACACCGCGACCTCGCCGCCCAGGATCCCGACCTGGTGGTGTGCCTCGGTGACTACCAGTACGAGACGAGCTTTGCCGACGGTGCGGTGCGCCAGGCGCCGGAGACACCCGATGGCCAGGTGCGCACGCTCGAGGAGTATCGGGCCAACTACGCCGCGTACCACTCGGACCCGGACCTGCGGGCGGTGCGCGCGATCGCACCCCTGGTGCCGATCTGGGACGACCACGAGGTCGAGGACAACTACGCCGGTCCCCGGCCAGGTGGCCGGTCCGGCGACGGCCGCGACATCCCATTCGACGAGCGCCGCGCCGCCGGATACCGGGCCTGGTTCGAGTCGATGCCGGTGATCCGCACCGCGAAGGAGCCGGACCGCACCTACGGGAGGCGCGCTTTCGGCCAGGTCGATCTGTTCACCCTCGACACCCGCCAATACCGCACCGACCAGCCGTGCAACTCCAACGACGGCGCAATCGCGACCTGCCTCGACCCGCGCGACGTGCTCACCTCTGACGCCACCATTCTCGGTGCCGCACAGCGAGACTGGCTGGTCGATGGCCTCTCCGGCAGCCGGGCCTCGTGGCGGCTGGTGGCCAACCAGGTGATGGCAATGTCGCTCGACCTGGTGCCCGGCTTCACGGTGAACACCGACTCGTGGGACGGCTACGGGTTCGAGCGGGCCGCCGTGCTCGACGCGGTGGCCGCCGCCGGAGTCGAGGATGTCGCGCTGCTCACCGGCGACATCCACACCTTCTTTGCCGGTGAGGTCTCCCGGACCGGCCGCGACCGGTCGGTGCGAACGCTGGGGCTGGATGCCGGCGCGCCGGTCGCCACCGAGTTCGTCGCCGGCTCGGTGACGTCACCGGGCTCCACCGACCGGATTGCCAGCACCGAAGTCGGCCGCAATGCGGTTGCCGCAGTGCTCGACCCGATCGTTCGGGCCGCCAACCCGCATCTCGCCTACGCGAATTCGGCGTACAAGGGCTACGGCATCCTCGACGCGAGTAGCGACGCGCTGTCGGTGCGGTATCGCGCGGTGCGGGATCCTCGGGACGCCGACAGCGAGGTGGTCACGCTGGCGTCGTTCCGGGTTCCGCGAGGCCGCGCGGAGGTGGAACTCACCGACACGGCGACGGTACGCGAGGTCTCACCCGATGCGCTCCGCGGCGCCACCGGCGGCGCGCGCACGGTCAGCCCGGATGACGCGACCGCTGCGTTCCGCGAGTTCATGGCCCGCAAATGAGCCGCGCG
>JBOFLG010000039.1:0-19344 GCA_051657745.1 Dermatophilaceae bacterium | reverse complement strand
CGACGTCACGGGCCAGGGCAGCCGGGTCGCACGCCACGTACGCGACCACGCGGGGCGTCATCCGGGCAATAGCCAGCGTCACCTCGCGGCCGGCGCCCGTGCGCGGCGGGTCGAGCACCACGATGTCCGCCTGCTCGGGTAGCAGGGCCGAGCGCCCCGGCCCACCCCGCGGCGCACCTCGGCGTGGCCGCGACCGGCCCCGGCTCCGGGGCACGCCGAGCGCGTCGTCAACCCGCGAAGTCACCACGACCGCGTTCCCACGCGGCGCGAGCACTACCCGCGCCCGGGCCGCTGCCTCGGCGTCAACCTCCACCGCCACCACCTGCCCATCCGGGCCGACCTCCTGCGCCAGCGCGGACGCGAACAGGCCTGCACCGCAATACAAATCGACCACCCGTTCCCCCGCCCGAGGAGCCACCCCCTCCAGCACCGCCGAGACATACGCGCCAGCAGCTCCAGGATGCACCTGCCAGAAACCTCGGGCGGACACCCCGAACTCACCAGTCCAGACCCGTCGACCGCCCTCGCCGGTGGGCCACCCAGCCACCACCTGTTCCACCACCTCGGGCACCGCGTCATCCATGGTGTCCAGCGCCGCGCCATCAGGCGTGATCGGATGGCGCCTGCGCACCGGGACCGCGACCGGCGACCCGACCGACGGCGCCACCACGTCGACCGCCGCCGCATCCGGCCAGGTGCGTGCGGTGACCTCGAGCATGGTGATGCCGTCCGCGGCAATTCGGCACCGATCCACCGGCACCACCTCATGCGACCGGTGCTGTCGCAACCCGGCCCGGCCACCCTCGTCCACGGCGAACTCGACCCTGGTGCGCCAGCCCAGTCCGTCCCGATCCCCCGCGACCGGTTCGACGACCACGTCGATGTCGAGCCCGGCCAGCCGGGACAGCTGTTCACGGATGACGCCCGCCTTGAGCGTGCGTTGCCGCGCCAGCGACACATGCTGAAGGTCGCACCCACCACAGCCACCTGGGCCGGCCCACCGGCACGGCGGAATCACCCGGTCCGGCGAGGCCTCCCGCACCGCGACCGCATCGGCCCGCACGAACCGCCCACCGGCACCGACCTCGGTCACCCGGGCCCGAACCCGCTCACCCGGCAGGGCATGCCGCACAAA
Source organism: Dermatophilaceae bacterium (assembly GCA_051657745.1). GTDB lineage: Bacteria > Actinomycetota > Actinomycetes > Actinomycetales > Dermatophilaceae > JBOFLG01. The sequence continues at coordinate 18,209 of JBOFLG010000039.1, read as the reverse complement.
CAGCACCTGACCCGCATACCGAGCCACCGCGTGACCACCATGGGCGAACCCGGTGACCTCGACCTCCGCCTCGTCACCCACGGCGAGACCGGCCACCTCCACCGCCATCAGCCCTCACCGCGGCGCACGTCCCCGGCGACCGGACCCTCGTCGAGCCGCTCCTCGGCCCCGGCCGACGACGCCAACTGCCACGGCACGGACGACACCATGACACCGGGGGTGAACAGCAGCCGGCCCTTGAGCCGCAGTGCGCTCTGGTTGTGCAGCACCTGTTCCCACCAGTGTCCGAGCACATATTCGGGGATGTAGACCACGACCAGGTCGCGCGGGTTTCCCGAGCGAATCGACTTCACGTACTCGACGATCGGCCGGGTGATCTCGCGGTATGGGCTGTCGAGGGCTTTCAGCGGCACTGGGATGTCCCGCCGATCCCACTCGGCCTGCAACGCCCGGGTCTCCTGTGGATCCACGTCCACGGTGAGCGCCTCGAGGATCGAGGGCCGGGTGGCCCTGGCGTAGGCGAGCGCGCGCAACGTGGGCTTGTGGATCTTCGACACCAGAACGATCGCGTGCACCCGCGACGGCAAGAGTTGCTGGCGGGTGTCGCCCTCGTTGACGGCGAGTTCGCGGCCGACCTTGGCGTAGTGCCGCCGGATGCCGGTCATCAGCACGTACAGCACCACCATCGCTGCGATCGCGAAGCCGGCACCCTGAAGGAATTTGGTCGCCAGGACGACCAGGAGCACGGTGCCGCAGAGCCCGGCCCCGATCCCGTTGATTACCCGGCTGCGCTTCATCCGGCCCCGCGTCGCGGCGTCGCGCTCCAGGCGCAGGTGCCGGTTCCAGTGCCGCACCATGCCGACCTGGGAGAGCGTGAAGGAGACGAACACGCCCACGATGTACAACTGGATGAGGCGGGTCACCTCCGCGTCGTAGATGACCACCAGGGCGGCGGCCGCGCCGGCCAGGATGAGGATGCCGTTCGAGAACGCGAGGCGATCGCCGCGGGTGTGCAGCTGGCGCGGGAGGAAGCCGTCGCGCGCGAGGATGGAGCCGAGCACCGGAAACCCGTTGAACGCGGTGTTCGCGGCCAGCACCAGGATCAACCCGGTGACGATCGAGACCATCACCACACCGGGGGTGAACCCGGCGAACACCGACTCGGCGACCTGCCCCATCACGGTGTTCTGGATGTAGTCCTCGCCGACCGGGGCGCCGTCGCGGGTGAGTTGGATCGACGGGTCCTCGGCGTACTTCACGCCGGTCCACGTGGCCAGGGCCACCATCGAGACCAGCATGGTGATGGCCACACAGCCCATCAGCAGCAGGGTCATCGCGGCGTTGTCGCTCTTGGGCTTGCGGAAGGCCGGCACTCCGTTGCTGATCGCCTCCACGCCGGTCAGCGCGGCACAGCCCGAGGAGAAGGCGCGCAGAAACAGGAATGCCAGCGCCAGGTTGCCCAGCTGCTCGTACCCGGGCTCGGGCAGCAACTCCAGACTGGCACTTTCGGCCGGGGGCAGCGTGCCGTTGGTCTGCTTCCAGAAGCCCAGCAGCGCCATCCCGATGATGGTCACCATGAAGGTGTAGGTGGGCACCGCGAACGCCGTTCCCGACTCACGGACGCCGCGGAGGTTCATCGCGGTGAGGGCAGCAATGATGCCGACCGCGACGAGCGCCTCGTGGCCGCGCACGAGGTCGAACGAGTTCGCCGCGTTCTGGACGCCGGCCGACACGGATACCGCAACCGTGAGGACGTAGTCGACGAGCAACGCGCTCCCGACGGTCAGCCCGGCCTTCGGGCCCAGGTTGACGCTGGCGACCTCATAGTCACCACCCCCGGAGGGGTAGGCGCGCACGTTCTGGCGGTAGCTCGCGATGACGACCACCATGACGATGACCACCGCCACCGCGACCTTCCACGAGTCGGTGACCGCCAGCGCGCCGCCGGCCAGGCCGAGGGTCAGCAGGATCTCGTCGGGGGCGTACGACACTGACGACAGGGCATCGCTGGCGAAAACCGGCAACGCGACCCGCTTCGGGAGAAGCGTCTCACTGAGCCGGTCGCTACGCATTGCGCGACCGACGAGCAGACGTTTGACCAGCCGTCCCGGAGAAGACACGAGGGACACTGTAGGACTGGCTGGCGTCGCCGTGTGCGCAGGCCGGACCACCGCTCCCCCGCCACGACGACGACGGCGCCAGGCCAGCGACGGTGGGCCCGGACATGCCGAGGGTGTGACCGGGATGCCGGTGTAGCGTCGGCTCGTGCACTTCGTCATCATGGGCTGCGGTCGCGTCGGCGCATCGCTGGCTCGGGCGCTCGAGCGCGCCGGTCACGCAGTGGCCATCATCGACCAGGACGAGTCGTCGTTTCGGCGTCTCGGCACCTCTTTCGAGGGTCGAACGGTGACCGGGGTCGGCTTTGACCGCAGCACCCTGCGAGCGGCCGGAATCGATCAGGCCTACGCGTTCGCGGCAGTCTCCAGCGGCGACAACTCCAACATTCTCGCGGCCCGGGTCGCCCGGGAGAAGTACGGCGTCGAGCACGTCGTCGCCCGCATCTACGACCCCGGCCGAGCCGAGATCTACCAGCGTCTCGGCATCCCCACGGTGGCCACCGTGAAGTGGACCACCGACCAGATGATGCGTCGGCTGCTGCCGCAGGGGCACGTCCCTGAACATATCGACCCGTCCGGGCGGGTCGTCATCGCCGAGATGCCGGTTCACCCGTCCTGGATCGGCCACCGGCTCACCGAGGTCGAGGCAGCCACCGGTGGTCGGATCGCGTACTTCACCCGGCTCGGCGAGGGCCAACTTCCCACGCCCGACACGGTCTACCAGGAGGGCGACTTCCTCCACCTCGCAGTCCCACGCGACGACCTGGCCGCCGCCGAGCGTGCTCTCGACACCGCTCCCCCGAGCGTCTGAAGCGGAAAGAAGGCACCCATGCGCGTCGTCATCGCGGGCGCGGGCAGCGTCGGTCGCTCGATCGCCCGAGAACTGCTCCGCAACGACCACCATGTCCTCCTCATCGACCGTCACGCGGATGCCGAGCGCGTCGCCAAGGTGCCGGAGGCGAGCTGGCTCCAGGCCGACGCGTGCGAGATCGACTCGCTCTCGGAGGCCGGCCTGGCCGACTGCGACGTGGTGGTTGCCGCCACCGGTGACGACAAGGTCAACCTCGTCCTCTCGCTGCTGGCCAAGACCGAGTTCGGGGTGCCTCGCACCGTCGCCCGCGTGAACAACCCCCGAAACGAGTGGATGTATGACGAGGCGTGGGGTGTGGATGTCGCGGTTTCGACGCCTCGAATGATGACAGCGCTCGTCGAGGAGGCCGTCAGCGTCGGCGACCTCGTGCGGATCTTCGAGTTCCAGCAGGGCCGGGCCATGATGGTCGAGATGACCCTCCCGGTCGGGAGCCCCTACGCCGGCTCCCGGGTCGGCGAGGTTCCATTCCCGTCTGACACGGTACTCACCGGCATCATCCGCGACGGCAGCCCGATCGCTCCGAGCCGTGACGACGCCCTCGAGCCGCTCGACGAGCTGTTGTTCATCACCACCCCCGAGGCCGAGAGCGATCTCGAGTCGCTGCTCAGTCCAGGTCACCGGCACAAGCGCGACACACCTGAACCCGACGACGACTGACAGTGAGGATGTACGTAGCATCACCAGTCGGGTCTGACCCTTCGACTGACCGACGCGAGCTTTCTGTCCTGTAGCGGATTCCGGGGCGGGGTCGCCGTCACGTGGCGACGGCCCCACGGGCGGAGCGTCAACCTGGTAGACGCGTCAACCCGTCTGGCTCAACTCCTCGCGGAGCGGCCCTCGGGGTCGGTGCTGGTCTCCAGCGGGGTGTTGCCTGAGACGAGTAGCCACCCCATGACCGCCACGCCGGCGACCCACAGCGGCCACCCGAGCACGACCTTCGCGGTACCGAGCAGCACCACCTGGTTGGCGAAGTACAGCGGGGCCATCACCGCAAGCCGGATGACGTAGACCAGGACGAGCACCCAGGTCAGACGAGAGCAGACGCGCACCATGCCGCGGTCGCGGCGCCAGCCGAATGGATCGTCGACCGCGCCACCGGCACCGACGAGGAACCCGACGGCCGGCCACCGCAGCGCGATCGAGATGAGCGAGGCCACCAGGTACCCGGCGCTCAGCAGAATCCCCGGCAGGAAGGCATCCTCGGCACGCCCGGACCGTAACGCGAAGAATGCCGCGATCCCAGTGGCGAACACCGCACCCAGCACGTGGGTCAACGCCGATCGCTGCACCAACCGCAGGACTGCCAACATCAGCGCCACCCCCAGTGCCGCACCGACCGCGAGTGTGAGGTCCTGGCGCCAGGTCCATAGCACCACGAACAGGACTGTCGGCAGTGCCGTCTCGACCGAACCGCGCCACCCACCCAGCGCGGTCGCGAGGCGTTGCCGGATGACGGTCTCCACGGTCTCCGCGTCGAGCCGGGCAACTGTCATGGCGTAGGCACGATCTCGTAGGACGGGTTGAATATCGTCGGCGCGCCCTTGACCAGCGCAACTCGTCCGTGCGCTCGGAGAAACACCCCGGGGACAATGCCGCCGATCGCGCGACGGCCGATCCAGACCAGGTCCACCGACCCGTTGCCGTCCCAGAGCTCCGCAACCAAGGCGGGAACACCGCGCCGCGGCGGCAGGGTCACCGCCCGGACGGTTCCGCACACCTTCGCCGGATACCGCACGGCCAGCAGGGCGAGGGCGTCGCCCCCCTGCCCGGCGGACTGCTCACGAAGTTCTTCGGCGGCCTGTTCCATCGAGGTCTTGGTCAACTCGCGGAACCACTGGCGCAGGCCCATCACCGCACCTCCGTGATCTCAGGACCACGCTGGAACGGATCCAGACCTGGGCGTTCCTCGGTCGTGTCGCCCTCGCCCCCCACCGCGTCGCCATCGCCGGGGAGGGTGAGTGGAAGCAACTCGCGGGGCGCCATCGGGTCGAGCCCTCGCACGACAACGGTGTCCCGCATGACGCCGATCAACGGAGCCGCAGCCGTGCTGTCGATTGCCGCCCGTCCCGACAAGACGCCGCGGAGGAACCATCGCGGCCCGTCGACGCCCAGGAACGTCGCCGGCGCGAACACCGTGCGGCCATCGGGGTCGGCCGACGGCATCCGGGTGCGCAGCTCGGCACCCATGACTCCGTCGACCTGTTCAACCGTGCCCCCCTGCTTCTCGATGGTGGCGGAGATCTCGGCGCGGATCTCGTCCCACAGACCGCTCGACCTCGGGGCGGCGAAGGCCTGCAACTGGAGGGCCGACTCACCAAGCACCGCCGTGGCGGCATGGACCTCACGGGTGTGTTGGTCGAGCTCGAGCCGCAGCTCGAGACCAGGGATGCCGCGCAGCCACAGCGCGCCCACGTCCACCCGGCCGTCTGGACCGCCAACATCGGCGACGTCAAACGGCCCGTCCGCGCCGGCACCCGACGCGCGTTCGCCGCTGTCGGCCGTGCTACTAGGACGGTCGGTGGATGTCCCGGTCGGGGCGTCGGCAGCCGGATCGCTGGCGCGGCGCGCGTGGCGACCGCTGCTGCCGCGGAACTTGTCAAGGATGCTCACTGCGAGGTCTCCCGGTCGTGTCGTCGAGGTGTGGGCTCCACGGCCGTGGAGCCGAACCCGCCGGTCGACCCGTGGCCGGTCTGGCCCCGGGCACTCGCGGGGAGAGCATCGGCATCCACGAACTCACCGTGCACGTAGCGTTGTACGACCAATTGCGCGATACGGTCGCCGACCCGCACGGTGAACGGCGTGGCCGGATCCAGATTCACGAGGTTGACCAGAATCTCGCCACGGTACCCAGAGTCGACGGTACCTGGCGCGTTGGCGACCGTGACACCGTGCCGCGCTGCGAGACCGGACCGGGGATGGACCAGCCCCACGGTTCCCCGCGGCAGCGCCACCGCGATACCGGTGGGGACGAGGGCACGTTCACCCGGCCCCAAGGTGAGCTCAACGACGCTGGTGAGGTCGGCGCCCGCGTCGCCGTCGATGCGATAGCGGGGCAGCACCGCGCCAGGACGGAGCCGTCGTACCGCCACCTGCGCCTGCTCTGCCCCGCCGAACTCGGTCATCGTGAGCATCTGTTCAGGCCGCGCACTCCCGACACACCAACACCCCGCCTGACTCACTTGCCAGCTGGCTGCGGTGGTGCACGAGGAAACATCGCGAGCAGGTGAACTCATCAGCCTGGCGTGGCAGCACGCGGACCGAGAGCTCCTCACCCGACAGGTCTGCTCCTGGAAGTTCAAACCCTTCAGCCTGTTCCGTCTCATCGACGTCGACGCTGGAGGCGCGCGTATCAACGCGACGGCTCTTGAGTTCCTCGATGGAGTCCTCGGACAACTCGTCGTCGGTCTTGCGCGGAGCGTCGTAGTCGGTCGCCATACCTCTCAGTCCACCCTTCGTTTCGAGCTCGGCCCTGACAACGCCTCGGGCCCCGCGTTTGTGCCCTGCGCCGAGCAGGTGCGCGGCAGATTGTGCACTATCTGTCCCTCCGATCACCACACGGGTCCCTGTTGGCCGCGCGGATGGCGCTCGTCCGCGGGCCGAGGGACTCGGCTTTCTCAGCCATCATCGGACCCGTGACGCGCCGTCGCCTGGCGAACCACCGCGCTCAGTGACGGGGCGATCCCTGGTGCTGCCGCCCAGGTCAGCGACCGCCCAGGGGTGTCATCGACGGCCCCACCAACGACGCCCCCAGCCTCCCGCACGATCAGTTGGGCGGCGGCGCGGTCCCAGATGTTGAGCCCGCTCTCGTAGTAGCCATCGACCCGGTGTGCCGCCACGGCACAGAGATCGAGCGCCGCGCTGCCGGTCCGCCGGATGTCGCGAACCCGACCGATCACCTCGACCAGACTCCGCGCCTGCTGCTCGCGGACGGCCGCCGCGTAGCCGAACCCGGTGGCGATCAGGGCCAGACCGAGATCGGTACAGGCCGACGCGTGCACCCTGGTGGTTCCGGTGGCGGTGGCGAGGCGAGACCCGCCACCGAGGTGGGCGTAGAAGGTCTCCCCGGCCACTGGGTCGTGGACGGCGCCAGCGACCGAGGTCCACGCGCCCTCGATGGCCGGATCACCGACCACGGCGGCCACCGAGACGGCATATCCGGGATATCCGTACAGGTAATTGACGGTGCCGTCGATCGGGTCGAGGACCCAGGTCACGCCACTTGTCCCGGTGACGCCCGCGCCCTCCTCACCGAGCACGCCGTCGCTCGGACGCATCTCGCGGAGGAGATCGACGATCAGCTGCTGGCTACGCCGGTCCATCTCGGTGACCGGGTCCGTTCGGGTGGACTTGGCCGCCACCGTGAGCGCGGTCGGCCGCTCATCGACGATTAGCCGGCCAGCCCGTTCGGCAGCCAGTCGGGCGATGTCGACCAGGCCGGCGTGGTCGAGGTCATCGACCGGAGCAGCCGCCGCCATCAGTCGCTCCCGCACAACGCCGGCGTGGCCACCCGCAGGTTGGGGCAGCAACCCGGCGCGCACACCGACGGACGCACATCGCCGGGTAGCCACGTCGCTGGTCTCACGAGCTCATCGCGAGCCTCGGCGGCCCGTTCGAGCAGAAGGTCGACAAGACCGTCGACGAACTCCTCGTCGGGCCCGGGGGTCCGGACCCGGAGGAACTGGAGGCCGACCCGCGCGGCGGTGTCGGCTGCCTCGGTGTCGAGGTCGTGGACCACCTCCATGTGGTCGGAGATGAACCCGATCGGGATGCAGACGACGGGGCCGTCGCCCTCGGCCGCCAGGTCGCTGATGCGGTCGTTGACGTCGGGTTCGAGCCACGGCTGCTGCGGCGGGCCGGACCGCGAGCAGTAGACCACCTCCGCGGGCAGGGCCGTGCCGAGGGCGGCATCGACCTCGTCGGTGATTCGTCTGGCGAGGCGGTGGTGCTGGTCGCTGTAGAGGTTGCCCTCACCGTCACCAGGTCCCGAGGTGTCGTCCATCGCGATCGGCACGGAGTGGGTGACGTACAGCAGGCGGGCTGCTGACGGCTCCGGTAACGACCGGACCGCGTCGAGCACCGCACGCGACCAGGTGCGGCCGACAGCGGGGTGTCCGGCATAGGGGCGAACCTTGTCGATGACCAGCCCGTCGGCCGCGGCACCGACCTCGCCGAGAGCGGCAGCGAGGTCCTCGCGGTACTGCCGACAGGAGGAGTAGCACGAGTAGGCACTCGTGAGCACGACGACCACGCGGCGCGCCTCGGCCGCGACAGCCTCGCGAACGGCATCCGCGAAAAAGGGCGCGCTGTTGCGGTTTCCCCAGACGACCGGCACGTCGATACCGCGTCGCTCGAGAGTATTGCGAAGCCGGGTGAGGAGGTCGCGATTCAGGTCGTTGATCGGGCTGCGCCCGCCGCGCGCGTAATAGTGCTCGCCGACCGTTCGGAGCCGCTCATCGGGCACGTCGCGGCCGGCGGTGACCCGGCGGAGGAACGGCAGCACCTCCTCGCTGGCCTCCGGGCCGCCGAACGATCCAAGGATGACGACGTCGTAGGGGGCGAGGTCGTGGCGCTCGGTCATGGCAGCACCGTATCCGTCCAATCCGGGGCGTCCCGGCGTGGGCTCCTCGCCGAAGCAGCCGCGGGGTGGCAAGGTCAGCACCGACGTGTACCTGGACCGGGAGCCCGAAAATGCAGGATCTTCGCCTGATCGGCGTCCATGAGGACGGCGAGCACCTCCTGCTCGCCGACGCCGACGGTGGCCGGTTCCGGCTTCCGCTCGACGAGCCGCTACGGGCCGCTGCCCGCCGTGACCGGGCCCGCTTGGGCCAGCTGCAGATCGAGATCGACGGTGGCCTGCGCCCCCGGGAGGTCCAGGCGTTGATCCGCCGCGGGCTCTCCGCCGCCGAGGTCGCCGAACGCGCCGGGTGGACCATCGAGAAGGTACGGCGCTTCGAAGGGCCGGTCCTCGCCGAACGTGAGCACGTGGCACGGGTCGCTCGGCAGTGCACCGTTGGCGCGGGGCTGCACGGGTCGGCCGCACTCGCCGATCGGGTCGACGAACGACTCCGCTCCCGTGGAGTCGAACTCGACGACGTGGAGTGGGACTCCGCGCGTGACGACGCGGGGGCCTGGCAGGTGTCAATGACGTTTGCGGCCGGCGGCCGGCGGCGCACCGCCACCTGGGCCTACGAGCCGCTGAGCGGGTCAGTCTCCCCCACCGACGACGAGGCTCGGTGGCTGAGCGAGGATGCCGAGCCGGTCGGCATCCCCGCACCGCACCCGCCGGTGACCGGCGGCGACCTCGACGTGTACGACGTCGATGCCGACGGCGGGGTGAGCCGATCCGCGACCGGGGCGTCCGACCCGATCGACCTGATGGCCGCGATGCGCGACCACGGCACCCGCGGACGCCGCGGACGCCGTCGTCCCGCACCGACCCAGACCCCCGGTGAGGACACCTCCCGTCCGGACGCCGTCCCCCTCGATGAGCTCGCCGTCGACCCGGCCATCGCACCGGCACCTCCGGCATCACGTGCCCATCAGCCCACCGCGCACCATCTCGACGATGCCGAGCCCGCTCCGCCGGAGCAGCCCGAGCCGGCCCCGGCAGTTCGGCGCCCGCCGTCGGGCCGCAAGGGCCGGCCGAGTGTGCCGAGCTGGGACGACATCGTCTTCGGCACCCGCGGAACCGACACCTGACGGTCTGGCGAGTCACGCTCGGCGAGCTGGGCCGCCGTGGTGAGCGCTGGTGTTCACCCAGGGGCGACGGCTGATGCCGGCACGTGCAGCACGGGTACCGACACCTCGTCATCGGTCAGCGACCCGTGCAACCCGATGAGCGCCAGCAACTCGGGCCGGGCTCGTCGTGAGTCCACCACGGCGAACGCCGCACCGGTGGTGACCACGACGTCACCGATCCGACCTCGCACCTCTGGCCGCACCTCGCCGAACCAGCCGCGGGCCACGGCGTCGTCGCGCTCGACCACCTCCGCGCGACTCCCGAGCACCGCACGCCAGGCGGCGAGCACATCGGCCACCGCGCCCGGCGCGACCCACAGGTGCGGGGCTCGGGGCTCGCTGCTCACCACCTCGACACCAGCGGCAAGCCGCGGGTCGGCGGCGACGTCGACCCGCGCGTCCTGCGGGACGTCGACCATGCCGTGGTCAGCAGTGATGGTGAGCGAGCAGTCGTCGGGCAGTGCATCCGCGAGCCTGGCGAGCTCGCGGTCGATGGTCTCCAGCTGCTCACCCCACTGCCAGGACGTGCAGCCATGCACGTGGCCGACCTTGTCGAGCTCGCCCCAGTACACGTACACCAGCGACGACGGCGAGGCCCGTGCCGCGGCCACCGCAACGTCCACCCGCGCAGGGAGCGTGCCAGCTGCCACGAAGCGGCCACCCCGGGAGCTGGCCACGGTCAGGCCCGAGCCCTCGAAGAAGGCCGGGCCGGTATGGACGACATCCACGCCGGATGCCGCCGCGGCCTCGTACACGGTGGAGAAGGGTTGCCAGCGGCGCGGGTCCGGACCGTCCTCCCAGGACAGCTCGTTGAGCACCCGACCGGTGTCCGGGTCCATCGCCTCGTAACCCACCAAGCCGTGCGCACCAGCCAGCAGACCGGTGCCGAAACTCGCCACCGAGGTCGCCGTGGTCGATGGGAACCCACAGGTCGCCCGCACCGTGCTGGCCAGGTGATGTCGCAACCATGGTGCGTGCCCAGCCCGCCGGATCAGCAGGTCATGGCCGAGGCCGTCGATGAGCACCACCACCGCGCGTCGTGCCGGTGGCAACTCGAGCCCCCGTCGAGCCGACGAGCCCGGCGGTGGCCAGGGCACGCCGATACTCCGGGCGACACCGGGCAGCACATCGGCCAGCACCGGTCCCGACCCGGCGGCGTCGCCGGTGGACGTCATCCGCGGGGTCAGGCTCGGCCGATAGCAGCGGAGAGATCACGCGCGAACGAGAGCGCCCGGGCGAGCGCGTCGTCCCCGTCGGCAGCGGCGGCGATCCGCAAGGCGATGTCGTCGCCGGTGACCGTGCCCTCGTATCCATGGTCGGCGTCGCAGGCCGGGTCGGTGCACGAGGCTGGGACCAGGTCAAGCCGGGAGACGGTGCCCCAGCCGAGCGTGAGGGTCAGCTCACGGCCGAGCCGGCCGGGCCGGTAGTTCTGCGGGTCCTCGACGACATGGGTCAACATCACCCCCCGGACGGCGGAGAGCGGCACCGACTCGGTGGTGGCTGTCGCGACATCCCGTGGGGCCGGCGGCTCGTCGGCGTGGTCATCGGCATGGGCGATCAGCAGTCGGCTGGACGTGAGCACCAGGACGGTGACGTGGCGGCGCACGACATCGCGGTCGAACGTGGTCTCGAGGTGCACCAGGTGGTTCTCGATCTGCTCGCCCACCAGCGCGGCCGACAAAATGTCAGCCACCAGCGCCGGGTAGTAGCCGGCGCGTTCGATGGCGGCGGTGAGTTCGTCGGGGAGCACACTTCCCGGGGGCATGGTCATGGCGGCCATTGTGCCCGGTGGCCGCCGTACCGCCGACGGTCGCGTGGTCAGGTCAGCGCTCGCCGGCCGGGGTCGGCGCGTCGCGGAGCCGGCGCGAGCACCACGTCGGCACCGAGCACGTCCACCCCGCCAGGATGAGCGTTGACCGGGGTGAGCACGAGTGAGGCGACCTCCGGATGGTCGTCGGCCAGCACCGAGACCCGGGCCACCAGGTCCGCGAGCGCGGCCTGGTGCACCGGCTCGGCTCCCCGCCAGCCCTGCAGCACCGGGGCCGCCTTGACCGACGAGATCAACTCGGACACCGTGACATCGGTGAGCGGCGGGATGCGATGGGCAACGTCGCCAAGCAACTCGGTGGGCAGGCCGGCCACCGAGAATGCGATGACCGGGCCGAACAGCGGGTCTTCGTCGGAGCCGACCACGCAGGAGACGCCCGGCGAGGCCATCCGCCGCACGATGAACCGGCCGGGCCCGTGGGGCGCCAGCCGTCGCTCGAGCGAGGCCCAGGCGGCCCGCAACGCCACCTCGTCGGCGAGGTCGACCCGTACTCCGTCGACACCTCCCGGGTGGCGCACCATCGGGGCCGTCGATGCGAGGACCACCGGGTAACCGACCCGCTCCGCGGCTGCCACGGCATCCAGCACCGTGTGCACCTCGGCGGTGGGCCAGACCTCGATGCCGTACGCAGCGAGCAGCGCCGCCGCTTCGTCGGCGACGAGGCGGCGGCCTCGAGGGTCCGCGGACAGCACCGTCTGGACGACGTCCTCGGCGGCACTGCGATTCACCCCGGTGGGTGCCACCGGGGTGCCAGGATCGCGAGCTCGCCACTGGCCGTAGCGAGTTGCCGCGGCAAGTGCCCGGACGGCATCCTCCGGCATCGCATAGACCGGGATGGCCCGACCACGGCCGGCGGTACCGGACACGGCCTGCTGCCGGTCGTCCACGCCGCGCATGCCGAGGAACACCGCGGCGCACGGTTTGGTGGACGCCGAGGCGACATCGCGCAGGGCCGCGGCGACGGCCTCGTCATCCGTGACGAGCGGGGGGATGAAGCAGGACAGCACCGAGTCCACCCCTGCGTCGGCGAAGGCTCGGCGCAGCGCGGTACGGAAGTCGGCCGCAGTGGCGTCGGCGCGCAGCGTCACCGGCCCGTGCCGGACGGTGAGCCCGGCGCCCTCGCAGGCGTCGGCGGTGAGTGCCGTGAGGGCGGCCGAGTTGCCGACCACCGCCACGCCATCCCCAGCAGGCAGCGGCTGGGAGACGACGATCTGCGCAATGTCGAAGAGCTGGTGCATGTTCTTGGCCCGGATGACGCCCGCCTGCCGAAGCATCGAGTCGAACACTTCGGGCCGGGCTTGGGTCTCGCGCACCCGGTGGCCGGGCGGGACGCCGAATCGGGACACCCCGGACTTGACCACGATCACCGGCTTGGTGAGCGCGAGGTGGCGGGCGACCCGGGAGAACTTGCGCGGGTTGCCCATCGACTCGAGGTAGAGACCGACCGCGTCCGTGGAGTCGTCGTCGATCCAGTACTGCATGAAGTCGTTGCCGGAGACGTCGACCCGGTTGCCTGCCGATCCGGCCGTGGAGACACCGAGGTTGCGCCGCGCTGCCGACGCCAGCACGGCCACCCCGAGTGCCCCGGATTGGGTGAATAACCCGAGTCGGCCGTGCGGTGGCAAGGTCGGCGCGAGCGAGGCGTTGAGCCGTACTGCGGGGTCGTTGTTGAGGATGCCGAACGAGTTGGGGCCGACCACGCGCATGCCAGCACCACGGGCGCGACGAAGCAGCTCGGTCTGCAGGTGAGCCCCGGCTGGCCCGTCCTCGGCGAATCCGGTTGACACCACGAGCAGCGCCTTCACGCCGGCGTCAGCGCACTCATCGACCACCCCGGGCACGGACTCGGCCGGTACCGCGATCACGGCGAGGTCGACGGGGCCGGGCACCTCGGTCACCGATGGGTAGGAACGGCGACGGCGCAGCGTCCGCACGTGCGGGTTCACCGGGTGCACCCGACCGGTGAACCCGGCGTCGAGGATGCGCTGAAGCACCTGGCTGCCGATGGAGTCGCGTCGCCGGCTCGCGCCGACCACCGCAATCACCCCCGGATGAAGCAGGGCCCGCATGCTGACCGACTCGGCCCGGTGCTCGCGGCTGGAGGCCACTGCCTTCGACCGGTCGGTCGGCTTGATGTCGAACGCCACCTCGACGACGCCGTCCTCGACTCGGCGGGCGACCTCGTACCCCGCGTCGGTGAACACCGCGAGCATCCGCTGGTTCTGCGGCAGTACCTCCGCGGTGAACCGGTGGATGCCGGACTCCTGGGCGATCGCGGCGAGGTGCTCGAGCAAGACCGACCCGATGCCTTTGCCCTGGTGGTGGTCGCCGATGTTGAACGCCACCTCCGCGCTGCCCGGGTCGACGCGGTCGTACCGGCCGATCCCGATGATCCCCTCGCGGGTGGTGGCCACCAGCGCCACCCGGTCGGCGTAGTCGAGGTGGGTGAAGTGGTGCACCTCTCGGTTACTCAGGACGCGCAGCGGAGCGAAGAACCGGAGGTAGATGGACTCCTCGGACTGTGCCGCGTGGAACCGGCGCAACGCGTCGGCGTCGTCGGGCCGGATCGGGCGCAGGTGGGCGACCGTCCCGTCGCGCAACACGACGTCGGCCTCCCAGTCCCGACGGTAACCGGGTGGGAGCGCAGGCTCCTCCATGCCCGCCATGGTGCCATCCCGGGCGCTGTCGGCAGACTGTCCGGATGGAGTTGCGCGAGACCGTCATCCGCCGCCGGATGGTGCGCCGCTTCGACCCCAGGGTTCCGGTCTCGGCGGATGCCGTGCGTGACCTCGTGGGTCTGGCGGTTCGTGCGCCGAGTGCTGGCTTCACCCAGGGCTGGGACTTCGTTGCCCTGCTCGACCCGGGTGACCGGGCGACCTTCTGGGCCGCGGCATCCGGCTCCCGGCCGGATGACGCGTGGCGCCGCGGCGTGTCGGCGGCCCCGGCCCTGGTGCTCTGCATTTCCGACCCGGAGCGCTACCTGGCCCGGTACGCCGAGCCCGACAAGGGATGGAGTGACCGCTCGCTCGACCGATGGCCGGTTCCATACTGGGACACCGACACGGCGATGGCCGCGATGGTGCTGCTGCTCGCAGCCGAGGATCGCGGCCTGGGCGCGCTGTTCTTCGGGGTACCGGCCGAGCGCCACGACGCGGTCAAAGCGGCGCACGGCATCCCGGCGGACCGGCGCGTCGTCGGGGTCGTCGCGCTGGGGGCCGAGGCGCGCCGGGTCTCGGGGTCGCCCCGGGTCCGCCGCCGCCGGGAGTTGGACGACGTGCTGCACGATGGCCGTTTCGGAGTGTCGGGTGTGGGGTGGTCCGCCGGGGACGAGAAGATGGTCTGAGGCCGGGCTGCATCCCGGCACCACGACCAGCCGAAGGCATCATGACTCCCCGCACCCCCTCGTCATCCGAGGAGATCGCCGAGCGCATCGTCGACATTGACGTCGAGGACGAGATGCGCAGTGCGTTCCTCGAGTACAGCTACAGCGTCATCTACTCCCGCGCCCTGCCGGACGCCCGCGACGGCCTGAAGCCGGTGCAGCGCCGCATCCTCTACGGGATGAGCGAGTTGGGGCTGCGCCCCGACCGGCCGCATGTGAAGTGCAGCCGGGTCGTCGGCGAGGTGATGGGCAAGTTCCACCCGCACGGCGACGGCGCGATTTACGACGCGCTGGTCCGGATGGCGCAGTCATTCACCATGCGGCTGCCGCTGGTCGACGGGCACGGCAACTTCGGTTCTCTCGACGACGGTCCGGCGGCGTCGCGGTATACCGAGGCGCGGATGGCAGCCGCCGCGCTGCTGATGGTGGCCGGGCTCGACGAGGACACCGTCGACTTCGTACCCAACTACGACGACTCGCTCACCCAGCCCGGGGTCCTGCCGGCGGCGTACCCGAACCTGCTGGTCAACGGCGCCAGCGGGATCGCGGTCGGGATGGCCACGAACATGGCGCCGCACAACTTGGTCGAGGTCATCGGCGCGGCGCGGCACCTCATCGACCACCCCGACTGCTCGCTGGATGACCTGATGAAGTTCGTGCCCGGCCCGGACCTGCCCTGCGGTGGGCGGATCGTGGGCCTGGCCGGCATCCGCGACGCGTACCTCACCGGGCGCGGCACGTTCCGCACCCGCGCCACCGCTCGAGTCGAGAAGGTCACCCCGCGACGCTCGGGCATCGTGGTCACCGAGCTGCCGTACCTGGTCGGGCCGGAGAAGGTCATCGAACGGGTGAAGACCCTGGTGCAGAGCAAGAAGCTGCAGGGCATCAGCGACGTCAAGGACCTCACCGACCGGAAGCACGGGCTGCGCCTGGTCATCGAGGTCAAGAACGGGTTCAACCCCGACGCGGTGCTCGAGCAGTTGTACAAGCTCACTCCGATGGAGGACTCGTTCGGCATCAACAACGTCGCCCTGGTCGGCGGCCAGCCGCGCACGCTCGGGCTGCAGGAGTTGCTGGGCACCTATATCGCGTTCCGCATCGAGGTCGTCCGGCGACGCACCGAATTCCGGCTCGACAAGCGGCGCACCCGGCTGCACCTGGTCGAGGGCCTGCTCGTGGCGATCCTCGACATCGACGAGGTCATCCGGCTGATCCGGGCCTCGGATGACGCCGCCGCCGCGCGCGCCCGGCTGATCTCCGTGTTCACCCTGTCCGAGGCCCAGGCCGAGTACATCCTCGAGCTCCAGTTGCGGCGCCTGACCAAGTTCTCCCGGATCGAACTGGAGACCGAGCGCGACGAGCTGCAGCGGGCGATCGAGCAGCTCGAGGCGATTCTCGGCGACGAGGCGCTGCTGCGCCGCACCGTGTCGGCCGAGCTCGCCGAGGTCGCCACGGCGCACGGCACCCCGCGGCGGACCGTGCTGCTGGAGTCCTCGGGTGCGCCCGCTACTGCTGCCGCTCCGCTGGAGGTGGCCGACGACCCGTGCTGGGTGCTGCTCTCGTCCACCGGGCTGCTGGCTCGCACCTCCTCGGGCGACCCGGTGCCGTCCGAGGGGCCACGAGCGAGGCACGACGCCATCGTCGGCGCCGTACGAACCACAGCCAGAGGCGAATTCGGGCTGGTCACCTCTCGCGGCCGGATGGTGCGGATGTCGGCCCTCGAGCTCCCGACGCTGCCTCCTCTCGGTGGTGCGCCGGCGCTGTCCGGCGGGGCGCCGTTGGCGGTGTTCGTCGACCTCGAGCGGGGCGAGGAACCCCTGACGATCGCTCCGCTCGACACCGGTGGCCCCGGTCTGGCGCTCGGCACCGCGCAGGGGACTGTCAAACGAGTGCTGCCCGACTATCCCAGCCGGCCGAGCTGGGAGGTCATGTCCCTGCGGGACGGCGATGTCGTGGTGGGTGCTTCGCCGTTGTCCGACGGCGCGGAGGATTTGGTGTTCGTCAGCAGTGACGCGCAGTTGCTTCGGTTCCCGGCGTCGTCGGTGCGTCCTCAAGGACGGTCGGCCGCCGGGATGGCTGGCATCCGGCTGGCGCCCGGGTCACGTGCAGTGTTCTTCGGTGTGGTCGACGCGGGCGCGGACAACGTCGTCGTCACCTCGTCCGGGGCGGCTGATGCGCTCCCTGGCACCCAGGCCGGCTCACTCAAGGTGGCGCCCTACGGCGAGTACCCGGCCAAGGGCCGGGCCACCGGAGGCGTTCGGGCACACCGGTTTCTTCGGGGCGAAGACACGCTCGTGCTGGCCTGGGTGGGCGCCCGACCGGCCCGCGCCTGCGGCACCGATGGCGTCGCGATCGAGTTGCCGGAACCGGTCGGCCGCCGCGACGGTTCGGGCACACCGTTCTCGGCCGTGGTCGCCGGAGTCGGCGCCCCGGTGTCGGAATGATCGTGCGCCGACTCAGGAACCGGCCGTGTTACGCAATCGTTACGCCGCGTCGCTGACCCGGTCATTGCGCGGGTGCGAAAACGCTTTTACGGTAATCCCGGTTCCCTCACCGCCGAGGCGCTCACCCGCTCCGGCACGACCAGTGAAAATGGAGGCGGGCAATGGCCCTCAGTTCTAGGCGTCGCATCGCGGCGCTCTCCGGAGTCATCGCGGTGGCCCTGACCGCGACGGCCTGCGGGTCCAGCGATGGCGGCAGCAGCGACAGCGGCGGCGGAGACGCGGCATCCACCATCGACTGCGCGCCCTACAAGGCGTTCGGTGACCTCAAGGGCAAGACCGTCACGATGTACGCCTCGATCACCGCGCCCGAGGACGAGCCGCTGAAGAACTCGTTCACGCCGTTCGAAGAGTGCACCGGCGTCACCGTCAAGTACGAGGGCTCGAAGGAGTTCGAGGCCCAACTCCCGGTGCGGCTCAAGGGTGGTAACGCTCCCGATGTCGCTCCGGTCCCCCAGCCTGGACTGCTCCAGACGTTCGTCAAGGACGGGTACGTCAAGGAGGCGCCACCGGAGGTGGCAGCCAACGTCGACAAGAACATGCCGGACTTCAAGGAGTACGGCACCGTCGATGGCAAGTTCTACGCCGCGGCGTTGGGCGCGAACGTGAAGTCCTTTGTCTGGTACAACCCGGGCAAGTTCAAGGAGAAGGGCTACCAGATCCCGAAGACCTGGGACGAGTTGCTCGCGCTGACCGAGAAGATCGCCACCGACAACCCCAAGGACAAGCCGTGGTGTGCCGGTATCGAGTCCGGTGACGCCACCGGGTGGGC
>JBOFLG010000038.1:0-11692 GCA_051657745.1 Dermatophilaceae bacterium | reverse complement strand
CTCGGCCGCAGGTCGAGGTCGGCGAAATCGGCGAGGACGGCGTAGAGGATGCCGGCGCGGTCCATCCGCTCGATGCGCCCGTCGAGTTCGTACGCCTCGATGACGTGGTACGCCTCCGGGGAGAGCTTGCGGATGTAGTCGCGCAGGCTGTCGGCGACGTTCTTGTCGTCCGCGAGCATCGAGGCGAAGGTGAACGCAGAGGTGGTGTAGAACCGGTGCCCGGCAGCCTTGCCGAGGATGGCGTTGGTGCCCTCGGTCGACCGCGGCAACGTCGCGGCCTTGGTGCGCACGGCATCCTTGGTCGGGGCGAGCACCGCGTCCATCCGGCGGAGCACCAGCAGCGGCAACATCACCGAGCCGTACTCGTGCTGCTTGAACGTGCCTCGTAACTTGTCGGCGACCTTCCAGACGAACGCGACCTTGTCCTCGAAGCCGACCGGCGCCATCCCTCATCCTTCAGTTGTCGTATTCCTGCACCCTGTGCTCGGCCACGCTAGTCGGTGCAACACCGCCCAGCGATTCGGGCCCGATCCGCGCGGAGCAGTTCGAATACCGCCGTTCGAGAGCGTCGGTGATGAGGTCGTCGCGGATGCCTTCGGGAATGGGCTCTCGGCGTTCGTTGCGCGCTGGTCCGCCAGGACCGGCCGGCGTGCCAGTTCCTACCTCACGGATCGCCGACTGCCCCGATGCCTTCTTGGGGTGGTTGCTGCGGCGCGCCCGCAAAGAGCCTCGGCGAGAGTGCGCGTCTGGTGCGCGGATGGGTGACATGTGGGTGGCGCCGCTGGCCCCGACGGTGACTGGAATGCGGTCAGCGTGCGCGGATAGTGGCCTGGACGCTGGCGAGGTCAGACAGGTCGTGAAGCACGAAATCGGCACCGGCGGCGGCGAGATCAGCGACGCTGAACTGCCCTGTCGCGACGCCGACAGCCGTGGCGCCCGCACTTGTCGCCGCCATGACATCACTGGGCGTGTCGCCCACCACGACGACGTTGGTGATGTCGGCGCCGCTGTCGGTGGCACGGGTGCGGGCCAGGCGGACGAGCCGCGCGCGGTCACGGTCGTCGTCGCCGAATGCGCCGCAACTCCAGCGGAGGTGACCAGCCAGCCCGGTGGCCTCGAGTTTGAGCCTGGCCACCGCGTGGGGATTGCCGGTCACGGTGCTCTGGATCAGGTCGTCGCGAGTGTCGACCCACGACAGCGCATCCCGCACGCCCGGCAGCACCTGTGCGCGGGCGCTCAACTCGTCGAACCGGCGCCGGTACTCGCGGGCGAGTTCGTCGGCGATTCGGCGCACGGTGCTCTCGTCGGCTGGAACGTGGTGCAGGCGGAGTGTCTCGTCGATGATGTCCAACTCGGTGCGCCCGTGCACAACGGCCAACTCCCGCAACGGCACTCCGGCGATGCGAGGAAAGACCGATTCGTAGACTTCGCGCCCGATGCCGCGGGTGGCCACGAGCGTGTGGTCCACATCCCAGAGCACGAGACGAACCTGGTTGCCGGGCACGGCGCAGTTTGGCACACGCATCGTGCCGGTGCGCGCGTCGCGCGGGTGCGGGGTGCGGGGTGCGCGATCCTGCCGACTTCGGCAGCATGCTGATTCATGCCTACTGATCGTGACCTGGCGCGCTCGCTCGGCGAGCGGCTGCGCTTCCGGCGCCTGGCAGTCGGCAGGACCCAGCCCGTGATCGCAGGACTCGCCGGCATCACAGTGGACTACCTCTACCAGCTCGAACGCGGCAAGAAGGTGCCGGCGCTCCCGGTGCTGATCGCGCTCGCGGCGGCCCTGGAGACTCCGGTATCCGACCTGCTGGGACCACGCGAAGCTCCATCCGCACCAGTCCGCGCTGACGGAGGCAGCGCGCTGCATCGCGCGATGTCCTCCTCGATCACGGCTCCGCACGTCGGCGATGCCACACAGTTGCGCTCAGCGGTGGAGGGTGCGTGGCGGGTGTGGCAGTCATCGCCGCATCGATACAGCAGGGTGGGCAAGGTACTGCCCGACCTCGTTGTTGCCGTAGAGGCGTGGCGTTGCACCGCCGCCACGTCATCCGAGCGCCGCGCGGCAGATCGACTCGCAGCCGATCTCTACGGGCTCACTCGCAGTGTTGCGAAGCGCTCCGGGCGGTTGGACCTCGCCGCAATAGCCGCTGATCGCGGCTGGTCAGCGGCGGAAAGCGCCGACGACCCACTGCGGATGGCTGCCGCGCGGTGGAACCAGGCGCACTCGGCCCTTGCGACCGGTAGCCCGGCGATGGCGGAGGAGATCGCGATGCGTACGGCGGCAGAGGTCGAGAGCTGCTCGGGCGCGGCGCCGGCCGCGGTACGTGGGTCGCTGCTCCTGGTGGCGAGTGTGGCCGCGGCCCGACAGGGCTCCGTATGGACGGCTCGGGATCGGGTGCGTTCCGCCGGATCGGCGGCCGACACGGTCGGCGAGACCAACACTCTGTGGACCGCGTTCGGCCCGACCAGTGTGGCCATGCATGCCACCGGGATCGAGTTCGATGCCGGCGAGACGTCGATCGCGGCCTCGATCGCCGCGACGGTGCGGCGCGAGCAGTGCCCGTCGATCGAACGCCGGGTCGCGTTCCTTCTCGAGCAGGCGCGGTCGCAGCAGCGTGCCGACAACCTGGATGCGGCCTTGGGTCTGCTCGACCTCGCGGCTACCGAGGCGCCGGAGGACGCTCAGCGCCGCCCGGTCGTGCGCGAGGTCCTGCGTGAGGTGATGACCCGTGGAGGGCGCTCGGTCGCGGTGCGGGCCGCTGGCCTGGCGACGCGCATCGGTGTCGATCCCGTGACGTGAACGAACCCGGACCAGCAGTACGGGTTCGTCAGCGTTTCCGCTCCTACCGTTGTGGCACAGGCATCGCCAGCCGGTCGCCGCGAGAGAGGAGTACGGAATGTGGAGCAGGTATGGGTGCGCTGCCCGGCGCCGACATCGCCGGATGTGTGTCAGCCCGCAGGCATGGCTGCCGCCAGATGAGCGCGCAACTGTCCGCTCGGTGGCCCCCGCGTCAGGCGAGAGAGGGAACCGGTGATCGGGGCTGGCGCGGAACGCCCGTCCGGTGGGCTCAGCGACCTCGACACCACTGGACCCACGACCGACTTCCGGCGTGCCCGGAACCAGGTAGCGGCCTGTGTCGAGGCGGTGAGCCGTCTCCAGCTCGATCTTCGCGTGAGTCTGCCGGATGCCGCGCAGCACCTTGACCTTGCGCTCGGGGACCTCCTCGATGCCTACGACGCCACCGACCAGGCCATCACCACCACCCGCGCCAACGAGCCAGAACCGCAGTGAGAGAACAACACTCGCACCTCGGCTGGCGGCGCCATGAGCACCCGTTCCGGTGCCAGCGATTGGGCTGGCACCGGAACGGGACACCAGGCGGCCAGGATGCTCTCGAACAGGGGGTCGGCTGCGGGACTGCCCGCTCGGACGCACCGAGGCCGGTCGCGGTGAAGAGGCGGATGGGGATTTCGTGCGCGGTCAGCGTGGTGAGTTCGCGTCTCAGCAGGCGCAGGCCGTGCCATGTCACGAACGCGAGCACGATGTCGACACTGTCGGCGCTGGTCAACTTGGCGTGCAGCTCGGCGTCGAGGTTCGGTTAGCCGGGTGCGTTGGTGTGCAGGTCGGCATCCGAGACACGGTGACGCCGGGCGCGCTCCGAGTGGGTCGACCACCGCCGACTCTGCGACCACCGTACTGCGGCGACATCCCACCCGCCGAGTTCGAGACCGCCCACTACGCTCAACAGTGGATCTCGACACCCGTCGGGGTCTCAAGTCTTCGGACAGCCGGGGCCGGTTCATCCAGCGGTCGGCTCACCAACTGACAGGACGGTCCACGGTGACGATGGCAGCGGGACGACGTGCGGCACGGGCTATCTTGATCGACGATCTCGGCCGGCTGATGTTGATCAAGCGGACCAAGCCAGGTCAGGCGCCCTATTGGACCGCACCCGGCGGCGGTGTCGAGGCATCCGATGCCTCGGTGGAGGCGGCTCTCTACCGGGAACTGGCGGAGGAACTGGGCGCGAAGGCCACGGATGCCTCGCAGGTGTTTCTGTTCAGCTCGCCGTCGGATGGTGGGGTCGCTGTGCAGCACTTCTTTGTGGCGCGGCTGGCAAGCCTGGACGAGTCGGCCCGGAATGGTCCTGAGTTCAGCGACCCGTCGCGTGGTGGGTATGACCTGGACCGGGTTGATCTTCGGGGAGGCGATCTGGCGTCGATCGACTTGAAGCCGACTGCGTTGAAGGAGTTCATCCTGGCCAACCGGGAGGCTCTCCTGATCGAGGCGGGCGCAGCCGCCTGAGCTGCGGCTACATGCCCCACCGCAGGTACGTCGGGGTGGCACGTCCGGGCAGCGTGCGCAGCGTGCCTAGGTCGGTGCCGAGGGTGTCGCGCAGGGCTGCGGTTTCACCCGGCCACTTGGCGTGGGCGAGTTCGTCGAAGGCGAGCACGCTGCCCTTGGCGAGGTACTGCCGGATGGCGTTGATGGTGTCGCGGGTCGGTTCGTAGAGGTCGAGGTCGAAGTAGGCCAGAGCGATGACTGTGTGCGGGTTGTCCGTCAGGTAGCGCGGGAGGGTCTCGCGCACGTCGCCCTCGACGATCAGGGTGCGCCTGATGTGGCCGAGATGTTCGCCCTGCTCATGGGCGTCGAGTACATCGCGCAGGTGCTGTGGATAGCCGTCGGTGAGCGCGAACCGGCCGGCGACGGCGCTGGGACTCGTGGTGTCCACGTCGGTCACCTCGGGGAAGCCGGTGAAGGTGTCGAAGCCAACGATCCGGCGATGCGGGTTGTACGGCTCGTGCACGCCACGCAACGCGGTGAGGGCGGCGAGGTGGCGTCCGCGGTGCACGCCGAACTCCATGACCGCGCCGGGCACGTTGAGGATCATCCGGTAGAGCGCGTCGAGAGAGAGTAGGTCGGTCAGCGGCTGCCTGCGCAGGTAGAGGGCCAGGTTGTCGACCAGTTCCTCGGGTGGGATGGTGGTCTTGGCCAGCAGGTCGGCGAGGCGGTGGCGGACAGTTCGCTCGTGGTCCGATTCGTGCGGCAAGATCCGGTTGTCGGCTTGGTCGCGTGTCACGTGGTCCCCCTGGATGGTGCCCACAGCTGGGCGGGCGGAAGGCGGAAGTTGCTGGCGTAGCCGAAGATGTCTGCGGGGTGGAGGTAGCCGTGGTGCAGGGCGGCGACTGCGCCGATGAGCAGTCGGTGCGACACGATCAATACCGAGCCGTGCTCGGTGGTGAGGTCGTCGGCGATGGTTGCTGCTTCGAGCGCGCGTTCGGCGAACGTGCGGAGGCTCTCCCCTCCGGGCAGGGCGCTGTCCGGGTTGTCGGCGCGCTGTTGCCGCCAGGTGATGTACTCAGGTGGGTACCGGTTGGGGGCGAGGCCCAGAACGCAGTGCGGGGCGCGCCATTCGGCGAACGCGGTGATCTGTTCGGCGAATCGGGTGCCCGACGCGCGGGCGACGATGGCGCCGGTCTGGCGAGCGCGGCGCAGTGGGCTGGTTGCGATAAGTGCCGGTTGCCAGCGATGGCTGTCCAGCTCGCGGGCGGTCAGTTCGGCTTCGACGGTGCCTGCGATGGTGAGTGGACTGCCGGGGCGGGCATGGGCGCCGGGGCGGTAGAGCCCGTCGGTACAGGTGCCGTGGCGCATCCAGCGTGGGACGGAGGTCATGTCATGCACCAGCCCCCGTCGATGGTGAGGGCCTGACCGGTGATGAACCCCGCGTCGGGGGAGGCGAGGAAATCCACGGCGGCGGCGATGTCGTCGGGGTGTCCGCGGCGTTTGACGCACTGCCGGTCGAGCTGCCGGTCGATCATCGCGTCGTGGTCGGGGACGACAGCGTGTTCGGCGGGTACTTCGATTGAGCCCGCGCGGACGCAGTTGACGGTGATGCCGTGTGGTCCGAGCTCTCGGGCCAGAGCACGCACGAGTCCTTCCAGACCGCTCTTAGCCGCGATGTAAGCGGCGAGGTCGACGCGGCCGAGCTGGGTGAGTACCGAGGACACTGTGATGATCCGGCCGTGGCCGCGCGCCGTGAGGGACGGCGTCACGAGCTGGGCACACGCCGCGTGGGTGACAAGGTTGACCTCGATCTGATCGCGGAAGGTGTCCAGGGCGAGGCTGGTCCAGGGGATGCGCGGATAGGCACCGGCGTTGGACACGAGGACTTCGAGCCGATCGGCGGCGTGCTGGACCTCATGTGCGAGCTTGTCGATCGTCATCGGGTCGGTGAGATCGCCTGTGATCGTCGCTGTCGCAGCACCGCGTTGCTCGACCGCGGCGAGCACGTTGTGCAGGTCCGGGTCGTCGTGGAGATGGGTGAGGATGAGGTCATAGCGGTCGGCGAGGCGAGCGGCGATGGCCGCACCGATACCGGAACCGACTCCGGTGACGATGGCAACGGAACGGGCCACGGTTAGTTGACCTCCGCATCTGATGGCGTGAGGGCGAGGAAGTGGGGCAGCGTGGTTTCCGGGTGCACTGCTTGGGCGAGTAGAGCCAGCGACAGGGCGGTGTCGCGGGGTTCGAGGTCAGCGACGTGGTAAACGGCAAGCAACCGCATCACCAGGTAAGGACGCAGCCACGCCATCAGGTCATCGATGCCGAGATGGCCCGCGATGGGCCGGACGATCTCGTCGAGGTAGCGGCGCAGAACATGTCGGCGGGCCGGGCTGGGCGTATGCCGATAGTCGATCACCAGCGACGAGCGGATGTACTCCACGTGGACGAGGGGCTCGGCGAGCGTTGCCAGGGCGAGTGCGGAAGGGTGATCGTCGAACGCAGCGCGGTTGTAGTGCGGGGTGAGCCACGCGCCGTGGAGGCGTTGGTAGAGCAGGAAACAGGCGAATTCGCCGGATAGCGCATTGAGTCCCCCGGTCTCGTAGTCGAACCACACCGGTCCATCCGCAGGCGACCAGCCGATATTGATGTCGGTGGGGTCGCCCTGGGTGATTGCCGCCCAGACCGGGCTGTTACGGGCGAAGTGGACCTGCAGCCTGGTCTTCAGTTCGGCGAAGTCAACTGTGTACTCGCGGCCGTTGACAACCAGGCGCAGATCTGCGAGATCCTCCGGGCGAACTCCCCGAGTGCCATCGGCAATCGGCCACAGCGCGTTGGGTCTGTAGTACTGGTCGAGACGGCCGTCGGGAGCGGCGCGGTCGCCGTAAAGCTTGCTGATCGTCTCCCCATTGATCGTGTGCCGAAGGGTGCCGCCGATGACGTGCTGGTACTGGCGGAATACAGCGGTCAGGCAGGTGTCGAGTCGGGCTAGGCAGCCCGTGAGGTCGGCGTGGGTGATTTCGTCGAGCAGCAGGCCGCTGTCGTGGTCGAGGTGGGGCCACCGGTCGTAGGCGAGCACTGTCCAGCGCGTGACTCGTCGCGCGCCCCGCAGCCTCGGTACGGGGTAGAACTTGCGGATGCGGGCGTGTCCTGCGCACTCGGCGCGGGCCTCGTTGTGGTTCGGGCTGGCCTTCACGAACAACGTGTTTCCGGCCCAATCAACGTGCCAGGTGTGGTTGGCCGTGAAGCGTCGGTGGCTGGCGATCCTCGGCATGAGGGGTCACCACCAACCGGCGATATCGCTTGCGAACTCTGTGATGATCTCGGCCGGGATGTCGGCGAGACTCGCCGACGGTGACCACAGCGCATCGTCCAGGTGGTCGCGTACAGGGCAGCGGTCGGCGAAGGCCAGCATCTGGGAGAACGTGGTAGCGACGGCATGATGTCGTGCGGTCCCAGTGGTCCACTTGGTGTGGGCGTGGCGACCGTAGAGCCCGATGGCGTGCGGGCCGGTTCCGTCCGGGCGCTCGGTGAGCGCGGCCAGATGGGTCAGACCCGTGTCATTGCCGATCACGACCTCGGCCGACGCGAATACGTCCAGGCAATCCACGGCATCCAGTCCGGCCAGGACCTCGATGCCGTCGAACGTCATCGGCTCGGCATCGCTACTGGTGACCAAGGTGAACGTCCACGGCGCCGGGAAGCGCTGGGCCAAGACAGTCGCGATGTGGGCGAAACCGCTTGCGCCGTAGTCTTTTCGGCTTGGCCAACTGGTCGCCGAGACGAACACGACGTGGAATGGTCGTGCCTGCTCGCTGGACCCGAAGGTCGGAAGCGGCGCGCGGTCGGCAGGGAGCCGGACGCCGAGGGCCTGTTCCGCGGCGAGGTAGTACCGCATCGGCAGAGCGGAGTGGACCTCCACAAGTTCGTCGTCCAGGATGTCCAGCCAGGCCTGCGGCCGTTCGGGGACCGCATGGAACGTGAATCCCTTGCCGTGCAAGGCAGCAACGGTGTGCGGGCCTTTGGTCTGGCTTGTCCTCAACGGCAGCCGACAGCGCTGCATCAGCCGTGGACGTGGTCCCTCGTAGTGAAGTTCGGCGTCAGGATCCGTCCCATCAGAGAGGGCCTGAACAAGCCCGAACGCGAGCAGGACGTCACCGAGGCCCCGGTCACCGAGGACCACCGACCAGCCGCGTTCGCCGATGACGTCCACCCCATTGGTGTGGTGCGGGAGTTCGCCACCCGCACGCCGGAAGGGCAGCGTGCGGGCCAGGGGTGCGTACTGGCGCGGGACGACGATCGGCCCGCCGCGAGCTCGACGCACCGGCTCGATCGTCCACGGGCTCACAGTCGCGTGATGGTGCACAGCGGTACTCCCAGTGATTCCAGCAGCGGACGGGCGTTGCCTGCGGTGTCCTCAATCAAGCACGCAATGCCGGTCACCGCCACAGCCGACTTGCGGAGCGCCGAGACCAGGTTGGACAGCGTGTTCCCGGTGGTGATCTCGTCATCGACGATGAGCACGCGGGTTCCCGCAAGGTCCCCGTAGGTGAAGACCTCGGTGCGTTGGGCATGGGGTTCGGCGAAGCTCATCTTGTCGGGCAGGTCGAGGTCGAGCTTCCACGCTAGGCGGTACGGCAAGTCGCTGGCCAGGGCGACGGCGACGGTGGGCAGGATGCCGCCCGCGTCCAGTCCGAGCAGCACGTCGGGGGCGGCGAAGTCCGGGTGGCGCGACCACGCCTCCCACAGCGCGCTACCGGTCCGCCGCAATGTCGCGGGGTGAACCTGGTCAAGGATGCCGTCCAACGGGTGGACGATCCGGACATCCCGAGTCCGCGGGGGCACACCGAGACGGCGGACGCGCCGGGCCTGGTAGGCGAGGTCCTCGGGAACGGTGGTCATTCGCTGGCCCTCACTGTGGGGTGGTCGAGTCGGTCGAGGTAGGTCAATAGTCGATCCGTCGCATCGACGAGTTGTCGGCGCAGGACCGGATCGCCTGGGCGATGGATAAGGTCGGTCAGTTCAGGCGGTGCGCATCCGGCGGTGGGGTGAAACTCCCGGAACGCGGTCAGCACGTCATCGGCGTCGTGGAGGTCGTGTCCGTCAGCTCGCAGCACGATCTTGGCGAGCAGCACCAGGTGCTTGTGCACGGCGCGCACATCTATCTGATCGGCGGCGAGGAGGCGGCGGGTGGTCATCAGCACGAGTCCCAGCCCGCCACGGCTGATGCGATCGCCGTGCGTGGCGGCCGGCACCGGCAGCAGATGGCCCGCCCGCCAGTGCAGCACGCCGATTCCCTGAGCGGCTCGACGCAGCGATTGCACGACGCGCGGTGGCACCCGCAGCGAGTCGATGTCGGCAGTTGTGAAGACGCTGACGCCGACCTTGATCCCATCGGGCGCGGGAAGGGTGCCCGCTACGCCCCGCAACCGTTCGGCGGGCGCTGTGTCCCGAACCACGAGCAGGTCAAGATCGCTCCATCCGTCCCGCCAGCTGGTGGTTCCCGTGCTGCCGGTTGCCAGCACAAGCACGACCTGCTCGTCGCACATGTGTTTGGTCGCCTGTCCTAGCCACCCGTTCTGTGTCGCTGGCCAACTCGTTTGAGGCGTCACCTTGGGCAGGTCCACGGTCGACGCGATTCGGGTGACGGCGAGTTTGAGTGCGCTCAGCGACCCGGAGTTGTCGATGCGGTGATCGGCGATCTCGGCGATCCGGTCCGCGCCGCGCTCAAGCTTGATCGCGTCGCGGTCACGCAACTGGAACTCACTTTCCACTGTGCGACGTGCTCGGACGGGCGTATCCGCATCGAGGTAAACGACCTGGCAACGGTCACCCCAGACGCGTTTCAGGTGCGCGGTCGCCTCGAAGCGACGGGCGCTTTCGAGACTGATCGTGCGTGCTTTGGTCGTCTCGGCGAATCGTATGATCTCTTCGGTTAGCTGCTCCGCTTGCTCCCGCTCCGACCAGTGCTTGTATGGGTAGGCGACTCCGGCGCGAATAGCGGCGACTTCTATCAGGTAGCCGATTTTCAACCTGGTCACGCCGTGCTCGTCGCGCAAAAGTTCGCCGACCGTGCTCTTGCCGCTCTCGGACATTCCACCTAGTACCCACAGCCGGTCTAACGCGTCATTCGGCAGCAGTTTCACATTGACACTCACACCAGCCAGGTGCCTCCGGAGCGTTCGCTGGACATCCAGGATCGGGGCGTCGCCGAGATCTAGCACCGCGTGGTATTCCTCGCGTTCGACCTGGATGGACAGGATCTCCGCGAGCGCGCCCTGGTAGGCGGCGTAGCGTCCGTCTGCTGGCCTTGGCTCACGCCGGAGGGCCTCTGCCGCTTCCCGCGTAGGGTCACCGGACCGGCGCAACAGTACATGGACCTCGCGCCGAGGTGCGGCGGGCGGGATATCGGCCGCAAGGCGGTCTACCAGCCCGAGTGCCTTTGTCGGGGTCAGCCCGGCCTTGAGCGCGGCGGTGGCAGCGCAGGTCGCCCGGAGCATGGGCAAGCCGCGGTCTTCGAGCGCCAGTGGTCCGCTCGCGGCGCGGCGGCCGACGTGACTGCCCAGCATCAGCCCGATGTGCTCGGGTGTGGTGGACCTGACGAACCACCAATAGGCGAAGTCGCCCGCAGCGACCTCCTGCCATCGGGAATCCCAGGCATCTACCGTGCCCACAAGGTGGGCATTGGGCATCCCACGGTGGAGCCAGGCGAGTTGCGTGGTCTTTCCGATGTTGTCGACGCCGTTGAGCGAAACGGACAGGTGTCGGTTTGCGTCTGCGGTCACGAGGCGCTCCGGTAGGTCTTCAGAGCCCGCCACGCCGGGAGTTGTCGGTGGCCAGCGGCGACATCGCGAATTAGGTCGTCGTAGGCGTCCGCCAACTCGGCGAGCTGCCGCCGCGCCAAGCGTGCTCGATCGCGGGTGTCGTTGGTGGTCATCAGGCTATTTGCACGGACCCACGCGATCGCCAGGCGGTCAACGACGGAACCGAGAGTCTCGGTGTGCAGGGAGGCGTCAGCGCGGCTGTGGACCTCGGCCGAAACCCACTCGTCGATCCGTTCCACCAGAGCCACGCGTTTGGCGTTGAGGCCGTCGATTAGGCGCTTGGTTTCGGCGATGGCGTCGGCGGATGCACTGGAAGCGCGACTGACGTCCTCGGCAAGCCACTGCTGCCCGTGTTGGGTTGCAAGTTCGTTCGCCGTCTCGAGCACGAGTTGGCCCGGTTGATCTCTGCTGGTGGTGTCGCGGAACGCCTCGATGATTGAGGCAGATTGAGGTTTTCTCATCAGGGTGCTGGGTGGTGGGTCGAGCAGCGTTGCGCGGCAGTGTGACTGGCGTGTCGGGGGGTGCACGTGGGGCCCGTTGGTGCAGGGTCGGCGATGTCGAAGTCCCCTTCCCCGGCAAGGACCCC
>JBOFLG010000037.1:0-8371 GCA_051657745.1 Dermatophilaceae bacterium | reverse complement strand
GAAGAGGAGGGCACGATGACCACCCTCGAGGGCCGCGTCATCCGGCGCCGCAAGGCCCTGGACCCGCCGGGGGAGGCCCGTGACGAGTTGTGGGTGTGGGCCGAGCTGGCCCGCCGCTTCGGCGTCGACGGCTTCACCGACGACGCCCGTGCCGTCTTCGACGAGCTGGCCCGCGCGTCGGCCGGCGGGAGAGCCGACTACTCGGCCATCAGTTACGACCGGCTCGACGCGGGGGAGGCGCTGTTCTGGCCGTGCTCGGCATCCGCCCCGGAGGGCACCCCGCGGCTCTTCCTCGACCGGTTTCCCACCGACGACGGGCGCGCCCACCTCGTCCCGGTCGACCACCACGGGCCGGCCGACGACGTCTCCCGCGCCTACCCGCTGCTGCTCACCACCGGCCGGGTGCTGCCGCACTACCAGTCCGGTGCGCAGACCCGGCGAGTGGCCGAACTGGTCAGCGCCGCAACGGAACCCGTCGCTGAACTGCATCCGGCACTGGCCGACTCGCTCGGCGTCGCGGACGGGGATGCCGTGCGCCTCACCTCCGCCCGCGGGTCGCTGGTGGTGGCCGCGTCGGTGAGCAGCGACATCCGGCCCGACACGGTGTTCGTGGCGTTCCACTGGGCCGGCCCGCTCAGCGCGAACCTGCTCACCTCCGACGCGACCGACCCGGTATCGGGGATGCCCGAGTTCAAGGTGTGTGCCGTACGGGTCGAGCCGGCCGGGCCGGTCACCGAGGTCGTCAGGCCGGGCGCGGATGCCGGTGCGGCGGAACCCGGTGCGGCGCCGGGAGTCGACCAGGTCGAAGCCGAGGAGGTGCCGGCATGAGGCGGGTGGTGGTGATCGGCGACGGCATGGTCGGCTCGCGGTTCGTCGAGCTGCTGGTCGAAGCCGCGCCTGACGTCCAGGTGACAGTGCTCGGCCGCGAGGAGGTGCCGGCTTACAACCGGGTGCTGCTGTCGAGTGTGGTCGCCGGCACCACCAGCCCCGCCGCGCTGTCGCTGGCGCCGCCCCCGCACCCACAGGTTCGCGTGCTCACCGGTGTCGCCGCCGTCGACCTCGACCGGGCCCGGCAGGTGGTCAGCGACACGCGTGGCGAGGAGCACCCCTACGACCATCTGGTGCTCGCCACCGGTTCGGCCGCCCGGGTGCCGTCGATTCACGGGGTCGCGTGGGAGCACGGACTCGTCGATGGCGTGTTCGTGCTCAAGGACCTCGCCGACGCCACCGGCATCGTCGAGGCCGCGGGGCGGGCTCGACGCGCGGTGGTGCTCGGCGCCGGCGTCCTCGGGGTCGAGGTGGCCGGCGGGCTGGCCCGGCGCGGGCTGTCGGTGCGGGTCGTTCACCTCGCCGACCGGCTGATGGAGCGGCAGCTCGGCTGGGAGGCGTCGCAGGTGGCGATCGCCAGCCTCGAGCGGCTGGGCATCACCACGCATACCGGCGCGTCGGTCGTGGGGGTCACGGTCCGTCGCGGGCGGCTCGAGACGGTGCGGTTCGCCGACGGACGCCAGGCCGCCGCCGACCTGTTCGTGATGTGCTGCGGCACCGTGGCCGAGACCATGCTCGCCCGGCGGGCCGGGTTGGCCTGTGAGAGAGGGGTGCTGGTCGACGCCGACGTGCGCTGTCCGAGTGACCCGCGGGTGTCCGCGATCGGTGACTGCGCGCAGCCACCCGAGGGCGCCACCGGCCTGGTCGCCCAGGGCTGGGAGCAGGCCGCCCGGCTCGCGGCCGGTCTGGCGGCCCGTCCGGCGGCGGCCAGTCTGGCGGCGCCCCCGATCGCCAGTGCCGCACCCACGGTCGGAACCACGGCGCCCGCTGTCGGGAGTGCCGCACCCGCCGCGGGCAGTGCCGCACCGGGGGCGCACGATGTGGTGCGGCTCAAGGCGCCGGGAATGTCGGTGGTGAGCATGGGCATCAGTGGCGATGCCGATGGAGCCGCCGGGCACCGGGTGGTCTCCCTCAAGGACCCCGACGGCGGCCGGTACATCGAGGTGGTGGTCGGCGCCGGCCGACTGGTCGGTGCGACCTGCATCGGAGACCCCACGGTGGCCGCCGCGCTCTCCGCCATCTACACCCGCGGCCTGCCGGTCCCCGACGACCCGGCGCTGCTCCTGGTGCGCACCCTGTCCGGCGCGACCTCGTCTGGCGCGCAGGCCAATCCGCGCGACCTGGACGACGCGCACCGAGTGTGTACCTGCAACAGCGTCACCGCCGGGCGAGTGCGGGATGCCGTGCGCGCCGGCTGTACCTCGGTGGCCGAGGTCGCTCGGCAGACCCGAGCGAGTACCGGGTGCGGCGACTGCACCTCGGTGGTGGCCGGCCTGATCGCGAGCACCGATACCGGCCCTGCCGCCGATACCGGCCCTGCCGCCGATACCGGCCCTGCCGCCGATACCGGCCCTGCCGCCGATACCGGCCCTGCCGCCGTCGAGCCCGTCGATCCCGTCGATCCCGGCGTGGCCGCAGATCGTGCTGCGGCCGTCGAGCCTGCCGCCGCGTCCAACTCCGGCCCGGAGCCGGGCGCCGTCGCCGAAACCAGCCCGGAGCAAGGCACCCTCGTGAGGAGCGCATCATGACCGAACACATCGTGGTCGTCGGTGGGGGCATGGTCGCCCACCGGTTCGTGGAGGCCCTGCGGGCTCGGGATGCGAACGGCCGGTACCGCGTCACGGTGCTCGCCGAGGAGTCTCGGATGCCGTACGACCGGGTGGGCCTCTCGGCGTTCTTCGCGGGCACCCACCCCGACGACCTCACCCTCGGCGACCCGGCGCTGTGGGATGACGACGCGGTCACGGTGCGCACCGGCTCGGCCGTGGTCGGGCTCGACCTGGCGGCCCGGGCGGTCACGACGGCCGACGGTGACGTGGTGGGCTACGACCACCTGGTGCTCGCCACCGGGTCCTCGGCCTGGGTGCCGCCGGTGCCTGGGGCCGACCTCGCCGGGGTGTTCGTCTACCGCACCGTTGATGACGTGATGGCGCTGCGCGACTGGGTGCGGACCCGCGCGGTCGAGCTCGGCCGGCCGGTTCGCGGCGCGGTGGTCGGCGGTGGCCTGCTCGGGCTCGAGGCCGCCGGGGCGCTGCTCGGGCTCGAGGCCGACTGCACCGTCGTCGAGTTCGCGCCGCGGCTGATGGCGCTCCAGGTCGATGACGGCGGCGGGCACGCGCTGCGCCGCATCATCGAGGGACTCGGGGTCG
The DNA here is from genome assembly GCA_051657745.1 of Dermatophilaceae bacterium. Taxonomy (GTDB): domain Bacteria; phylum Actinomycetota; class Actinomycetes; order Actinomycetales; family Dermatophilaceae; genus JBOFLG01. Next base: position 5,174 of record JBOFLG010000037.1, on the reverse strand, counting down.
ATGTGCGGGTCGGCGCGGCCAGCGAGGCGGTCCTGGGCGAGGCGGCTGGCCGGGTCGCCGCGCTGCGGCTCGCCGGTGGGGACGAGCTGCCCGTGGACGTCGTGGTGTTCGCCACCGGGGTGCGCCCGCGCGACGAGCTCGCCGCCCCGGCCGGCCTGGACACCGGGGAGCGCGGCGGGGTGGTCGTCGACGACCGCTGCGCTACCAGCGACCCGCGGGTGCACGCAATCGGGGAGGTCGCCTGCATCCAGGGACGGTGCCTCGGGCTCGTGGCGCCCGGCTACGCCATGGCTGAGGTCGTCGTGGACCGGCTGCTCGACGGCGCCGCCACCTTCCCCGGAGCCGACCTGTCGACCAAACTCAAGTTGCTCGGCGTCGATGTCGCCTCGTTCGGGGACGCCTTCGCCACCACCCCCGGGTCGCTCGAGCTGGTGTACTCCAACCCGGCGGCCGGTACCTACGCCAAGCTCGTGGTCACCGATGACGCCCGCACCCTGCTCGGCGGGGTGCTCGTCGGCGACGCCTCGGCGTACGCGTCGCTGCGCCCGATGGTCGGGCACGAGATCGGCGGCGACCCGGCATCCTGGCTGGTGCCCGACGGTGCCGCCGAGCGGCCCCAGGCGGAGTTGCCCGCCGACGCCACGGTGTGCTCGTGCAACGCGGTGAGCGCGGGCGTCATCCGGGATGCCGTGGCGCAGCAGGGCTGCCACGACCTCGGCGCGGTGAAGGGCTGCACGAAGGCTGGGACGTCGTGCGGCTCATGCGTCCCGCTGGTGAAGAAGCTGATGGCCGCCGAGCTGGCCCGGGCCGGTGTCGCCGTGTCGAGCGCGATGTGCGAGCACGTGGCGCTGTCCCGGGCGCAGCTGTTCGACGCGGTGCGGGTGGCCGAGTTGCGCAGCTTCGGCGACATCATCGGCCGGTTCGGTACCGGACGCGGCTGCGACATCTGCAAGCCGGCGATCGCGAGCATTCTCGCCTCGCTGTACGACGAGCACGTGCTCGGCGGCGACCGAGCGGCGTTGCAGGACACCAACGACCGGGTGATGGCCAACATGCAGAAGGACGGCACCTACTCGGTGGTGCCGCGGGTGCCGGGCGGGGAGATCCTCCCGGAACAGTTGGTGCTGATCGGCGAGGTGGCCCGCGACTTCGGGCTCTATACCAAGATCACCGGCGGCCAGCGCATCGACCTCTTCGGGGCCCGGCTCGACCAGCTGCCCGCGATCTGGCAGCGGCTCGTTGATGGTGGCATGGAGTCGGGGCACGCCTACGGCAAGGCGTTACGCACGGTGAAGTCGTGCGTGGGCTCGTCGTGGTGCCGGTTCGGGGTGCAGGACTCGGTGGGGATGGCGGTGCGTCTCGAACTGCGGTATCGCGGGCTGCGCAGCCCGCACAAGATCAAACTCGGGGTGAGTGGCTGCGCCCGGGAATGCGCCGAGGCGCGCGGCAAGGATGTCGGCCTGATCGCCACCGACAACGGCTGGAACGTCTACGTCGGTGGGAATGGCGGCTTCACTCCGCGGCACGCGCAGCTGCTTGTCGAGGATGTCGACACCGAGACCGCGGTGCGGGTGGTGGACCGCTACCTGGCCTATTACGTGCGCACCGCCGATCGGCTGCAACGCACCGCGCCGTGGCAGGAGGAGCACGAGGGCGGGCTGGAGCGGATTCGCGAGATCGTCGTGGATGACGTGCTCGGCCTGGGCGCCGACCTCGACGCGTTCATCGCCCGCCACGTCGAGGGCTACGAGGATGAGTGGGCCGCGGTGCTGCGCGACCCGGTGCGGCTGCGCCAGTTCACTCCGTTCGTCAACGCGCCCGGGGTGGCCGACCCGACCCTGGCGTACGTCGCCGAGCGTGGCCAGCGGCGGCCGGCCACGGATGCCGAGCGCGCGACCGGGCCGATCCTGGTGGCCGGGCCGACTCTGGAGGTGCACTCATGACTGCGATGGCCGACCGGGTCACCCGGGTCGAGGTGTGCGCGCTCAGTGACCTGACCCCCGAGCTCGGGGTGGCCGCACTGGTGGGGGAGGAGCAGGTGGCGGTGTTCCTGCTCGCCGACGGTCGGGTGTTCGCGGTGTCGAATGTCGACCCGTTCACCGGGGCGGCGGTGATCTCTCGCGGCATCACCGGCTCGCGCGGCGGCATCCCGACTGTTGCCTCGCCGCTGCATAAGCAGGTGTTCTCGCTGCTCGACGGCCGCTGTCTCGACACCGTGGACCGGGCGCCGCGGCCAGGTCGTGGACCCGACCTACAGCACTACCGTGCGACGGTGGACGATGGGCGGGTGATTATCGACCTCGCGAGCCCGGCGTGACGACGCTGGTCGGCCTCGACCTCACCGGGCGGCGGGTGCTCGTCGTCGGCAGCGGAGAGGTCGGCATGCGCCGCGCCCACCGGCTCCGCGAGGACGGCGCGGTCGTGGTGCTGGTCGACCCGCGGCCGTCGGCCGATGCCCGCCGCACCGCCGCGCACGGCGACCTCACCCTGGTCGCGCGGCCGGTGGTGTCGGATGACGTTGACGGCGCCTGGCTGGTGGTGGCGGCCACCGACTCCGCGACGGTCAATGCCGAGGTCGCGGCGTGGTGCCTCGACCGCCGGGTGTGGTGCGTCAACGCCACCGATGGCGCCGCCGGCACCGCCCGGGTGGCGGCGGCGAGTATCCACGGCGACCTCGCTCTGGGCGTGGTGTCGGTGGCGGATGCCGACCCGCAGCGGGCGGCGGCGGTGCGCGACTCGTTGGCGCGGCACGTCGAGTCCGGTGGGGTGGATCTTCGTCGGCGACGGCGCGGCGTGGGCCGGGTGGTGCTGGTTGGCAGTGGCCCGGGCGATACCGGGCTGGTGCCGGTGGCCGGTCTGGAGGCGCTGGCCGCGGCCGACGTGGTGGTCACCGACCGGCTCGGCGCCACCGGCCTCCTCGACCGGCTGCCGTCGGACGTCGAGATCGTCAACGTCGGCAAGAGCCCCACCAACCACCCGGTGCCGCAGGCCGAGATCAACGACATCATCGTCGACCGTGCCCGCAGGGGACTCACCGTCATCCGCTTCAAGGGCGGCGACCCCTACCTGTTCGGCCGTGGCGGTGAGGAGGTGCATGCCTGCCGCGCGGCCGGGGTTGACGTGCGGGTGGTGCCGGGCATCACCTCGGCGTTCTCGGTGCCGGCGCTGGCCGGTATCCCGGTCACCCAGCGTGGGGTGTCGATCTCGGTGCACGTTGGCTCGGGGCATGCCGGGCCGGATGCCGTGATGCTGGCGGCCATGCTCGGCGGCAGCACCGTGGTGCTGCTGATGGCGGTGTCGGCGCTGCCCGCCATCTGTGCCGCAGCGCTCGCGGCAGGGGTGCCGGGTGACCTTCCGGTGGCGATCGTGGAACAGGGGTCGACCGTGCGGGAACGGGTCACCCGGGCCACCCTCGCCGATGCCGCCCAGGTGGTGGCCGACGCCGGGGTGCGACCCCCGGCGATCGTGGTGATCGGGCGGGTGGCGGCGCCCGACTTCCTCGACGACCCGGTATGCGCCACCGCGCCGACCGACGGTCACGGCAGCGGCGGCGAGGGCGCCAGCGGGGGCGGCGGAAGTGACAGCGAGGGCAGCGACAGCAAGGGCACCGGTGGGGACACCGGCAATAGCGGCGACACCGGCAGCGGTGATGGCATCGGCGGCCAGGGTGCCAGCGCGGGCGGCGGGGCATGATCGACCTCGGCCCGGTGCTTGCGGGGTGTGTGGTCGCGGTGACCGCCGACCGCCGGTTCAAGGAACTCGCCGCCGCGCTCGAACGGCGTGGAGCCACCGTCGAGCACGCACCGGCGCTGGAGGTGGTGCCGCACCTCGACGACGAGGAGTTGCTGCACCGCACCCGCGGCATCCTGGACGCGCCGCCCGACGTCGTGGTGGCCACCACCGGGATCGGGTTCCGCGGCTGGGTCGAGGCCGCCGACGCGGCCGGTCTGGCCGAGCCGTTGCTGGAGGTATTGGCCGCTGCGCGGCTGATCGCCCGCGGCCCGAAGGCCCGGGGCGCCATCGAGGCGGCCGGGTTGACCGCGGACTGGGTCGCGACGTCGGAGACCGCCGCCGAGATCGAGCAGTTCCTCCTCGCCGAAGGCGTTGCGGGGCAACGGATCACGGTGCAACACCACGGCAGCGGATCGGACGGTCTCGACGAGGCGTTCGTGGCTGCGGGTGCCACGGTCACCGGCCTCGTCGTGTACCGGTACGGCCCAGCGGATGCCGCGGTGCTCGCGGCATCCGCTCGTAGTGCCGCTGGCGGCCGGCTGGATGCCGTGGTGTTCACCTCGGCGCCGGGTGCTCAGGCCTGGCTCGCGGCGGGCACCGATCACGAGCGGTCCGCGATCCGCGCCCACAACGTCGCCGGCCGGCTGGTGCTGGCCACCGTTGGCCCGGTCACCGCGGCGCCGTTGGAGCAGGCCGGGCTGCGGCCGCTCGTGCCTGGCCGATGGCGGCTCGGCGCGATGGTGCGTTCGCTGGTCACCCACTACGCCGAGCAGCCCGTGCTGGCTACCGTCGCCGGCGGCCTGGTGCTGCGGGCCCGGGGTGCGGTGCTCAACGGCCGGGTACTGCCACTGACTCCGGCCGGGGTCGCGATCCTCGCCGAGTTGGCGGGGGCGCGTGGCGCGGTGGTGCCCCGCGAGAGGCTGCAGGCGCTGCTGCCCGGGGGCTCGCACGACGGCCATGCACTGGAGACCGCGGTGGGACGGGTGCGCGAGGCGTGCGGCTCGCGCGACGTGGTGCGCAACGTGGTCAAGCGCGGCTACGCACTGGCACTGGAGGGTTCGTGACGGCGCTCGTGCTCTGCGCGCATGGCACGCGCGACGCCGCCGGGCGGGACGTCATCCGTGGCGTCGTTGAGGCGGTGGCGGCGGCCCTGCCCGAGGTGGCGGTGCACGAGGCGTACGTCGATGTGCACGGCCCCGAAGTGGGTGAGGTCGTGGCCGCGGTATCGCCCGTCGATGGGCCATGCGCCGACGGTCCGGGAGCCGAGGTGCACGGTGTCGAAGAGTCCCACGAGGGTGGGCCGGGCACCGATGAACTGGGCAGCGATGAGGTGGGCGCCGACGGGCCGCGGTGCGCGGGCGTCGTGGTGCCGCTGCTGCTCGCGGCCGGGTTCCACGTGCACGTCGACCTCGCCGATGCCGTGCACGCCCGCCCTGATGTGG
>JBOFLG010000036.1:0-11002 GCA_051657745.1 Dermatophilaceae bacterium | reverse complement strand
CGGTCACCCGCACCCGCGAGGTGATGGCCGAGCTCGAGGCCACGCACGGCGCGGACTGCCCGGTGGCGGTGGTGTATCGGGCCAGCCAGCCTGAGGAGCGGGTGCTGCGCGGCTCGGTGTCGACCATTGCCGACGCGGTGGAGGATGCCGGGCTGCGGCAGGCGGCCGTGATCCTGGTCGGGCGGGCCCTCGGTACGGATGACGCGGCGGGCGAGTCGCACCTGTACGACCCTCGGCGTGATCGACCGTGCGCGCCGTAGCAGTGCCGAGGTGATTGCTCTCTGGGCAGAGCGCCACGCGATTCACGAGTCACCCGAATGACGTGGATGGCCTCACTCCTGCACGGCGAGCCCAGGCAAGCCACCGCTCGCACGTACCAGCGATTCACCGACCTCGGTTTGCCGCGTCGGCTCATGTGGCTGCGGCGCTCCAGTTCTGGGCTGTTCAGCGCACCTGAGTACGTGCACGCCTTACGACGCCGCACGTCCCGGACTCACCACCGCACCCCGATCATGGCGACGCCCCACGGCCCATGACACAGCGGCCGTCGTGGCTACCGAGGCCACGACGCAGCCGGTGACAGCGACCCACCATGCGTCGCCGGCCGTCGTAGTACACCCCGATGTCGTGCACGATGCTTCGGCGAGGGTGACCCCGAAGATTTCCCCGCTTCCGCCACCGGCCGCGCGCGCCTCGCGCATCGCCTGGAAGAACGACCAACTGATCACGACGAACGAGGTCACAAAGGCCAATAGCAGTGTTCCGACGGTACGACTCAGGATTTTCATGGGCATTCCTTACTGCGCTCTCGGGTGATGGACAGGGCGACAGCACCGACCGCTGATGCCGCCAGAACGACCGTGGGCGCCCATGGCGTCTCGACGAGCCGCGCTGCGGCGGTGGGTGCCGCTAGGGCCAGAAGCGCGACTGCGAGCCACGACATCACGCCACGGATGTTGTCGTGCAGTCTCGGCCTCACGAACCCACCGACGAGCACGCCGAACGCGGCGGATGCGACTACCAACACCGAGAGTGACACGGCGTGCGCCGTCGAGATCTGACCGAGTGTGGCGCCCGCCGTGAGCGCGGCGACGGGCAAGAAGGCGAAAGCGCCAACATGGGTCAGCACCCATGATGGGGCGTGAGCGCCTCGGGTCACCTCCAGTGAGGGTCGGTCGGTACTCAGGCCTCGAGCGAGTGCCGACCCATAGCCGGCGACGGAAGCAGTAATGGCCAGCAGGTCCACCGATGTGACGCCGAGCGCCCCTTGCGGATGCACCAGCAGCCCGATGACCAGGAGGCAGTGCACGATTGCCACGCCAGCCAACTGCGCGTGCCGGCTGATGCGGAGCAGAACCACCGTGACCGCCGCGTGCTTAGGCCCGGTGAGTGCGACTCGCGAGGCCCGGGTCCGTTGCGACGTCTCGTCGTCGTATCGCCACCAACTGCCCGCGACCGCGATTGCGACTGCGGTCGCGGGGAGGTACATCGTCGTGGTGAGCCAGAGGCCAGCGCCCGCCGCGAGGGCGCCGGAGCCCGCCGCAGCGACGAGGAGCAACACCACTGCCACAGCGACCGCGAGGATCAACGAGATCGCGGACGGGCGGGATGAGACTCGCCATGCTGCCACGCCTGCTGCAGCCAGGCAGCCGATGGCCGCAGACGCGGACGCGACCGTGATCGTGTGACCGAGCCATGCCGCGGACCCTGCCGGCCAGGTGGAGGCCATCGGGGCTGCGAGGACAACGGTGCACGTGGCACACGCCAGCGTCAGGGTGGCGGCTGCGGCACCACTGCTGGCTCTACGAGAGAGTGGCGTCGCGAGCACCGCCCACTTGGCCGGAGCCGGGCGCAGCGCGGCGACAGCGGCCCATGCCCCACCGGCCGCGGCCACGACCGCCACCGCCGAGGACATGCGCGACGCGCTCTGTGCGGGCACAACAGAGTTGAGCCCGGCAGCGACCCCAGCGCTCCACAGTCCGGCCCATCCCAGGGCCGATGCGGCCAGGGCCGTGGCCACACCTGCGGCAGAGGCCGGGCGCGAGGTGCCGAGCGCCAGGAGCGAGCCAGCGCGTGCCCATGTCCCGAACTCAGTTGGCACGGACGGCACGAGCGAACCGCGCACGTGCGTCACCTCCTTGAACCTCGAACGGGGTGACATCACCGTGCAGAACAAGATGGCCAGTGTCTGCGATCCTGTCCACCCATTCGAGGTCGTGGCTTGAGACCACGATGGTCGCCCCAGCGGCAGCGCGCCCCGTCAGCAGTACCTCGAGTTGCTCGAGCGCGATCGGGTCCAGCCCGTTGCGCGGCTCGTCGAGGACCACGAGCGCTGTCGGGCACATCAGCGCAGCCACGAGTTGAGTCTTCGACCGCATTCCGTGACTGAACCCGTCGATGCGCAAACCCAGTGCGGACAATTCCAATCGCGCAGCCAGGTCCAAGGCGTGGTCTATCCAACGACCTCGTTCCGCTGTGGAACCGGGTCGGCAGGACGCCAGAAATGTCCAATACTCAACCGGTGTCATTTCGGCGACCAATTCGTTCGGGTCATCCGGCATGTAGGACACTAGTCGGCGGAGTGCGGCGCCTCCAGCGCGCTGGGTGTGACGGTCGATAAGGACCTCACCCGTGGTGCGACCGGCCAAGCCGAGCAGTCCGCGCAGGAGCGTTGTCTTTCCGCTGCCGTTCGGCCCTACGAGGCCGACGATGCTGCCCGACTTCCAGGTAGTACTCACCGGGCCGACAGCGAACCGCGGACGCTCGACCCGGACGCGATTCAATGTGATGGCCATCGCGTGCCTCCCATTACCCCTCGCCTGAGCATTTTCCCGTCCGCGAAGAACGGTGCCAAACTCGACAGATGAAGTGCGGCGAGCAAGCCCGCTGACCACACCACCAAGGACGGGACTGCGGGTTGGTTGAGCGCGAAGGCAAGGCCAGCCCCAATGATGGCTGTCAGTACTGGCCCCGACCCAGCGATGACGATATCGGAAACTCGTGACGAAGACGGCGTGGACACTAATTGAATCCGGTGTGATCGGGCCATGACTCGTGCCACGGTGCCGCCCGTCGCTTTCACCGCCACGGCGTGTGTGCCCTCGTGGAGAATAAGGAACGAGGTGAATATTAGCCAGAAGACCAAAGGAGAGAGCAGAATCAAAGCCGTGCGTGTCTCGAACACCGAAAGTGACATTACGAGCGGCGTCACCCACAGAGTCAGCGCGACGACGAGCCACAACATCCATGTAGTGGCGGACACGCACGCGCGTGTGACCCCCCACAGGGAGCCGGGATACACGCGAGCCGGAGCGCGGCACATCCCGATGCCTGCGAGGAGAAACGCGCGCGGTCGCTGCCGCAGCGGCAGCGATACGGTAACAAAACCTCTGCGTTCGAGACCTTCTACCATCCTCCGCGCTGCACTTTCAGGAACTCGGCTGCTGGCGCCACGATCCTGAGTCAGGCGGGTCAACTGTCGCAGCCCGGGGCTGGTCAACTGGGCGGTGCCGAGACCGTGGGGCAGAGTCAGCGTGGTGCCGTCGATCTTCACGTCGTCCGGTAGTCGCACCTTCCACGCGTCAAGTTTTCCATATAGGGCGGCGCCCATAGATGTACCTCCTGGGACTGCCGCCCGGCCGGGCGTTCAGGCTCCCGGCCGGACGGAACGGTCATCGACAGCTGACCTTCATCTCCGGGGCTGGGAAGTACTTCATGCTGCATGTCTTCACCGTCTTGGGTGAGCACATGTATTTACATGCGGCAGCCACCGAGCCCATCACCGCGATCAGAGCCAGAGCTGCCGCGCCGATGAGGAGCAGCGGGCCGATCTCATTAATGTCGGCCTTATAGTCGATATATCTGACCAGTTCGTGAACAGAGTCCCGATTCTGCAAATGCGACGTCCGAGCGGTCGGGGTTGCTTGGAGAACAGACATTTAGGAACCTCCTGAAATGAGGGTGGCCCCGTCAGCCCCCCTGTAGTTCTAGAACCGTATACACGGCGCGGGGGGGGGTGTCAAGGTATCGAAGCAAAGGGGCGTGGTTGAGGAGGAGTGGTTCGAAGCCACCTACCACATTCGCGGATTCGGGGCGTGAACTGATTACGCAGGTCGGAGGACGTGCATTCGGTGCGCGGCGCGAGTGAGCACGACGTAGAGCACCCGTACCCCGCCGGGTGACTCCTCGGTGATCGCGTCGGGGTCCACGACCACCACGGCATCCCACTCCAGGCCCTTGCTCGACAGCGGGTCGACCAACTGCACCCGCCCGCCCCCGGCGTCGTCGAGCGCGGCCAGCCGATGCTCCCACCGCTGTGGCGTGATCACCGCGATCGACCCGTCGACCTCACCGAGCAGCTGCTCCACCGCGTCGGCCGCGGCCTCGGCAAGGGGGCTGTCGACCACCCGGTCGACCGGCTCGACCCCGGTCTCGCGCACCGCATCCGGGATATCGGCATCCGGCACCGACTCCAGGATGACGCGGCGCGCGTGGTCGAAGATCTCCCGCGCGTTGCGGTAGTTCGTGGTCATGTGGAACGCGCGGCGCTCCTGGCCCTCGAACGCGTCGTCGCGCGCTCGGGCCGCCTCGGCGAGGTCGTTCCACGAGGCCTGGGCGAGGTCGCCGACAACAGTCCAGGATGCCGTGCGGCCTCGCCTGGCCAGGGCCCGCCACTGCATCGGCGACAGGTCCTGGGCTTCATCAACGAGCACGTGGGCGTACCCCTCGGGCCGGTCGATCCGCCCGTGTAGCAGCCGATTTCGAGCATCGGCCGGCACCGCCTCGGCTCGACCGGATGACGCCCCGGCGCGGCGTGCGCTGTCGGCGCGCACGTCCTGCATGCCATACCCGGTGAGGGTGTCGAACTCCTCGATGTCATAGAAGCCAGCCTCTTCGCGGTCGGCCTCCCGCACCGGCCCGAGCCGGGCCACGAGGTCGTCGACCAGGGCCGCGTCGGCCACCGACCACGACCCGCACTCGAGCGCCTCACGGTATGAGTACGCCAGCGCGGCGGCCTCCTCGTGCGAGAGCACCCCGCGGCAGAGCGCGTAGGCGTGGTCGGTGTCGGCGAGCGAGAGCAGCAACTCGCGCGGGTCGAGCTGGCGCCACCACGAGGCCATGAACTCGTCGACGTCGCGAGATGCGTCGAAGGCGTCGAGGAAGGTGCTGCGGTCGCCCTGACGCACTGCGCGCCAGGCCGCTTCGGCGAGAGCGGACCGGGCGGCATCCGTGGCCAGGTTGTGCTGGTGCCCGCGCAGCACCTCCGAACGCACCCGGCGCAGGGCCGATTCGTCGAGCCGCGCGGCCTGCCCAGCGACAAACACCCGGAGCTGGCTCGGCGCGCCATCCGGCGCCCGGGATGCCAGCCGGCCCAGGAGCCGCCGGATCCGGAGGGACCCCTTGATCGCGGCGACCTCGGGGCGGTCCGGGCGGGTGGCCGTCATGCCGTGCACGAGATCGCCGAGCGCCCGCAGCGCCACGGATTCCTCACCGAGAGAGGGCAATACCCGCTCGATGTAGGCGGTGTACGCCGCCGACGGGCCCACCACCAGGATGCCGCCGCTCTCGAACCGACGCCGCTCGGAGTAGAGCAGGTAGGCGGCACGGTGCAGGGCCACGACGGTCTTGCCGGTGCCGGGGCCGCCGGTGATCTCGGTGACTCCCCGCGATGGCGCGCGGATGGCTTCATCCTGATGACGCTGGATGGTGGCCACGATGTCCCGCATCTGCCGGCCGCGGCTGCGGGTGAGGGCGGCGATCAGGGCGCCGTCACCGACGACCACGATGTCGTCGGGGGCCTCGGGCACCATCAGGTCGTCCTCGACGCCCACGACCCGAGCGCCGCTGCTGCGCAGCACCCGGCGCCGGATGACGCCCATCGGGTCGACCGGGGTCGCCCGGTAGAAGGCGGCAGCCGCAGGCGCGCGCCAGTCGACCACGAGTGGCTCGTACTCGTCGTCGCGCACCCCGAGCCGGCCGATGTGCCGCACTTCCCGGTCGACGGCCGGCGTCGACTCGGTGCCCAGGTCGAGCCGACCGAACACCAGACCCTCGTACTGCTTCTCGATCGTCGCCCGGCGCCGGGCTGCGGCGAACACCAGCGCGTCACGCTCGAACAACCCGGTCAGCTCTTCGTCGCGGACATCTCCGGTGCGGTCGGTGCGCCCCCGGGCCAGCCCGTCGGCCTCGACATCGGCGGCCCGCCGCGACGCCTTCTCCAACTCGGCGTACACCCGGTCGACGTGCGCCTGCTCGACGGCGAGTTCACCGGCGATGTCCGGAGTGCGGTCGGGCGGGTCGGCAGCCTCGGGTAGGCCGGGGTGAGGAGCGGTCACGCGGGTCTCCTCCAGAGTCAAGTGGAGGTGCTCCGGGTGCATTCCACGAGCGAACGAGTCTACGTGGGCTGCGGTCGCGGCGTCCGGCGGTCCGGTCGGTGGCGAGCGCGCCTCGTCGGCCTGCGTCGCTGTAGCGGTCGCCGGGCCGTCGCTGGCGCGGGGGTCCCTCAGGGTGGCGCCCGGCGTGCGTGGCGCCATCCGCTCGATGGTGCGGGGGCGTCATCCGCCTAGATTGGGCGGTGTGTTGATTCTCGTCATTGGTTCCGGCGCCCGCGAGCACGCCCTCGTGCAGGCCCTGTCCCTCGACCCGGCGGTGCGCGCCGTGGTCGCCGCCCCGGGCAACCCCGGCATCGCGGCGCTGGCCCGCTGCGAGCCATTGCCGGGCGGGGTCGCCGACGCCGGCGGGGTGGTGGCCCTGGTCGAGCGGCTCGGTGCCGACCTCGTGGTGGTGGGCCCGGAGGCGCCGCTGGTGGCCGGGGTGGCTGATGCCGTGCGGGCCGCCGGGGTGCCGTGCTTCGGCCCGTCGGCCCCGGCTGCCCGGCTGGAGGGGAGCAAGGCCTTCGCCAAGGAGGTGATGTCGTCCGCCGACGTGCCCACCGGCCTGGCGCGGGTATGCACCACGGTGGCCGAGGTCGAGGAGGCGCTCGATGCGCTCGGCGCCCCCCACGTGGTCAAGGATGACGGTCTCGCCGCGGGTAAGGGGGTCGTGGTCACCGACGACCGGGACGCCGCGATCGCTCACGCCCGGGCCTGCCTGGCGCGGCCAGGGGGCGCGGTGGTGGTCGAGGAGTACCTCGACGGCCCGGAGGTCTCGGTGTTCTGCGTGTGCGACGGGGCGACCGTGGTGCCGCTTGCTCCGGCCCAGGACTTCAAGCGGGTCGGCGACGGCGACACCGGCCCGAACACCGGCGGCATGGGCGCATACAGCCCGCTGGCCTGGGCGCCGGCCGGCCTCACCGACGAGGTCGTCACCCGGATCGCCCAGCCGGTGGTCGACGAGATGCGCCGGCGCGACACTCCGTTCGCCGGGGTGCTGTACGTCGGGCTCGCGCTCACCGCGCGCGGGCCGCGGGTGATCGAGTTCAACGTCCGGTTCGGTGACCCGGAGACGCAGGTGGTGCTCGCCCGGCTGCGCAGCCCCCTCGGCGGTCTGCTGCTGGCGGCAGCCACCGGACGGTTGGCTGAGGCCGAGCCGGTGCGCTGGTCGGATGACGCCGCCGTCACCGTGGTCGTCGCGGCGTCGGGGTACCCCGCGCCACCGCGCACTGGTGACGTCATCGGCGGCCTCGACGCAATCGACGTACCCGGCACGTCGGTGCTGCACGCCGGCACAGCCCGAACGGATGACGGCGCGCTCGTCTCGGCCGGCGGCCGGGTGCTGTCGGTGGTCTCCACCGGTACGTCGCTGACTGAGGCGCGGGCCCGGGTGTACGAGGCGGTGTCGCGGGTGCGCCTCGCCGGGTCGCACCACCGGCGCGACATTGCCGAGTGCGCCGACCGCGGTGAGGTGCTCGTTCCCACCCGCACCTGACCTGGACTCGCGGCCCGCTGAGCCAGCGCTGGCGGTCTGAGCCGGCTCGCCAAACGGTGGGCGTCTACCGCCAGCATCTCCAGCGCATCTTCGTGCTCGACCCCGTGCCGGCGTGGAGTCCCGCCTTCGCGCCCCTGCAGCGACTGACCCGAGGGCCGAAGCACCACCTCGTCGATCCGGCCCTCGCCGCGCGACTCGTCGGTGTCGACCGCGACGGGCTCCTCCTCGGCAGGGGCAGCCCGAGGCCGGTCGGCGCCGGAACCTGGCTCGGTGCCCTGTTCGAGTCGCTCGTCACCCAGTCGGTGCGGGTCTATGCCGCAGCGGCGGACGCTCGGGTCGGACACCTGCGGACCAAGACGACCGAGCACGAGGTCGACCTCATCGTCGAGGGCGAGGGGATGCGCACGGTCGCCCTCGAGGTGACACTCGCCGCGACGGTCGACGATGCCGACGTTCGCCACCTGCACTGGCTCCGGTCGCGTCTCGGCGAGACCGGCTGGTCGACCGGGTCGTGGTCACGACGGGGGAGCATGCGTACCGCCGTCGGGATGGCGTAGCCGTCGTTCCGCTCGCCCTCCTCGGGCCGTGAGACGGTGCGGCACGCACCGCCGCCTGCCCCCTACGGGAACGTCACCGAGAAGCGGACCTGCCCCAACCGCACTGTCGCTCGCGCCGGTTCGATGACGTCACTGGTGGCTCTGAGGTCGAGGGTAGGCGTGAGCGCAATATCGACCTTCCTGGTCGACGCCGGCACCTGCCAGACCAGCGCTGCTCCTGACCCGGCATCAGCAGCGAACGGGGCCTTCGTGCCGTCCGCCATGGCTGTGAAACTCCCTGTGGCCCAACGGAAGTCGTAGCCATACACCGTGGATGGCAGCTCGCCCTCGTAGGTGACCTGAAGCCACGCCTTTCCCTCGGGCGCCCAGCCCTGCTGCGGGTCCCATGCGGAGAGCACCGCGTCCTCGAGCCGGACGTTGCTTCGGATCGTCGTGTAGTCGCCGACCTCACGGGTGGTCGCCGGAAGGCTGGTGGAGACCCCGACGACCGGCGACTTCCGGTAGAAGCCCGCCGCTGTCGTCGAGGTGCGGCGCCCGTCACCGAGGCTCAATGCCTGCTCTCTCCCAGCCGTGCGCGCGACCAGGTGGGGTGTCGACCCGCGCGGCACGGACAGGAGCAGGGTCCGTTCAGTCGTCTTCTCCGAGAGGCTCGCAGCGCCGTCGCTTTCCAACTCCGCAATGGATCTGCGGTCTCCGTTCACCGCCAGCACGACCTGCGTGCTCGCATCGACGTCGCGGTCCGCGAAGGCAGCCGGCTCGGGGTACGGATACCGCCCGCCGGTCTCGACCCGGACCACCAGGAACTCCTCGCCGGATGCCGGCCGCACCGGCCCGTCGGCAAGGCGCGCAACCTGGGTTCGCGCCAGGCCCGTGATCCGGAACGAGCGGAGCGGGGTGATCAGCGGATCGCCGGCGACAGTGCGAAGCTCGGTCGTGACCTCCTGCCCGCGACCAGCATCCAGTACCTCCATCAGGCGGCTCTCAGCCGGCGGCGGGGGTGGCGCGGCCAGCTTGTCGGCATCCGGGCTCGGCTCGTCTCCGTCTGGGCGCCAGAACGCCACGCCGTCCAGGCGTTGGCCGGACTGGTCGTCATCGAACTCCCCGAAGGTGGCTGTGCCGTCGCCGTTCGGGGTGAGGACCACGGCGTAGGTGTCCCAGACTTCGCCGTCGCCGGCGCCGAGCGGGCGCACGGGGCCGCATCCGATCTGGGCCGCCGTGACGCTGCCCGTCGACTCCACGAGCAGCGCATTCTCGCTCGTGTCGGTGACGAAATAGCAGCGCAGGTCGGTGCCCTTGGAGAGGTTCTCCGTGCTGGCGATGTCGGCTCTCCAGGCGCCCTCGACCGAGGCGAGCAGTGAGGTGGCGGCATCCTCGTCGGGCTCGCCTGCTGGAGACGTCGGTGCCGAACCGGCGCACCCGGTGATCGACCCGGCTGCGATGGTCAGCGCAGCGCTCACCGTTAATCCACGTCTCACGACAAGTTCCTCCCCTGGCGATCAAGAACGCCCACCCTAGAAGGCGATTCAACGCCGACGCACCCGAATAATGCCCCCTGTGGAAAACCTCGGTCTTGGGCCATGCTGCCCCACCGGTGAAGGTCATGCACCCGTCGGAGCCCGACCCGTGCTGGGCCGCTGAACCCGCGACTGAACCCACGGCAACGATCACTCTGGGTGACATTCTGTCACCCATCCCGGTATGATGATCGACATGAGTGTGCAGGTGTCCGTACGGCTGGACGATTCGCTCGTCGCCCAGGTCGACGCGCTGGTCCGGTCCGGGGCTGCGCGGAGCCGCGCGGATGTCGTCGCATCGGCGCTTGAGCGCGAACTTCGGCGCCGACTCTACGAGCGTGACGCAGTGATTCTCGCTGAACGGCGCGGCGAGCCCGATGATCTCGACAGCCTTATTGCGTGGATGGTCGACCACCCCGTGCCCGTCGACTGATGCGGCCCATCCACATCGTCCGGCTCGACAAGTCCCGCCCGGCGCTGGTCCTCACCCGAGACGCCGCGCGGCCGCTGCTCACGAAGGTCACCGTCGCTCCGGTCACGAGCACAGTCAAGGGCGTGGTGTCGGAGGTTCCGCTCGGCAGGCGCAACGGCCTGGACCACGACTGCGTCGCGTCGCTGGACAACGTCGTGACGATCCCCGTCGACCGACTCGGACCCGCCGTCGGGATGCTGCTCGACGACCAGGAGGCCGACCTGGCGCTCGCCTTCGCCCGGACCTTCGACCTTCCGACCTGACGCGGCAGGGCGCTGGCGGCGCGCTGTTGCCGGTGAAGGCAGGCTTGCACAGCGGCTGGTATGGCGCGGTCCGTCCTGGTCACGGTCGTTGACCCGGCTGGCGCGATCGAAGGAGGCCTGGTTGGGGGCGTGGCGGATGGCGTCGCACCGGTCCATCGTCGAGGAGTTGGCACGGTGGGCCGGCCGCGGCCCGGGCGCTGCAGACCGAGCGCTCATGGCGTGGGGTGGCGCGTTGCTCGCCGCCGGATAACCTGGCGTCGGAATCCGCCCGCCGCACCGCACTCCGGGAGACTGCGCACACCATGGCTCCGCCGCACGACCTCGTGGTCA